>JASLFS010000040.1 GCA_030150505.1 Vitreoscilla sp. | reverse complement strand
GTTTTGCAGACCAATACTTTGCTGAATAATTTGTTGTACAACTGGAAATAAATGCGAGCCCATTTCCATTAAAAATAAAGGAAGAGCAAATATAGAGGCTATTAAAAATCTTCTTTTAAGCGATTGGCTTTCTTGTTCTTGTCTGCGTGAAAGAGATTCATCAGCAAGGGATTCTTGATTCACGATTGATGCTTGGAAGCCTTTTTTTGCAATAGCTTGAATAAAAAGGTCAGGATTGATACCCGATAAAGCATGAATAGAAGCTGATTGAGTGGCTAAATTAACTACTGCATTAATAACACCTACCGTTGCATTTAAGCCTTTGGTAACGTGACCGACACAAGAGGCACAACTCATACCTATAATATTTAAATCGATGGTTTCTGTTTCTACGGTAAAACCCAGTTTACTTACTGAATTGACAATGGCAGCTGTATCAAATGGCTGTTGGTAGGCAATAACAGCCTGGTTGGTCATTAAATTAACATTGACTGACTGGACAAAAGGTAAGGAGCTTATGGCTTTGGTTACCCTAGCAGTGCAAGATGCACAGCTCATACCATTGATGGTTATTTGAATTGAGGGTTCGCTCATGTTTGCTCCTAAGGTGTCTAAATCCAATGAGATTATGGTTAACAGCATAAAGCTTGACTAGAGGTTAAGGTCAAATAAATATTTATTTTTTAGATTGTATTGAATTGTGGTGCTTTGATTTGCTAATTAAATACAAAATAAATACAAATATTTAGTAAATAATTGTGCTTTTTTGCAATATAATTGTTGACACTAAAATTAAGATTGCTGTATAGTTCTGTTTCTCAGTCGGGGCGTAGCGCAGCCTGGTTAGCGCATCTGCTTTGGGAGCAGAGGGTCGTGAGTTCGAATCCCACCGCCCCGACCAAAAAACACTATTAGTGTGAACGACAGTAGTTGAGCGCCCGTAGCTCAACCGGATAGAGCACCCGCCTTCTAAGCGGGCGGTTACAGGTTCGATTCCTGTCGGGCGCGCCAAAACAATGGTGGTTGTAGCTCAGTTGGTAGAGCCCTGGATTGTGATTCCAGTTGTCGTGGGTTCGAGCCCCATCAGCCACCCCATAAAATAATCCAAGTTTAAAGCTTGGATTTTTTCATTTTTAAATATTCTTCAACAAAAGGATTGACAGCTAGAAAATAAAGCTGTATAGTTCGGTTCTTCAGTCGGGGCGTAGCGCAGCCTGGTTAGCGCATCTGCTTTGGGAGCAGAGGGTCGTGAGTTCGAATCCCACCGCCCCGACCACTAATTCAAAACGTAACATTTGTCATTTTTGATTACGTACAATGGTGGCTGTAGCTCAGTTGGTAGAGCCCTGGATTGTGATTCCAGTTGTCGTGGGTTCGAGCCCCATCAGCCACCCCATAATAAATATCCAAGTTATTTACTTGGATTTTTTTTTGTCTTTATCGCATAATAAGTATTCATTTAATAAAGATAATATCAATATATCAAAAGAACTGTGAATCATTATGACTTTAATCAAGCGACAAACCCTATCAGAGGCGACAGCAGATTCTTTGCGGGAAAGAATTCTATCAGGGGAATTGCCTGGTGGGACGCCATTATTGCAAGAAGCACTGTCGCAAGAGTATGGTATTTCAAGAGTTCCTTTACGAGAAGCATTGCGCCAGTTAGATGCTGAAGGACTGATTAAAATTGATAACCATAAAGGTGCTCGGGTTGTTAGTCTTGATATAAATGATGTGCAAGAATTACTTAAAATGAGGGCACTGTTAGAGCGTGATTTAATCATAGACGCAGGTCCACTATTAACCAGTAAGCATTTAGAAAAATGTGAACTGTATCTAAACAAATTGGCAGAAGCAGCTGAAAATGAAGACATTGAAAGCTGGAATGACAATAATGCATTATTTCACATGTCTTTTTATGATGTTCCTGTTCGCCCTAGAACAGTACATTTAATTCAACAATTGTTTAGCCAGACAGAACGTTACACACACATGCAAGATTTCATGACTTCAGCTCAGCACCTTGAGCAAAAAGAGCATGAGCAAATCTTACAAATGTGTAAGGATCAATGTTTTGAAGATGCAGGCCAGTTTATATATGAACATATAATGGCTGCTAGTGATGCTTTGGTGCATTATTTGCAGGATCCGCCTCATAAAAATAAATAAAAAATATTGAAAATAAAAAAAGCCGACTCATTGAGTTGGCTTTTTTGTATTTAAATTAGGGCTTATGTAAATGGCTTGGTATGATATATATGTTTATGATTTAAAACTACTTAACGATAAATAGATAAAAGAGAAAATAATGACTATAAAAAAACTAACATTGATTTTTTGCTCAGGGATATTTTTAATGCCGCTTGCATGGGCAGATGATGGTGTCTGCGATAGAAAAATTGCCAATTTAGAAAAGCAAATTCGCTATGCAGAGGATTATGGTAATCAATACCGTGTTGCAGGATTGCAACGTGCATTATTGAATACAAAACAGTATTGTCGGAATGATAAAGAATGGGTTAAACGTCAAAAAAGGGTGGATAAAAAGAGTCGAAAAGTAGTAGAGCGTGAAAATGATTTAAAGAAAGCGCAAGAAAAAGGCGATAGCAGAAAAATCCGCAAACAAGAGGTTAAGTTGGAAGAAGCTAAACGACAGTTAAAAGAAGCAAAAGAAGAATTGGCTCGTTCATAACAAAAAAATCCGCCTAATTTTAATAGGCGGATTTTTCTTTAGACTTTTTTTGAATAGGTTGCTAAGAATGTTGGCAGGTATTTATCTACCACAAAACGAGGGTTAGGTTGCCAATCCTCATAAAAATCTATCATTTGAAAACCAGCTTTACATTGTCCGCCAATTAAATCTGTTAACGAATGTCCAAAAACCAATGCTTCTTGTCGGCTTTCTTTTTCCAATAACTGTTCTGCCGTTAAAATATCCATTTCACGAAATGGCATGGTGTAGCAAGGTTTTATAATGCCTGTTTGTAAATGATTGGGATTTCTATCGCCAATAAATACAACGGGATTAAAAAAACTGGATAATAATCGTCCATTACTTTTTAAGACACGGTAGCATTCAGACCAAACAGGATTAACATCCGGGATGTATAGATTTGATATGGGATGAAATACATAATCAAATGAAGCATCTGAAAATATTGATAAATCTCTCATATCACCTTGGATTGCATTGAGTTTTAAATGATTGCGTTGAGCGACAAATCTATCTTTATCCAGTTGTTTCTCAGAAAAATCAAAAACAGTAACATTAGCTCCTGCTGCCGCTAAAATAGGTGCTTGTTGTCCGCCCGCAGAAGCCAAGCACAAGATAGATTTATCTTGGATGTCGTCTAGCCAGTGGCTTGGTAGTGCTTTGGGTGTCAAATGAACCTCCCATTGCCCTTGTTTAGCTTGTTCAATTTCATGATTGCTAACAGGTTGAGACCAAGGGCTGTCAGTCGTTGCCTGATAATCCCATGCTTTTTGGTTGTTGGATAAGTAGTCAGTCATTGTCAGCTTGGTCCTTTTATTGTTGGCTATTAATAAATATTATTTTTTAACTAGAATATAAAGAGAAGTGATTTCTTTTGTTCTCGCACTCGCTAATGGGTCGGCTAAATCTTTTGATTTTAGGTGGGTTGCTTGCGTTTGAAGTTGATCTCGAATAGTCCAATTGAATTGATTAAACATTTTATTTAAATCATCAGATTCTCTTAAACCAAGTAATTCTGCTAGGTTGGAAAGAATCAACCAAAACTCACCATTTTCATTTAGGTGATGCTGAGCTTGTGATAATAGTGCCAAAAGCATTTGATTATCAGGGTCATATAGTGCGGTTTCAATATTGCTTGTTGGTTTTGCTGGTAACCAGGGTGGATTACAAATAATTAAATCGGCAGTATTTTCCGGGAATAAATCTTGTTGAATAATATCCACTTGCTGATTAAATCCCAAGTTGTTGATATTATCTTTTGCAGCTTGAATAGCCAGTGGGTTTGTATCGGTACCTATAATTTTTGGAATACCACGCTGTGCCAAAATGGCAGCCAATATACCGCTACCAGTACCAATATCAAAAGCAGTTTGGCATGAGTTGGGCAATGGTGCTTGTTGTACTAGCTCTAGGTATTCTCCTCGAAGAGGAGAGAAAACACCAAATGGGACATGAATGGTTTTTTTGTTTAATGCATTAATCGGTACCCCTTTTTGGTACCATTGATAGGCGCCAATATAGCCTAATAAGTTTTGCAAAGGCATTAAGCTGTTATGTGTTGATTGTGTCATATTCGCAGCTTCTAGTGCCGCTTTTACATCAGGGCTTCTCGGTAAGTTAATCTGCCAGTTTGCATCTAATTCAATCAATAAGTGAGATAAAATTCGACTAATTTGCCCTTGCTGCATACGGTGAAGATGAAAACGTTGGGTGATATTGTCAGGTTGTTTGGCTTTTTTCTTGTTGGTTTGTAATCGTCTTTTCATCGCAGCAAGTAACTGTTTTGCTTGCTGGAAGTCACCTCTCCAGATGAATGCAGTATTTTCTTGTGCTAATTTAAGTGCGGCATCTGCACTCATTGATATATCTGCTATTTGAATGTGCTTTGGTATTTTGTGCTGATTATGCGTTAGCCACAAAGCTTGTTGTGTTTGTTGTTTTTCTGTCCAACTGACAATATTTTCCATGGTGCTATCTGAAGTATTTGAATTTATTGAATTATAACTGATTTTACGGTGGTTAATAATTTTCTTTTTTATACAAAATGTCTATTTGTTTTTATCTATTCATAAAATGGCATATGTTTTTGGATATTTTTATAAAAATAGTTGCTAATTGTCCAAAAAATCATATAAGATAGCTTTTAAGTTACTTAATAACAATAAATATATATTTTTTGGACAAAAGGTCTTTTTTATGCAAATCGATATTGAGCGTCTTATTGATTATTTCGGTGGTGTTAATGCTTTGTCTCATGCTTTAAAAGAGCATTTTCCTGAAGACAGCATCAGTACTGCAGCTATTTACAAATGGCGTGCACGTGGATCTATGCCTTTGGCAAAACTAGAGCAGATTACTACGTTAGCGGAAACTCAAGGCCGTCCAATTGATTTGAATACTTTTTTGAAAAATCGAACAACAGAACCATTGGAGCGAAAAATGACGGAGAATAAGCGAGTCATCATATTTGATACCACGCTACGTGATGGTGAGCAATCACCAGGTGCGGCTATGACAAAAGAAGAAAAATTACGCATTGCCCGTCAATTAGAAAAATTGGGTGTTGATGTGATTGAAGCTGGGTTTGCTGCTGCAAGTCCTGGGGATTTTGATGCTGTAGCTAGCATTGCTGAAGTTATCAAAAATTCGACAATTTGTTCTTTGGCTCGAGCAAATGAGAAAGATGTTCGTGCTGCGGGTGAAGCTGTGAGCAAAGCAGCTAAAAAGCGTATTCATATTTTTATTGCTACCAGTGCACTGCACATGGAGCATAAATTAAAAATGAAACCAAAAGAGGTGGTTGCTGCTGCGGTGAAGTCGATTAAAATCGCAAAAGAATACACGGATGATATTGAATTTTCTTGTGAAGATGCATTGCGTTCAGATTTGAATTTCTTGGTAGAAATCTGTGGTGAAGCCATTGCTGCTGGTGCAACAACAATCAATATTCCGGATACAGTTGGCTATTCAGTTCCATTCAAAACTGAGCAATTTTTCCGTGATTTAATCACAATGACAAAAGGTGGCGAAAACGTTATTTGGTCGAGTCATTGTCATAATGATTTAGGCATGGCTGTTGCGAACTCATTGGCGGCAGTACAAGGCGGTGCTCGCCAAGTAGAATGCACTATTAATGGTTTAGGTGAGCGAGCAGGTAATGCTAGCTTAGAAGAAGTGGTTATGGCACTACGTACGCGCCATGATTTATATGGTTTAGATGTTGGTATTGATACTACTCAGATTGTTCCAACATCAAAAATGGTTTCTACGGTAACGGGTTATCCTGTTCAGCCTAATAAAGCCATTGTGGGCGCGAATGCTTTTGCTCATGAATCAGGTATTCATCAGGATGGTGTTTTGAAATGCCGTGAAACCTATGAAATTATGTCAGCTGAATCCGTTGGCTGGAGTAATAATCGTTTAACTTTGGGTAAACTTTCTGGACGTAATGCCTTTAGAACTAAATTACAAGAATTAGGTATTATTTTGGACAGTGAACAGGCGCTAAATGCCGCATTTGCTCGATTTAAAGAGTTAGCTGATAAAAAACGTGAAATTTTTGATGAAGATTTGCACGCTTTGGTTTCTGATGATAGTTTGAGTTCATCACAAGAACGCTATCGTTATGTTTCTTTGAAAATTCAGTCTGAAACTGGTGAAGAGCCTGTGGCAGAGATTGTTTTTGAAGAAAAAGGCGATGAAATCCGTTCTAGAGAAAATGGTTCTGGTCCTGTGGATGCTATTTTTAAAGCAATTGAAGCTAAGGCGAAAAGTAATTCTGAATTGCAGCTTTATTCTGTGAATGCTATTACGGCAGGGACGGAAAGCCAAGGCGAGGTTACTGTTCGGTTAAGCAAAGATGGGCATATTGTTAATGGACAAGGTGCTGATACGGATATTATTGTTGCCAGTGCTAAAGCATATATTTCGGCATTAAATAAATTAGAAAATGCTGGTAAAAGAATTAAAGCGCAAGGCATGGTATAAGTTTTGAAAGTTTAGTTGTTATCGCAGTTGAATGAAGAAAAGCCGCCCAAAAGGCGGCTTTTCTTATGCGCGTTATTGATTTAAATGATATTTTATCTAATGCTTATCGACCTGAATAAATATGATCTTGCATGATTTTTTCATAAACAGGCTCTGGTAAGTAGCGCTTGATGACTTCTTGCCAAGTTTTTGGACCAACCATGCCTTTAACCATTGTTGATGAAACTTCAGCGTATTCTCGTGGTGGCATTAAAAATATGGTTGATATTTCTGGTTGCAAGTCTGAATTGATATAGCGCATTGAGCGTTCATATTCATAGTCTTGAGTCGTGCGAATACCACGAACAATGTAGTCAGCATGAATAGAGTTAGCATAATTTACTAAAAACTCGTTTTCAAATGTGCTAATTTTGACATTGCTATAGCCGCCTGTAATCAGACGTAGCATTTCTTTACGCTCTTCTATTGTGTAAGTACAGCGCTTATCTGGATTAATACCAATGGCGACAATCAATTCATCGAACATGGCTTGCGCTTCGCGAATCATCCATAAATGACCGTTTGTTGGCGGGTCAAAACTGCCGGCATAAACCGCTCGCTTTAGGCGAGGCTTGGCAGCCATTAACGTTTTTCCAATAAAACAGAGCCAATTGAATAACCAGCACCAAAACTAGACACAACACCTAAATCACCACTTTGTAAGTCATCTTGGTACAAATGTAAGGCGATGATTGAGCCAGCAGAGCTTGTATTGGCGTAGCGGTCTAAAATTAATGGTGCTTCTTCTAAGGTTGCATGGCGACCAAGCACACGTTTAGAAATGAGCTCATTCATGGTTTGGTTAGCTTGATGTAGCCAGAAGCGTTTGATTTGGCTTGGTTCGATATTGTGCTTGTTTAAATGGGTAATAATGTGTTCGCCAACAGCAGGGCACACTTCTTTAAATACTTTTCGTCCTTGTTGGACAAATAGTTTATCCGCACTGAAGGCGTTGTTTTCTTCACAACGATTTAGGAAGCCGAAGTTATTGCGGATATTGTTTGAGAATTCTGTCCATAAATGCGTGCCAACAATGTTGAAGCCACGATTTTTATCTTTTATTAAGGCTTCGTTTTCGATGATCATTGCAGTTGCGGCATCACCAAAAATAAAGTGGCTATCGCGTTCGCGGAAGTTTAAATGAGCTGAACATATCTCAGCATTGATAATTAAAACACGTTGTGCAGAGCCGCTGATGACAGCGTCTTTTGCTGTTTGCAAAGCGAAAGTGGCACTAGAGCAAGCTACGTTCATATCGTAAGCAAAGCCTTGGCAGCCTAAGGCTGTTTGAATTTCTACAGCCATTGCTGGGTAAGCGCGTTGCATGTTTGAATTGGCAACAATCACTAAGTCAATGTCGCTTGCTGCTAATTGAGCTTGTGCTAATGCATCTTTTGCAGCGGCAACGCCGATTTCAGCTTGTAGGGATAGTTCGTCATTGCTGCGTTTTTTAAAAATCGGGTGCATGATATTAGGGTTTAAAATACCTTCTTTATCAATCACAAAACGACTTTTAATGCCTGATGCTTTGACAATAAATTCGCTACTTGATTCGCCTAGAGCTTCAACGGTTCCAGCAGCAATTTCCTGCTCATGTTCTTGATTAAACTGTTGAACATAAGCATTGAAAGTAGCAACCAATTCATCATTACTGATGCTGTTTGGTGGGGTATATAAGCCAGTTGCGGTAAGGACGGCTGTTGCCATGATGTATCTCCGTTGTTAGACTATTTATTCTACAAATAGCCTGATAAGTCAATCAATTAACGAATAGTTTAACAAGCATTGCTTGGTTAGTCTAAATATTGCACTGCAAAATTAAATAGAATAGTCATTTTTAAAAATACTGTCAAAAAATATTTGTTTCAAATACTTTTTATTATGCGAAAACGGTAAAGAGAATGTAATCATTACAATAACATATTCAAGAGTGGGGGCATGAATAAAACATTCTGGATTTTTAGTGGGTACAAGTAAGAGAGCGAGAGTATTAAGTTGATATGTTTTAGCTTGATAGAGGATTGGGATGATATCTTGATTAGGATGGATGATTGCGTATGGACAATAAATTTCATCAAAAATGGCTGCCTAATGTTTCAGGCAGCCATTTTTTGTTGTTTAGTTAGAATTAGTCATTGCCAGTTAGTGCAATTAAAATTCTTAGTAAGCTACTGAAAATATTGTACAGTGAAATGAAAATGGTTAAAGCTGCACTGATGTAGCTGTCTTCGCCGCCATCAATAATTGCTTTGGTTTGGAACATAATCATCACTGAGCTAAAAATAACGAAACCAGCTGCAATGGTTAAACTTAATGCTGGTATTTCTAAGAAGAAGTTTGCAATGACGCCAATTATCAAAACAACGAAACCAACCATTAAGAATTTGCTCATGGCGTTCATGTTGATTTTACTTGAACGAGCTAGTAATGACATAGAGAAGAATATACCAGCGGTCATGGCTGCAGCAACGCCGACTAAGTTAATGCCATTTTTTAAACTTAATGCATATTGCAGTAATGGGCCAATCATTAAGCCTAATAGGAATGTTAGGACAAAGAATAAACCCATGCCAACTTTGTTGTAGCGATTTTTTTCAATGGCGAAAACCAAGCCGTAAAATACAACCAATAATGCAATAAATGCCATCCAAGCTTTACCAAAAAGAGCTAGGAAGTTGAAGTAGTTGCTTGAATAAGCACCGGCAATCGCAGGGACGAAACCAGCAGCTAATAGTGAGTAAGTTTTTTGTAAAACAATATTTTTTTGACTGGCTCCACCTAAGCTGGTGTAGTCATATTGTTGTTGGGGTTGCATGTGTAATTCTCCTTAATTTTCAATTATCAACATTATTTAGATTCTTTAGATAGCGGATTCTAGCAAATAACCTTTATCATAGACAAATAATGTTATGGTTGTATTCTATTTGCCAGAGCGCCAAATGGAGATTAATAGCCAAGCACTGTTGAGTAGGGTTAAAACATAACCCAATAAGCCTAATAGAGATATGCCATGTATTCTGGGTGGGCTATTAATTGCCATGAGAATGGATGACCCGATAATTAGAGCCGATGTAATAATGCCTATGGTAAGTCGGTTGCTGCTTTTATCAATTTGGTGTCCAAATTGTTCTAGACGACGAATGTCTAAGTTTATATTCACTTTTCCTTGCTTTAATCTACGCGACATTAGCAAAAAATTTTGTGGTAAATCATTGAGTCCTTGTAACAGGGTTCTGGCTTGTATTTTCCCTCGTTTCGTCATTTTAGAAAGAGAGTAATCATTTTTAAGAACGTTGAGAACGAGCGGTTTGCAATGTTCTAGTAATTGAAAATCGCCATCTAGCTTTTTAACGACGCCTTCCATGGTGATGAGCGTTTTAAATAGCATGACTAAATCGCCAGGTAAATGCAGGTTGTTTTCACGAATGATGCGGGTGATATCATTAATAATTGAGCTTAGGCTAAATTTCTTTAGCGGGGTATGTTCGTAGTTTAGCATCATTTCTAGGACATCTAGACCGAGATCATCATCATTCACGATTTCGCCTTCTGCCCAGTTGCTTAAAACGAATTGTATGGTGAATTCATCATGCTCAATTAAGGCATTGATGAGCGCAATGAGTTCTTGTCGGCGGTTGGTACTCAAAAAACCAACTAAGCCAAAATCGATAAAGGTGATTTTGCCTTCTTTGCTGACAAAGATATTACCTGGATGGGGATCTGCATGGAAAAAGCCGTGTTTGAGAATCATGGTGAAAATAGATTCTGTTATCGTTTGAGCTAATTCATGTAAAAATTCGGCGGAATACTCGCCCAAATCCAGATTTTTTAATAAGCTATCACTAATATATTCTTGTACTAAAATATCGTGGTTGGAAATATCAGGGTAAACAGTTGGAATATGGACTTTGGGATTATCTGCAAAAATAGCTGCGAAACGTTCTAAGTACCTTAATTCAAATGTTAAATCGGTTTCTTTGCGTAAACTCTTGGTAAAGTATTGAACCATTTCTACTGGTTGGTAGCGTTTAGATTCGGGAATTTCTGATTCTATTAAGTTAGCAATATGGGTTAAAATACGCAGATCTGAGTGAATGGTATTTTCGACATCGGGACGTTTAACTTTAATGACAACTTGTTCGTTGTTCATGAGTACTGCTCTGTGAACTTGAGCGATTGATGCGCTGCCAACTGGTTGCTCGTCAATAGATTGATAGATATCATTGAGCTCTTGCGGTGAATGAGTTGCAATCAGTTGTTGGATGGTTTCGCTGTCTAAACTAGGGACGTTATTTTGTAAATGCTCGAATTCTTGTATCCACTCGGGGCTGAAAATATCAACTCGAGTGGATAAAATTTGTCCTAGTTTAATGAAAGTGGGACCGAGTTCTTCAAAGGCTAAGCGAACACGCTTTGGTGTACTCATGTAGTGTGTATTAGAGAGTGATTTATCATGGTTGGGCAGAAAACGAGTGAGCTTTAGACGCTGCATAAAACTGCCTAAACCATATCGAATAAAAATGGTAATAATTTCTCGTAATCTTGGTAAATCGCGCATGGCAAACATAGTTTCTTTTAACATGTTTTGTCCGTTAAGGGTGATTAAGTAATTTTGGTTACTGGCAGTATCGTAACTAATGCAATTATTAGCATAACATACTCAAGCATGCTTGCTAACTAGAGGAAGGCGAATAGGAATCGGTTTGGATAAAATGAAATCTTTTGTATATCTAATAAGTGTGATGTGTTGTTTGATAACTTCTTTTAATGCTCATGCCGATCCGCTTGAGGATTTGATTCGACAGACAACTCGTGCTGGTGGCGATAGTTCGGCCAGTCAGAAAGATCAAGCCAGTGACTTGATTATGAATGCGATGGGGCTATTGGGCGTTGCCTATCGTTTTGGTGGTAATGATCCAACCAAAGGGTTAGATTGTAGTAGTTTCATGCAGTATATTTTTAAGCAGGCAATGAATGTGAATTTGCCTCGTACAACGGGTGAGCAGGTGCAGGTTGGTTCGGCTGTTTCGAGAAGTGATTTGCAGCCAGGTGATATGGTTTTCTTTGCTACAGCTGGTGGACGTCGTGTTTCTCATGTTGGCATGTATATTGGTAATAATCGTTTTATTCATGCTCCTCGTACAGGTAAAAATATTGAGATTACGGATATGGGGATGAAGTATTGGGATACTCGGTATGTTACGGCTCGTCGAGTAAAAAATAATGCTGCTAGTCAATTTACTAAGTAATTAATTGGAAGTTTAGAGTATGGCTTTGCCACAGATGCCAAAATGGTTGGATAAAGATAATAATCCTGTTTCGTGTACTGAGAAAATCAAAGTAATGACTCAGAATATGGAAGAGCTGCAACAGGTTGCACAAGATGCTTTTGAAGATGCTTTATTAATGGGTTGTAAAGAAGAGCAGATTCGAGAATATTTGCGTATCTTAATGGATGGTTTAGAGAATCCTTACCATTTGTAGATGTTGTTGAGTTTTTTGTTAGAGTTCTGTTTTTTTGAAAATCGCCCTAGGTACTAACTTGGGGCGATTTTGTATTAATATATTGATTACTAAATTATGCTTCAGTAAATTCTGTTGGTTGGATAAATGTCCATTCGCCAGGATTTAAGTCATTTGGCAATTTGAATTCTCCAAATTGCAATCGATGCAATTGTTCAACACGGTTTCCTGCTGCTGCAATCATGCGTTTCACTTGATGGTATTTACCTTCATGAATTGTCATGATTAATGTAGTGTCATTCTCTAGGTAAGCTTCGCTAGCAACGACAGTTTCATTTTCATCATGTAATAACACACCATTTTTTAGTTTTTCAGTTAAGCTATCGTCAGCTGGGTGTTTGAGTGTTATTTGATAAATTTTCCCAACGTGGTTTTTAGGTGATGTAATGCGGTGGTTATAAAGGCCGTCATTGGTAATTAAAATAATACCAGTGGTATCTGCATCTAGTCGACCAATGGCTTGAAAGTCAATATTGCGCCAGTGAATTGGGAATAAGCTAAAGATACTTGGATAATGAGTTGGTTTGTGTGATGTCTCATAATCGCTTGGTTTATTCAGTAATATGTAGAAGAGGGGAAGTGGTACAACTTGCCAGTTTTCTTCGTCAATTTTTACGGATTGAATATTGGTTAAGTCTAAAGTGGCTTTAGGATTGGTAATGTATTCATCGTTGATTTGTAAACGACCTTTTTTCACGATCTCTGTACAAATTTTACGACTACCAAAGCCTTGTGCTTGTAAGTATTTAACGATTTGCATATTACATGATTCCTACAATCAATAAAGGCTGCCTGAAAAGCTTCAGGCAGCCTTGTGTATCAGCATTAATTACCAGAAGAAAATTAATGATTGAATAATAAATAATGGTACTAAAATGCCGAATGACCAAGCCATATAACCAAAGAAGGTTGGCATTTTTACTTTGCGCTGTTCGGCAATTGCTTTAACCATGAAGTTAGGTGCATTACCAATATAAGTTAATGCGCCCATAAACACCGAACCCATGGAAATAGCCAATAAAGTGCTACTCATGCTGCCCATTAAGGCAACAGGGTCACCAGAAGCCATATTAAAGAATACTAGGTAAGTAGGAGCATTATCTAAAAATGCAGATAAGATACCACTCATCCAGAAGTACATCATGTTAATAGGTTCACCTTGTTGGGTATGAACCATTTCAATTAGTGGTTTGAAATGCCCAGCTTCACCAACTTGTAAAATGGCAATCACAGGTGAAATGGTAATGAAAATACCAACGAATAATTTACCCACTTCTTGAATAGGTTCAAAGTTAAATTCGTTACCACTGCGGATTTGTTTCGGGGTGATTTGCAATGAAACCATGGTTACTGCAATGAAAATAACATCACGAACTACGGCTTCTAATGTTACTGGAGTGCCTAAAATATCAAAAGTTACACCTGATTTCCAGATGCCAGACATTAAAACAGCTGCAATAATCACAGCTAATAAACCAAAGTTTGCTTTACCAAAAATTTGTAATTTATTATCACCTTTAGAGCTACTTGGGATTTTTTGTACAAATCCTGCTGCTTTTTCTTTTTTCCATAAATGGCTATCAATAGCATAGAACACACCAAGTAAGATAATTGCATTCATTAGAATAGGTAATAGCATGTGTTCTACGGTCCATAAAAAGCTAACGCCTTTTAAGAAACCTAAGAATAATGGTGGATCACCTAAAGGCGTTAAACCACCACCAATATTAGCAACCAAGAAAATAAAGAAGACAACAACATGAACACGATGTTGTCGACCATCATTTGCTTTTAGTAATGGGCGAATTAATAACATAGCAGCACCAGTGGTTCCCATAATTGATGAGAGAACGGTGCCAATGGCTAAAATAATGGTATTGGTTTTTGCACTACCTTGTAAATTTCCCCAAACAAGAATGCCACCTGATACTGTAAACAATGCTAATAATAATAAAATGAAAGGAATATATTCCCCAATTAAAGCATGAGCTACAGTATGAATCGTTTCATTTAGACCAAAACTAATGGAAAAAGGAACGATAAAAGCAGCTGTCCACATTGCAATGATTTTGCCAAAATGATGATGCCAAATGGTTGGAATCATCAACGGACAAAGTGCAATGGAAAGCAGAATAAGCACAAATGGTAAACACCATAATAAGCTTATTTGGCTAGGGTCAAAGGTACTACTAGCTTGAGCTAAAGCTGGTAATAAGGCAAAAGGCACTGCGGCCAAAGTACGGCGCATAAGTATTTCCTTTTTCTATTTCTTAAGCAGCCTATTTTCCCGTGAGGAAAAGTTGGCTGAAGTCGATCTGAGAGAATTATTATTGTTATCGTTGTGTTTTGGTGCACTCATATTCAAGCTTTTGGCATGAAAATTAATGCACTATTTGAAAAATAGGTTTTATTTTAAAGTAATTACTATATACATTCCAGCTTTATTGGTTGCCATTGTTAATTACTTATTCAGTATCACAGCGATAAAGAGAATGATTGAAGGGTTTCTTCATATCATTCTCTTTGGACAATAGATTAATCGTTACCAGAATTTTTTTGAATAAATTCTATTTTATAACCATCTGGGTCTTCTACGAAAGCAATGACTGTTGTTCCATGCATCATAGGACCAGCTTCACGAGTCACTTTTCCGCCTTTTTCGCGAACCAAATCACAAGTTTTGTAAGCATCATCCACTTCAATGGCAATATGACCATAGCCAGCGCCTAAGTCATATTCTGTAGTATCCCAGTTGTGTGTTAATTCTAAAACAGAATTATTTTCTTCATCACCATAACCAACAAAAGCTAAAGTGAAACGGCCAGTTGGGTAATCATTTTTACGTAATAGTTTCATACCTAAGACATCTTGATAAAATTCTAAAGATTTATCTAAGTTGCCAACACGTAGCATAGTATGTAGTAATCGCATTATAGTTTCTTTCTGTGGCTGTTTTTTGTTGTTCAGAGATTAATCTGATTGCTCATGAGTATCTAATGCTTCTTTTTTAGCAAAAGGACCTTTACCTTGAATAATGGCTTGCTGTTTCTCAATCCAAGTTTCACAGGTTTGCATTAATACCTCTGGTCCACCTTGAGTATATGAAATAACTGGACCAATGATAACGGTAATTGTACCAGGGTATTTTAAAAAAGAATTTTTTGGCCAAAACTCACCACTGTTTAAAGCCACTGGCACAATATTCATTTCTAATTGTTTTGCCATACGAGCCGCCCCTAGTTTATAGCGTCCTCGATAGCCAGGTTGAATGCGAGTTCCTTCTGGAAAAATGGTAATCCAATAACCTTCTTTTTTTCTCGCAGAGCCTTGAGTGATGATTTGTGATGCTGCTTTATTGCGGTTGTTTCTATCAATGCCGATGGTTTTTATCAGCCATAAACCCCAGCCAAATAATGGAATCCAAAATAATGAGCGTTTTGCTACAAAAACTTGAGCAGGAAATATTTTTTGTAAAACCAATGTTTCCCAGCCAGATTGGTGTTTGCTGCAAATAATAGATGGCTCATTGGGGATATTTTCCATGCCAGTTACTTGGTATTTTAAGCCAATAATGAGTTCTAAAAATTTAGCATTGGTGGTTGCCCAAAAAGTGCATAAACGATGAGTAATGCGTCGAGAAATGAATGCACTGATTAAGACTGATGGAAAAAACAAAGTGGTAAAAACACTTAAGGTAATCCAATAGATGATATTTTTTAATATTATCATTCGTCTACCTCGTTTTTATCTAATGAGTTTTCTGTGATGTGTTTGGCGAAATCCATAATATTTTCAAATATCTGGGTTTTTTCTGGTAATTCATCAGCACAGGTAGATAATGTTTTTTTGCCTTTGCCAGTTAAAACCAATATTGGTCTACCACCGACAGCTTCAATGGCTTGTAAATCACGCAAGCTATCACCCACCATGTAGGTTTGTTCTGCTTTTGCTGCGGTAAAGCGGTTTAGAATATCGAGAACCATTCCGGGTTTGGGTTTTCGGCAATCACAATTGTCATCTGCAATATGCGGACAAAACCAAATGCCTTCTATTTCCCCGCCGGCTTGCTGAACCAAGCGATGTAGTTTGACATGCATTGCATTTAAATCTTGCATGGTGAAGTAGCCTCGACCAATGCCAGATTGGTTGGTGGCTACAACAACAGTATAGTCTGCTTGTGTTAAGAGGGCTATCGCGTTCATGCTATCAGGGAGTGCTTCCCATTCATCAACAGATTTAACAAAATCATCACGATCCTTGTTGATGACGCCATCTCTATCTAGAATGATTAGTTTCATTCTGTTCCCTTAATTTTTTACTTTTAACGATTGATACCATTCATTATAGGCGCGCTCGAAAACTGGAGCGATTTTATCATAATTTTCCCAGCTATCTTCTGTGTGATAAAGAGATGGCTTTGCTTCAATTTCTAAGGTATCCACATAGTCGTGAATGAAATTTCCATAACCCTCTTCTTCATCTTCGTAATAGAAAGCTGCAAATCTAGCGCCAATGGTATTAAAGAAACTGAGTTGTAATTGTTTACCTAGGTATTCTGAAATGCATTCTTTACCTGTCATTTCACGTGCCTTAATGGCGGTGATTTGCTTTGGCATTTGTTCAATAATTTGATGATGAACTAAGTCATTATTCACAGCCCAAGCCCAATAGAAGCCCATGTGATTGAGAGCATTTTCTTGGGGAATGTCTTCAGGGAAGTCTTCGTCGGTATGCCATTCGATATGATCAATCATTTATATGCCTTTAAAAAAAGTAACAGGCTGCCGAAACCATTCTTTAGGCAGCCTGTATTATTTTAGTATGGTTATTCTTTAGGGCTATTTTTAAAGCCAACAACCTCTAAACCAAAACCTGTTAGCCCTGTTAAGGCTGATGCTTTACCAAGTACTCGCATTTTTTTAACATTAAGATGAGCTAAAATTTGTGCGCCTATACCATAGGTTTTGCTGTCCCATTTTGGAGCATGGTTAGCACCTTTTGGCAATGCACGTTCTAGTAATGCGGCACCAGATTCAGTTCTGTGTAATAAAATGGCGACACCAGCATCCGCTTCTTGTAATTCTGCTAATGCTTCTGGAACTGTCCAAGAGTGGGCAGCATTAGGTGCAATAAAGTCCATCACGCTTAGTGGCTCATGAACGCGAACTAAGACTTCCTTCTCTGGGCTTAGTTCACCTTTTACCAAAGCCAAATGGGTTTCGCCTGATAGTTTGTCCACATAAATATATTGGTCAAAATCACCCCAAGGTGTATGAACGATATGGTGTCCCATATCTTCAATTAAACTTTCTGTACGGCTGCGGTATTCGATTAAATCAGCAATAGTGCCAATTTTAATATTGTGTTCTACTGCAAATTCTTGCAGTTCAGGCATGCGAGCCATTGTGCCATCATCATTGATGATTTCACAAATAACAGCTGCTGGTGTTAACCCTGCCATAATGGATAAATCCACACTTGCTTCGGTATGGCCTGCACGAACCAATACGCCACCTTCTTGCGCACGCAATGGGAAAATGTGTCCAGGCTGAACAATGTCTTCAGCTGTAGCTGTTGGAGAAACCGCTGTTTGGATGGTGTGAGAACGGTCAGCAGCAGAAATGCCGGTACTGATACCGTGGCGTGCTTCAATAGAAGTTGTAAAGTTTGTACCATGACGAGCACCATTTTGTTGCGTCATCATTGGAATACCAAGGCGGTCAACCATGGCATCATTCATTGGTAGGCAAACCAAACCACGAGCATGTTTAATCATGAAGTTAATAGATTCCGGCGTCACAAACTGGGCCGCCATGACTAAATCACCTTCATTTTCTCGGTCTTCCGCGTCAGTTAAAATGACCATTTTGCCAGCTTTGATATCGGCAATGATTTCAGGAATAGTTGCGATTGCCATACTCATTCTTCTTTCTGTTATTTTATAGAGCTTTTTCTGCTAATACACGGCTAACAGTGTCAACAATAGCCTGTGTTTGTGGGTCTAGCTCAACATTGATATTGTCGCCCACTTTTTTGTTTGAAAAAGTTGTTTTTTCAAGTGTTTCTGGAATTAAATGCACATTGAATTCTGTATCGGTTACGGTACCAATGGTTAAGCTGCAACCATTTAAACCAACAAAACCTTTATCTAGTATATAAGGCTTAATTTGTGAATTTAAAGCAAACCACAATGTATGATTATCGCCGTGTTGCTCAATGCGTGTAATCGCAGTGGTGCAAGTGATATGGCCACTCATTAAATGACCGCCAATTTCATCACCAAATTTAGCAGCACGTTCGAGGTTTATTTCATCATGAATCTGCAATTGTCCAAGATTAGTCAGAGCCAATGTTGAGGCAATGAGGTCAAAATGGGCGATGTTTTCATGAAACTGAGTAATGGTTAAGCAACAGCCATTGTGAGCAACTGATGCGCCAATTTGTAAATTATTAGCCATATGTTTTGGCAATTGAACAATATGCGTACGAACGCCATCATATTGTTCTTTTATGTCAACAATTTTACCAATGCCTTGTACAATTCCAGTAAACATAATAATTATAGTCCATCACAACGATGATGATGAGTTGCAGCAAGGCTTAATGCTTTACGCTGTTCTGCAGCCTCAAATCGGCAACGTTGTAGTTTTGTTGTTAATTCTAATTTAGGTACTTCAATGGGGTTGCCATCTTTCATGGCTACCATGGTAATGTAGCAGCTATTGGTATGTCGAGTTTGTCGAGTTTGAATGTTTTGCGCTTCAACTCGAATGCCAACTTCCATTGAGGTTCTACCTGTATGGTTGATGGAAGCTAAAAATGTCACTAGCTCGCCAACATAAATGGGTTCTTTGAAAAGAACTTTATCCACAGATAGTGTGACAGTATAGTATCCACTGTATCTGCTAGCACAAGCATAAGCGACTTGGTCCAATAATTTTAAGATATCGCCACCATGTGCATGCCCTGAGAAATTTGCCATATCAGGTGTGATGAGAATTGACATGGTTAATTCATGCTGTGGTGCATTGGCTGTTAGCGCTAATTTTTCTTGTTCAGTCATGTGGTTGTCCTCTATCTTAATTTTTATTTGTTATAGCCAATGTTTTTTAGAAAATATTTTTAATAAACTCAATGCAATGGTTAGCATAATGCCCAAAACGACGAAGTAGCTATATTTCCATTCTAATTCTGGCATGTTCGTAAAGTTCATACCATAAATACTAGAAATAAGCGTTAGAGGCATAAATATTATCGTAATGACAGTGAGAAGTCGCATTTGTTTATTCAATTGATTAGATTGATAGGACAAATAAACGTCCATCATGCTCAAAATCATTTCCTTGGATGAATCTAAAACTTCCATTGCTTGCAAAGTATGATCATAAACATCTCTTAGATAGAGCCTTGTTTCATCTTTGAAAAGCTCATAATCGCCCCGAACAAGTTGATTAATGATTTCTCTGGTTGGCATGATGGTTTTACGCAATCGGGTTGTATCGTGTTTCAATGAGTGAATGCGGCTTAACACGCTATCTTCTTGTTCAGTAGTCACGCTACCTGAAAATAGTGTTCTATCAAGTTGTTCTACTTTTCTGGAAAAAATATCCATTGCATTGAAATATTCATCTACAACGGTATCCAGTAAGCTATAAGCTAGAAAATCGCTGTCTTTGGTATAAAGTGTTCCAACTTTTTGAGTCAGTTTACTTTTTATTTTCTCGAATAAAGTATTTTCTTGACCCTGAAAGGAAAAAACAAAATTTTTACCAATGATTAAATACACAGCCTCGCTGACTAAGCCTGATTTGTTATAACGCAAGGAGCGAGTTGCAATAAAAACATAATGCCCATAGCTTTCAATTTTAGGGCGCTGTTTGTTATTGAGAATATCTTCTTGGGTTAATGGGTGAATGTTGTATGGTGCTAAAACATCGCTTAATAATTGGGCACTTTTGATGCCAGTAAAGTGCAGCCAAGTTCGTTGCTGAGTATCATCATTGATAACCGGCAACGACTTGGGAAACTCATCAGAATTTAAGTCAATTGAGTAATCATGTACATCTGTATTGTTGTAATGCACAACATACAGATGTTTATTGACTAAATGATTGGATTTATTTTTTGGGTTTGACTTCATGCTTCGGAGCGTTTTACCGTTAAAATTTGACCAATTTTATTCCATTGTGCAGATTCAAGAATTAAAGCGCTAGCTGTTAATGGGTTTTCATCTAGCCAGCTACCGTTAATGGTTAAAATACATTTTTTACGAGCGGCATTAAATTTTAATGTTGTATTTTCTGGAAAGTTAATTTCTTTGCGACCACGGCAGAATAGGGCAGCTATTCGTAAAGATAAAATGGCCATTAAATAGTTATTTTTGTGTTGGATATCCAATAGTTTCTTGGTGTCACCGCGATGACCAAGAATAATCTTACTTAATAAGACTTGTTCTTGTTTTGAAAATCCTGGCATATCTGCATGCTCGATAATATAAGCCGAGTGCTTATGGTAGCCTGTATGAGCGATGCTTAATCCAATTTCATGTAAGCGTGCTGCCCAGCGAAGAAATTGGCTCCATTCTTTAAAATCTTCAGCGTTAAATTGGTCTTGTAAGCCAGTCAGGCATTGGAGAGCAATGTCTTCAACGCGTTTAGCTTGCTCAGTATCAGTGTGATAGCGTTCTTGAAACTGGGTGACTGTTTCTGCACGCATATCATTGTCTAAACCGCGACCAATTAAATCATATAAAACGCCATCTCTTAGTGCTGCATCTGTTACGGACATGGATTGAATATCCAGTTCCTCAAAGGCAGCAATCATTACGGCAAGCCCACCTGTAAATACTTCAATACGATCTGCTTTTAAGCCAACTAGTTTTGCTTTTCGAACGCCACCAGAAGCAATGATATGCTGAGCAATTTCTCGCATTTTGGCTAAAGTGATGGTATCGGCATCTTCATTTTGATTGGTAATAATGTCACGAATAGATCGTGCTGTACCAGATGTTCCCATGGCAAAATCCCAGCCATGTTCTTTTAAAAATGGTGCGATACGTTGAATTTCAGAGCGTGCAGCATGAATAGCATTGTTAAACTGTTCGCTATTGATTTTTTGAGTCGGGAAATATTTTAAACTATAGCTAACACATCCTAAGTTTAAACTTTCTGTAATATCGGGTTGAAGTTCATTACCAATAACAAACTCAGTTGAGCCACCGCCAATATCAATGACTAGCATGTTTTTATTGCTAGGTGGTAGAGTGTGTTTGACACCCAAATAAATAAGACGTGCTTCTTCTCGTCCGGCAATTACTTCAATGGGAAAACCCAATGCTTTTTCTGCCGCAGGAAGAAAATCGTCAATATTTCGTGCGACACGGAAGGTATTGGTTGCAACTGTGCGCACTTGCTCTTCAGGAAAGTCACGCAATCTTTCTCCAAATTTGGCTAAGCATGATAGTGCACGTTCAGCTGCAATTGGAATAATATTTTTATTCTCATCCAAGCCTGCTGCAAAGCGCACCATTTCTTTGATTGAATCAACTACTTGTAGCTGACCATCATATTCTCGACAAATTTGTAATCTAAAACTATTAGAGCCCAAATCAACAGTAGCGAACATTTTAGTATATGGCATAACAGAACTCTTGATAAAAGGAAAAAACGGTAGGCTGCCTGAAGCTTCAGGCAGCCTAAAAATTGATTAAGCAACAACACCAGCATGTTCTGCTTGATTATCGGCATGGTAGCTTGAACGAACCATTGCACCGATAGCAGCGTGTTTGAAGCCCATGCTGTAAGCTTCTTGTTCAAACTCTTTAAATTTAGTTGGTGTTACGTAGCGTAAAACAGGTAGATGACCATCTGATGGTTGTAAATACTGACCAACAGTAATCATGTCAATGTTGTGAGCTCTCATGTCCTGCATTACTTGTAGGATTTCTTCATCTGTCTCACCTAGACCGACCATAATGCCTGATTTTGTTGCAACTTCAGGCATCATTTCTTTATAACGCTTTAGTAAATCTAGACTATGTTGGTAATCAGAACCAGGGCGAGCTTGTTTGTATAAACGAGGTGCTGTTTCCAAGTTATGATTCATGACGTCAGGAGGTGTTTGAGCGAGGATATCCAATGCGATATCTAAGCGGCCACGAAAATCAGGTACCAATACTTCAATTTGAGTATTTGGACTTAATTGACGAATTTCTTTAATGCATTCTGCAAAGTGGGCAGCACCACCATCACGCAAATCATCACGGTCAACAGAAGTAATCACCACATAACGTAAATTTAAAGCTTTAACTGTTTCTGCTAACTGTTTTGGTTCTTCAGGATCTAAAGGATTTGGGCGACCATGGCCAACATCACAGAAAGGGCAACGACGAGTACAAATATCGCCCATAATCATAAATGTAGCAGTGCCTTTACTAAAGCATTCGCCAATATTTGGGCAAGTTGCTTCTTCACAAACCGTATGTAGTTTTTGATCGCGTAAAATGCGTTTGATTTCTTGGAATTTACCGCCAGAAGGTAGTTTTGCACGAATCCATTCTGGTTTTTTTAATTTATTTTCTAGTGGAACAATTTTAATTGGAATGCGAGCTGTTTTGGCTGCACCTTTGTGTTTAATACCTTGTGAATTATCGTGCTGACTCATAATCTTAAACTCTTTCTAACTTAGGCTAATTGTATTTGTAGCTGACGGGTTAGTTCATCAGCAATATTATCTAAGCTTGGGCAATGATTAACTAAATCTTTAACTTGCACCATTTCTAAACCAGAATAACCGCAAGGGTTAATGACATGAAATGGTGATAAGTCCATATTAACGTTGAGACTTAAACCATGGTAAACAGCACCATTTTTAATACGCAAACCTAAAGAAGCAATTTTCTTATTATCAACATAAACACCAGGGCGCTTATCCTCACTATAAGAATGAATACCAAAGCTTTCTAGCGTATTGATAATACTATTTTCAAGTCGATGAACCAAATCACGAACACTAATTTTTCTACGTTTAAAGTCAATTAAAGTATAGATGATTAACTGTCCAGGACCATGGTAGGTGACTTGCCCACCTCTATCAATTTGAACCACAGGGATATCAGTTGGAGCCAATAAATGCTCCGCTTTTCCTGCCATGCCTTGTGTAAATACTGGCGGATGCTCAAGTACCCAGAGTTCATCCTCAGTTTCACTTGTTCGTTCTTGCGTAAATGTTTGCATAGCCATAAAAGTGGGCTCATATGGCACTAAACCCAGTTTTTTAATCTTCATTAATAAACTACTTTGACTAATTCATGACCAGTTAATGCACGATAAATATTATCAAGTTGTTCTTGATTAACAGCCCAAACGTGTACCGTTGCACCTAGATAATTGCCTTTGCTGCTGGCACGAATACTAATGTCACTATTTTTGGTATCAGGCGCATGTTCTTGAACAACAGCCAAGATAATATCTTCATACTCAGGATGGTGTACTCCCATCACTTTGATGGGAAAGAGGCAAGGAAATTCAATAAGGGTTTCGCGATTTTCAGGCATAATATTTCCGCGTTAAATGTTGAATATCAACACACATAATTATAAATAGTTTCTATTCTAGCGCAGAATTCTTAGCGCTTCTATGCTTGCCTAAAAAAGTGGCAGAAATTTACATCTAGAAATGATTATGTTTGCACAAGTAACGAAGGATTTATTTATCTATTACCTTTTCGATAAAGAGTGGTTATTTACATATAACTGCCAGATGAGTTGTCTTTAATAAATAGAGCACCTGTGGCGATTATTCACTTTCTCACAAAGGAAAATATTCTGATTGTGGTCAATGGTTAAATAGCGTGTTTCTTTAGTATTGGGTTTGGCGATAGCTGTTAATTTATATTGACCAGAAGGAACGCCGCGTGCTTTACCAGTGAAGGAAATATTAAAGGCTAATGTTTCGGGATGAGGTAATTGAGGCCAAGTTGTGGAATTCTTTTTAAAAGTTGTTTTTTGTAGATAGTAACGTTCTAAATGATTCGAGTTTTTGAGTAATGCTGCTTTAGCCGTTCTGAGATTAGTGTGTTGAATATATTTTTGGTAGGAAGGCACTGCCAGCAAAAATATAATAGATGATAGGATTAAGGTAATAGTGAGTTCTATGATTGTGAATCCCCGAATGAGATTCAAATAGATTGGTTGCATGTTGAAAGCCTTTAGAAAAAAGATATTGTTTGGGCAATAAAATTGGTTCTAAAGGCTTGGATTGTTTTTAAATTATTTAGTTCTTTTCACAGCTGGTGTTACTAGTGCAAGTATAAATTTCTCCTAGCTCATCACGTAGTAAAAATCTATTTTCAGTGTTTTTCCAGCTATCATTCGGTCTTGCAGTTAGGCAAAAGTGATTCGAGTTAACGCCATCAGCTATGTTGCAATAACTAACATTTTTAGCAATTTGAACATCGAATTTATCAGTGTGCGCTAAGTTGGCAGGCACCGAAACGGATTTATCAGCATTTTTATAGTAGCCATTTTGCATGTAGTAGCGTTGAAAATGCTGTTCTGTTTGCAAAATATTGGTTTTTGCAGCTTTTAAGCTACTGTCCTTCATAATGTTGACATATGAAGGATAAGCTAATGCCGCTAAGGTACCAAGAATAACCAGTACGATTAATAATTCGATTAAAGTAAAACCTGAGGATTGATGCTTCATTGGGCTCGCTCTAGATACATTGTATAAAAACAGTAATGTTAAAATAATAATAATATTGTATCAGTAATACCAGCGTCTTGATTTAAGTGGATAGAAATATTTATAAAAGGTATCTATTGATGCTTTTTGATTGGGAAATATGCCATAAATAAAATGATAACATGATTTATCAGAGATGATTTTGGGTAGGATTCGAAGCAAGTGTATAATGTGTTCCTTTTTGAGTTTTTGCTAGGGGATGGCAAAGCACTCATATTCTTTAATAATATCAAATAAAAAGAGGTGGTTTGAATTCATGACTGAGCAGCCAACTAATGCCACTGAAAATATTCAAGACCGATTAGCTATCGATCTTGATGAAATCCATGATTTAGCGGAAATGTTATTACCATCTTACACGCATATTTTGACTCAAAATATTAAGAACATAGAAGCCAAAGATGCGTATGGTCAATTGATAGATATTCTGCATGATTTGCACCCAGCCGATATGGCTTATGTATTGGAATCACTTCCTTTACAAGAGAGAATTATTGTTTGGAAGTTAGCTCACCCCGATGAAGATGGTGATGTATTACTTGAAGTTTCAGATGCTGTTCGTGAAACATTAATCGAAAGCATGGGTAAAGGAGAGTTATTAGCTGCCGTTGAAGATTTAGATGCCGATGAATTGGCCGAGTTGGCGCCTGACTTACCAATTAGTGTGGTTTCTGAAGCATTAAGTACCCGTGATGATGAAGAACGGGCACAAGTTGCATCAGCTTTATCTTATGAAGATGATCAAGTTGGTGCATACATGGATTTTGAATTGGTTAGTATTCGAGCTGATGTGACCTGTGAAGTGGTTTTACGATATTTACGTCGCTTTGAAAGCTTGCCAGACCATACTGACAAAATTTTTGTGGTGGATGATAACGATATATTACAAGGTGTGTTGCATATTCGTAAGCTATTGGTTGCAGACCCAGATATGGAAGTGGGCGATGTTATGTCGACCAATATTGTTAAGTTTCGCCCAAAAGATGATGTGGTTGAAGCCGCACAAGCATTTGAGCGCTATGATTTAATTACCGCTCCTGTCATTGATGGTTCAAATAAATTAGTGGGGCGCATCACCGTTGATGAAATGATGGACGTTTTAAGGGACGATACAGAGGCTGATATGCTGAACATGGCTGGTTTAAAGGAAGAAGAGGACTTGTTTGCCAGTGTTCTTGATTCTGTTCGAAATCGGTGGGTTTGGTTGGCAGTCAACTTATGTACCGCTTTTGTGGCCAGTCGAGTGATTGGTGCATTTGAAGGGTCAATTGAAAAAATTGTTGCTTTGGCAACATTAATGCCTATTGTTGCCGGTATTGGTGGTAATTCTGGTAATCAAACCATTACGATGATTGTTCGGGCAATGGCTATGGGGCAAATGAGTTTATCTCAGTCAGGGCGGCTACTTCGAAAAGAGCTGGGTGTTGCTGTTTTAAATGGTGTCCTTTGGGGCTCTGTAATGGGAACGGTTGCCTATTTATTGTATGGTGATGTTGGGTTAGGTTTGGTGATGGTTGTTGCCATGACGATGAACTTAATGTTGGCTGCTACCATGGGCGTGATGATTCCGACGTTAATGTCTAAATTTGATAAAGATCCAGCATTGGGCAGTAGTGTTCTGATTACCGCTGTCACTGATTCAGGTGGTTTCTTTATTTTCTTAGGCTTGGCCAGCATATTCTTAGTTCATTAGAAAGATAGTAATGATGACCATTGACTCTTGGATTTCTCAAAGTGCATTACCAAGATTAGAAGCAAGAATGTTATTGCAATTTGTATTGGGATTATCTCGTGCGCAATTGATTACCAAAGGGCAGAATGCTATTTCTGACGAAATGTTAATGAGCCTAAATCAGCTAGCAAAGCAAAGGTTAGCTGGTCATCCAATAGCTTATTTATTGGGCGAGCGTGAATTTTATGGTCGAGTTTTCTCGGTTAATGAGCATGTTTTAATCCCACGCCCAGAAACAGAAATATTAGTAGATACTGTTTTAAATAAGGTCAATGAGCATCAGTTTAATAGTATTTGGGATTTGGGTACTGGCAGTGGCATTATTGCTTGTACCTTGGCTTTAGAGAATCAGGCATTAGATATTCATGCTTCAGATGTCAGCCAAAATGCATTGATTGTTGCACAGAAAAATGCAGCTGATTTAGGCGCGAATGTTAAATTTCATTTTGGCAGTTGGTATGATGTGAGTCCAGTTGTTCATGAGAAAATGGACATATTGGTATCTAATCCCCCATATATCGAAGCGACTGATCAGCATTTAAGTCAAGGTGATTTGCGCTTTGAACCGCAAGGAGCGTTAACTGATTATAGTGATGGCTTATCTGCCATTCGGCATTTGATTAATTTTGCACCTTCTTATTTAAAAGAAAGTGGTTATTTGCTGATGGAGCATGGCTATGATCAAGGGTTAATGGTTCGAGAATATTTTAAACAACAAAATTGTTGGCAAAATATTGAAACTATTCAAGATTATGCGAATTTAGATAGAATTACCCTTGCTCAGTTGTGTTAAATAAAAAAGCCTCATTAAAATGAGGCTTTTTTTGTATTGATGCTATTGATTAAATTGGCGATTCAGTTGCCAGTGCATCAGAGGAGTAAAGGCTTGCCAGCGGTTAATGGTAGTATTTTCTTCTGGTTGAATTTCACTAGCATCTTGTAATAATGTGCCTGTTTTATCCTGCCAAAGATGGTATGTCTTGGCGCTAAAATTATAAGCACCTTTTGGTGTGAGCATAATATGTGGGTTATAGCCGACATTGCACCATGTGTTATCCATATTAACAGCGGTGATGTTGCAACCATTTTGATAAAAAGGTTGGTTCGATAAGCTTAAAGCATATAAAGTTGGGACAATATCTTTGTGGCTACCAACACGGGCTTGGTCATATATGGCATTTGCCTGATATGCTTTAGGAACATACAGATAAAATGGCACCGCATGATGCAATACCTGCTCTTTGGGATCAGGGTAACCAATGGCGCGAATGTTATGATCTCCAGTTGCAGCGATAATGGTATGTGGTTGCAGTGCCTGATTATTTTTTACTGAACTAATAAAGTGCCCTAAAGCATTATTGCTATAATGCAATGTATTGAAAATTTTATTTAATTCCAACGGTTTCGCTAATTTCTCAAGGCGATTTATTTCTGCTGGTGTTAAATTAAACTGTTTTTCTGTTGCAGTGTGAGGTAGTTCAAACGGAGGATGATGAGTAATGGACATCATCATGATAAAAACTGGCTTGCCTGTTTTTTCGGCTTGTTCTAAGCGCTCAGTTGCGTAGCGAAACATGTACTCATCAGGTACGC
>JASLFS010000066.1 GCA_030150505.1 Vitreoscilla sp. | reverse complement strand
AAGTCAAGTAAATGAAATACATGCCCGTATAGCCGTACTGAATAAATTTACAGAATTAGGTCGACCTCATACCCGAGTTGTAACTTAAATTTGAGTGAGTTGGGGAATGCTTCAAATTATAAATCTTTGTGCAACAAAGCCTTTACAGGCTCATTCAGTCAAGTCAACAAGATTCAAGCATATGTGGCAGTCTTAAATAAATTTACAGAAATAGGCTTACCTCATACCCAAGTTATCTCCTAAATTTAGATAACTTAGGTAAACATTAATTTTTAAATCTTTTTTACTCCAAATTTTTAAAAGCCTCAAGTGAATTACTTGGGGCTTTCTATATTTTTATAATTTAAATTCAAATAATAGTTATTCTTTTGATAATGATCCTTCTCAAGTCATTTAGTTGATTAAATTTTTAGCAATACCATGAATATTTGAATTAATATTTTTTTGTAAAATATCAAATAATCTGCCTTGAGCTTCATCTGTTGCCCAACCAATATGCGGTGTAATCATGACATTGGGATGCTGAAAATTAAGCAGGATATGATCTGTTGGAGGTGGTTCTGCTGATAATACATCAGCGCCAAAACCTGCAATATAATTATTTTTAAGCGCGTGCACCAAACTATATTCATCAATTAACCCTCCACGCCCTGCATTGATTAATATGCTGGATGATTTCATTTGTTGGATAACCTCTAGATCAATCATGCCTTTAGTATGATTATTTAATTCACAATGTAACGACAATACATCAGCAATTTTGATGGCTTGATTGAACGGAATATATCCTTGGCGACAAGTAAGGGCATTTTTTCGTTCGCTAAAATATACATGCATGCCAAAAGCTTTTGCTTTTTTAGCTAAAGATAAACCGATTTCCCCTTTTCCCAAGATCACTAAATTTTTGTTGTTAAGCTCTCTTATGGAAGCAGATAAGCAGTAGGAGGTTGGGCTATGACTCCATTTTCCCGTTAGAACTGAGTTAAGTTGTGAATTCATATTTTTAAACAAATTAATCATCAACATGAATGCATGTTCAGCTACAGCATCTCCAGCATAACCTCGGATATTTGCCACTTTTACACCATGTTGGCGTAATAATGGAATGTTGATATGATCAAATCCTGTAGAACATAAGGCGACCAGTTTGAGTGTGGGATTATGGTCTAGGACTATTTCATCCACAACTAGATCATTTACAACCAGTACATCCTGATCATATACTTTTTGATAAAATTCCTGTTGAGATAGTTGATGATATTCCTTGTATATACATGGAAAGTCAAAATGGAATTTTTTATCCATTAATATATTTTTTTCGACACAGGTAACTCTTAAAATCGCCATAATTTTTCTCATTTTTCATGGTGAAGGTGAAATCTCAGCACGGTATACCAGGATTCTAATTTTCGGCATAAATAACAGTAAGATCAAAACAATTCATTTGTAAATTTTATCAAATGAATTGTTGATTTAAGGATTTGTATGACTCAGTAGAATATTGTAATTTCTTTAAAATAGCGTTATTTCAATGAGTTATATATTAGTGTGCGTGCCATTAAAAATTATAAATTGCTTGTAAGTTAAGCAATTTATTTGTGCCACTATCATCACCAATAGCATAAGATTCTGTTGTGCCACCAATGTTAAAGTCATTTTTGCCGATGATATATTCTGCCACAAATGTGAATTGTTCATGGTCTACAGAAACACCCAAAATACTACGACTTGAATCTTTAAATCCTTCTGCATCTTTTTTGTAGGTACTGTACATGGCATAAGGTGTAATCGTACCAATCTTTCCTACATTTTTAAAAGCATAACTGATATCGGCAGTATAAAAAGTCCCATTATTAGCAATATCGTAATTGTCTTTAAATGAACCTACGGTTGATATATTTGCATTAATAGGATCTTTATTATCCACTTTGTTTTTACCACCAGTTAAAGTGAATGCCAGATTTTCATAAGAAATGGTAGAAAATAAGGTCCATGCTTTGCGGTTACCAGTTGACTGCGTAACATCATTATCGATATCAGAATACCAATAAGCGCCTCCCAATTTTGCGGTTAATTTATCATCTTCAGATAGTTTTAAGTCTCTGGAAATACGTGCAATCCACATATTTTTTTCATCTAAAGATTCAACATAATTGGCTGTGTAACGACTGGCATCGGAACTTGATCCATATTTACCTCCATCTTTGGCAAAATAAGATAGATCAACATCGGTCGCTTTAAATGGTTGGAAATGATATTTCACCCCAAAGTTGTGTACATCTTCAAGACCAAATTGCGTTACGATGCCACCATACCAGTTGCTTTCCCAAAAGCGTCCAGGGCCAAATGGCACAGTTTGCAAACCTAGAGTAATATTATCATTTTGGTTAATTTTATATCCAAGATAGCCATCGACTAATGAGGAGAAATCACACAATTTATCAAATTGATAGCAACGATATTCAACATGCCCAAATAATTTAGGCGATTGATAATCAAGATTAATTTTTGCGGTATCAAAGGTTAGTTTGTGATCATTTTCAGACCAGCTTTTATCCTGATATTTTGCACGTAAAAAACCTGATAAGGTTAATGCACCTTTGGCTGTTGTTTCATCTCCAATAGTTAATGCATCGGCTTGTGCTGTATTGAATCCACCCAAAGTGAACATTGTGATCGCTAATGTTTTTACTACACGATATTGCATATTAAAATTTCCTCTAAAAATATTTTATGATTAATTCTCGATTATTAAGGCGTATAGCCCATATATTTGCGTTGGATATTGATGTGATCGGCAATGCGCTTTGCATCATGCCAGACCCCCCAGATAAAACTGGAACCCCGACCAGTCAGATAAGGTAAACCTAGAAAGTAAATGCCTGCTTGATTGGTAATACCTTGCTTATGTTTTGGTTTTTTATTGTCGTCAAAGATATCTAGTTCAAGCCAGTCATAATCATAACCAAAGCCTGATGCCCAAATAATACTGGTGATATTTTGCTGTGCCAGATCAAGTTCCAGAATAAGATTTTTTACACATTCAGGGTCATCAAGTAAGATTCGTGCTTCGGGATCTTCAGGCAAATCCAGGCCACTATTGGTAATAAATGCATCTGCCTCATCTAGAAGTTTTAAATAATTTTCCTCTCCCTGATGAATATTATCTGCCAAGTCTGCTAGAAAACTGACTTTCCCATTATCAAATGCTTTGGTCATGCCAAGTAAGGTAATGCCTTGTTGTGCAAGCTTTTTAAAATCTACAGTGTGGCCGCCCTGTGCACCGCTGACAGCAAAGCCTTTGAGAGGACCATTATCCGGTTTTTCTGCTTCCCAGCCACCAAGTACACCTAACCACCAAACATTATCCCGACCGCGATAACGACGGGGTGGACGTTCATGTTTGCCAACAGATAAAAATACTTGTTTGCCAGCACGATTTAATTCGTCAGCAATCTGCACCCCCGAAGATCCTGCACCAATCACCAATACATTGCCTTCTGGTAGCTGCTCAGGATTTTTATATTGATCTGAATGAATCTGGTACAATTTTTCATCTTTTGGTGCGATTGCCGGAATCACTGCTTTTTGAAAAGGTCCGGTGGCAATGACGACGCGCTGTGCCTCAATTTTTCCATGAGAAGTTTCGATCTGATAAGTCGAAGATTGTTCTTTCTTGCTGACTTTCAGCACTTCTACTCCAGTATAAATCGGCGCATTAATTTTTTTTGCATAAGCTTCAAAATAATCAGCAACCTGATCATGATGTACAAAGCTTTCTGGTGCTGAAGAAAACTCCATGCCCGGAAAACGATCATGCCAGCATGGTCCATTTGCGACCAGTGAATCCCAGCGTCTGCTGCGCCATGCTTCCGCAATTCTGGCTTTTTCTAGGACCACATGTGCAATATCCAATGTGCCAAGATGTTCACTCATGGCTACGCCTGCCTGACCACCACCGATCACTACCGTATCTATTTGTTCTGGTAAATTCATGATTAATCCTAAATTTTTGATTGATCTATAAGCTTCAGGCTTGCATTGCAAAATATATTCTCTTTAACAGAGCAGCCCATAAATATGTTGTTTTGATCTTAGAAAGTTGTTTAAAAAAATGAAAATCACATATCCAAAAGGACTGAATCAAAAAAAACGAATCGCTCGGAACGTGAGCATCTTTTATTAAATTGAGTTTTTAGTACGGATTATCTGAATTAGAAGCAAGGAAAATAGAAATTGAGTTGAGAAATGGGATCAGCATACTAGAAAGTGTAATAAAACACAGGATCGCAACATGAAACATACTCGTATTCGTACCTTTAATACCAAAGAAACTTACCCAGAACAAAATCTTGATAATGACTTGTGTCAGGCGGTTGTGGCGCGTGGCTCTACAGTTTTTCTACGTGGACAAATTGGGCAAAATATTGATACTTCCGAAAATGTCTGTATTGGTGATGCCAAAGGTCAGGCAGAACAAGCGATGTATAATATTGATATGCTCCTTAAAGAAGCGGGTGGTGAATTACAGGATATTTGCAAAATTACCATTTATATTATTGATCCACGCTACCGTGAAGACGTTTATCGTGTCGTTGGAAAATGGCTTAAAGGGGTTTTCCCTGTTTCTACTGGGATCGTGGTTTCTGCACTGGCACGTCCGGAATGGTTGGTTGAAATTGATGCAACTGCTGTGATTCCAGACTAATCATCAGGAGAAGTGTATGACATTTTCCATTGTGGCACGTTGTAAAACCACAGGACAATTGGGTGCTGCTGTGAGTTCTTCCTCACCTGCAGTTGCCTCACGCTGTATTCGTGCCAAAGCTGGTGTAGGCGTGGCAGCCAGTCAAAATATTACTGATCCGCATTTGGCGAATATTCTGCTTGATTTAATCAAATATGATGTTTCCCCGAATGATGCGATTCAGGAACTGGTAGCCAATACAGATTTTATTGAATATCGTCAATTACTTGTACTTAATATGCAAGGTCAGGTTGCTGCGTATAGCGGGGAAAAAACATTGGGTATTTATCACGCCTATACAGGTCAGGAGGTTGCCTGCGCAGGTAATTTACTTGCAAATCCAGATGTTCCACAAACCATGTGTCAAGCATTTGAGCAAAGTCAGGGATGTTTAGCCGAACGATTATTACTTGCTATGCAGGCAGGTCTTACCGCAGGTGGAGAGGCTGGCAGTGTTCATTCAGCTGGTTTACTAGTCGTGGACAAAGTACAGTGGCCTATTGTAGATTTACGTGTCGATTGGTCTGAATCTGATCCAATCGGAGAGCTCTATAACATATGGAAAATTTATCAACCACAAGTTGAGGATTATGTGTTGCGTGCCCTGAATCCATCCTCCTCACCAAGTTACGGTGTTCCAGGTGATCCATAATTTGCAGTAACTCAATGGAATAATCAAACGTGTTAAATCGTATTTCGCTACGCCAGATGGAATATTTTGTTGCCACCGCAGAAAGTGGCAGCATTATTATTGCCTCAGAAAAAATTCATGTATCTTCACCCTCAATTTCTGCTGCAATTGCACATATTGAATCAGAACTTCAGGTTCAATTATTTATTCGCCAACATGCCAAAGGATTGATTCTGACCAATATTGGCGAACAAGTGATGAAAGAATGCCAGCAAATTTTATCACAGGCTGGCAGCCTATATTCATTGGCAGCTAACTTCTCAGGTTCGATTCGTGGTCCATTAAAACTGGGCTGTTTTACTGCATTTGCACCGATGTTATATGCAGAAATTATTCATGGATTTAGTAATTTATATAAAAGTGTTGATCTGGATGTGTGTGAGGGGGATCAGGAAATTTTGATTAATGGTTTATTGCGGAATGTGCTGGATGTGGTTTTAACATATGATCTTAATATTGATGAAAATTTACTCCATTTTGAATCATTGGCATTGTTACCGCCCTATGCATTATTTAGTGAAGAACATCCTTTGGCACATGCACCCGCAGTAACGATGGAAGAGCTAGCAGCCTATCCAATGATTTTACTGGATATGCCTTATAGTAATGATTATTTTATTTCATTATTCAAAAATAGAAATTTGAATCCACAAATCATTAAAACCTCCAAAAATTCGGAAGTGGTTCGTGCCATGGTTGCCAATAATATTGGCTATAGCATTTTAAATGTTCGACCAAAAATTAATTATTCCTTAGATGGTAAACGACTAGTACGTGTGAGAATTTCAGGTGAACAGCGTCCAATGCATATCGGTTTGGTCACTGCAAAAAATGTCGTTCTCAATACGGTTGCCCAAGCATTTATTAGTCGTTGTCGAGCCTTTATTTCTGATCAATATATTCCGGGTATGGATGCACCACATTTTTATGATCCACATATCCGTACAAAGGAAGACGAATAATGTCTGATCTTCAAAGTACAATGCTACTTAAACAACTGATTGCTTTTGACACCACTTCATACAAAAGTAATCTGGAACTTATTTATTTTGTAAAACAATTGCTGGAAGATCATGGTATTGAAGTAAGACTGCAATTCAATCCGGAAAAGAGCAAAGCCTGCTTATTTGCCAGTATTGGTCCTAAAGATGTATCAGGCATTTTACTCTCGGGTCATACCGATGTGGTGCCTGTTGAGGGTCAGGACTGGCATAGTGATCCATTTGTTGCTCTGGAAAAAGACGGTAAAATTTATGGACGTGGTTGCGCTGATATGAAAGGGTTTATCGCCTGTGCTTTAAATGTGATGTTACATGCCAGCACGCAAATCCTGTGTAAACCGTTACATCTATGCCTGTCCTATGATGAAGAAATTGGCTGTATTGGTGTACGAGAGATTTTACAGCATTTGTCAGAATATATGATTCCACCCATTTATTGTGTCATTGGCGAGCCTACCTTAATGCAAATTGCAACGGGACATAAAGGTAAAGCAGTATTTAAAGCCATATGCACAGGACAGGAAGGTCATTCTGCGCTTGCACCACAATTTACCAATGCTATTCATGTGGCCCATGCATTGATCCATTCAATTGTTGATACCCAGCAACACATTGCCCGAGCAGGTGAACAGGATAGTGATTATGATGTACCATATTCCACACTTCATATTGGCAAAATTGAAGGCGGTAAAGCCTTAAATATTGTTCCCAATGAATGTATTGTTGATTATGAAATAAGGAATATTGCACAGGACAGCAGTGATCAAATTCAGGAAAAAATTCAACAACATCCTGCTCTGGATAGGTTTAAAAAATTTGTTCATATTGAAGAAGTCAATCAATATCCCGGCTTATTAACCTCGCCAACCGTTCAAGCCGTTAAATTTATGCAAAGCTTGCTGCCAGAAAATACCCAGACAGGTAAAATTTCCTTTGGCACAGAAGGTGGCTTATTTGCCAATCAATTACATTGTCCAGTCCTTGTCTGTGGTCCCGGTTCAATTACAGTGGCACATAAACCAGATGAGTTTGTAGAAATTAATCAGTTAATACAATGCGATGTATTTTTGCATAAACTGCTGCAAAGCCTGCAATAAAAGTGTTTTAGGCCATTATTATCCTAACCTGAACCATTTTTTTGTTCATATTCTTTAGATTCATATTTTCCACATGGCTACATCACGATTTAGAAATTACTTATTAAAAGCAAATCCGCTATAAAAATAATAAGTAAAAATTTTACAGATTCTGGAGGTTTGAATGGAGTTCAATTGGGCTTACGCATTAAGTTTATTAACAAATCATGATTTTTGGAAGGCCACACTTACAGTCATTGAACTCAGTGTTCTGGTATGGGTTTTAGGGATTGTATTTGGTTTTGTGCTGGCATTGGCAAAGCAATCAAAATTTAAGATTCTATCTAAAGGTAGCAGTCTTTATATTTGGTTTTTTAGAAGTTTACCCTTATTGGTCTTATTGGTATTTATCTATAATCTGCCACAAATTTATCCATCGAGCAGTGTTTTATTGGCTTCACCGTTTATTTCCGGTTTGCTGGCCATGGCATTAAGTGAGGCGGCCTATATTGCCGAAATTCATCGGGGCGGTTTAAATTCCATTGCCAAGGGTCAAATAGAGGCGGGTAAAGCGCTCGGTCTTAAATATACAGGTATTCAACGTCTGATTGTTATTCCACAAGCTTTACGGATTGCGTTACCAACCTTAGGCAATGAATATGTCACTATTGTAAAACTCACATCACTGGTTTCAGTGATCTCCCTGACTGAGATTTTATTGGTCGGTCAACGTCTGTATACACAAAACTTTTTGGTCATGGAAACCATGCTGGCAGTGGCATTTTACTATGTGCTGATAGTTACTGTCTTTGGGTGGCTGATGAACTGGCTGGAAAAACGCATGGATGTAAGCCGTAAAACGCCCGGGTTACTTCAGGATAAAGATCCTCTGCTGTCAGATATTTCTAATGCCTCCATTTCAAAACGCAAGGAAATTACTTCGGAACAACATGGTCAATATGCACTCGAAGCCATTGATATTCATAAATCCTATGGCGATCATGAGGTATTGAAAGGGATTAATTTGAATGTGAAATGGGGAGAAGTCATTTCTATTATTGGGCCATCTGGATCAGGAAAAACGACATTTATCCGCACCTTAAATGGTCTGGAAAAACTTAATCACGGTACCGTTAACCTACTAGGTCATCCATTTTTAAAAGATCAAAGTATCACTGATGAATCCGTACAATATAAATCACAAATTATTCATGTCGGGATGGTCTTTCAGAGTTTTAACCTGTTTCCCCATAAAACCATTCTGGAAAATGTGATGTTGGCACCGCAATATCATCAGTTGGATACGCCAATGGCCAATAAGGTCATAGCATTGGCCATGCTGGAAAAAGTGGGGATGAAGCAACATGCCAAAAAATATCCTCACCAATTGTCGGGTGGACAACAGCAACGTGTTGCCATTGCTCGTGCATTGGCAATGCATCCATCAGTGATTTTGTTTGATGAGCCCACTTCAGCATTGGATCCGGAATTGGTGAGTGAAGTACTTAAAGTGATTGAAGAATTGGCCAAGGAAGGGTTGACCATGATCATCGTCACTCATGAGATGAACTTTGCTTTTAAAGTTTCTGATCGGGTGGTCTTTATGGAAAATGGTTATGTTGTTGCCAATGATAGTCCAGCTAATCTATTGAAATCTGAAAATAGTCGCCTAAAAAACTTTATTCAAAAGAATTAAGTATTTAAAATTAAATAGATTTTTTCTAAAGATGCAGGGTAATTTTATTTACTCTGCTTTTTTATGTGGTTCTCATTCTAAAATTATCATTCATATTTTCTGTGTCCAAAGCTATTCAGAATATGACATAAATGGTGGTGTTGATAGAAAATTATGATTGCCAGTGATTGCATTGATAATATAAAACGCCAGATAAAAATTATCTGGCGGTTGCTTGAAATAAGTATCAGGCTTTTTAGGACGACAGATACAAAATCTTAATCCATAAAGCTAGGATCTTCCTCAGCCAATAAATATTTCATTTCAGTAAAATGTGCTTCACTAAAATTTTCAATTTTTTCCCAATCTTGCGCTGTTTTTTCGGCAACGTCATCGCTTAGAATTTTTAATGTTTGGCCTGTTGAATAGGCTGTAGCGAGGATCTGACATGCACGTTCAATGGTATACATATCATCAAAAGCCACGCCGATAGAATGTGATCCAATTAATATGCCATGATTCCCCATCATTAAGCGTTTCTTATCTTGTAAAATATTGGCAAGACGTTGTCCTTCAGCTTTAGAATCAGCCATGCCCCCATATTGGGAATCATAAGAAACCCGATTAAAATAACGTGCCGTATTTTGATCAATGGGAATAATTTCTGGGTAGTTTAAGCAGGAAATCGCTGTTGAAAATATAGGATGTAAATGTAACACTACACGTACATCGGGTCTTAGACGATGGATTTGACCATGGATTGCCCATGCTGTTGGATCAATTTCACCACGATTAAAACTACTAACATCGTCTGCATCTACTAAAATCAGATCACTGGCTTTAATTCTGGAAAAATGTTTCCATTTGGGATTAAGTAAAAATTTTCTACCATCTTCTGAAACTGCTGCACTAAAATGGTTGGCTACAGCTTCATGCATCCCTATTTTGGCAAATAACCGAAAACATGCTGCTAAATCAATACGGATTTGTTTTTCATCCACGGGTGTGTACTCTCAAGAACTTATTGAGTTTATTGTATAGATTTTTGACTTCATGCTGGATCGGATTTTTAATAACCATACATAGGAATTCCAAAATTACTTTCCATTCAAAACTTGAGTATAACTATTCATAACAGATATTAAGTAAATATCACACGACTTAATCGGAATCCTTACTATGCGTATTATGAAATATTCTCTTTATCCATTTTTGGCATTATTACTTGCTGGTGGTTTAACTGCATGTAATAAAGACACTTCTTCAACTCAAAATAGTGATGCTTCAACAATTGATCAAGTAAAAGTAATAAAGATCGGTTCAGACATGACTTTTCCACCTTTTGAATATATCGAAAATAATCAACCGAGTGGATTTGATATTGATTTAATAAATGGAATATTGCAACAATCTTCTGCCAGTGCGAACATTATAGATACACGGTTTTCAAATTTAATTCCTGGTCTAGAGGGCAAAAAATTTGATGCTGTGATTTCAGGGATGTACATCACAGCTGAACGTCTGAAAAAAGTAGATATGGTCCCTTATTTTAAATCTACTGAATCGGTGACTGTACTCAGTAACTCTAGTTACAAACCTAAAGTCCGTGATGATTTATGTGGTAAAACTATTGCAACACAAAAAGGCTCATTATATCCGGATCAACTGAATCAAATTTCCCAAGAAAGCTGCCTTGCTAAAGGTAAAGCAGCCATTACTGTTCGTGAATTTGATACATCACCACAGGCTGTACAAGCTGTATTGGCAAAAGCTGCTGATGCACAATATGATGATAGCAGTGTGGCACGTAATACCGTCAAAAAACTCAATGGCAAAGTAGAAATTACTTCCACAGAACCATTTTTTCCATTCATTGGTGGTATTGCGGTACGTAAGGGCGATACAGTTACCTATAATTTAATTAATGATGGATTAAAAAAGCTAAAACAATCTGGTGAATATGACACTTTAATCCAAAAATATGATTTGCAGGCTCCGACTGACGAAGAAATTAAAGCGTTTATGGATGAGGCAAAGTCCTAATTTTGATATGTTGTGGAAATTGAGACTTCTACTGACATTTTGGTAAATTTCATTTCAAAGGAGTTTCAATTTTGAGTACCAAAGCACAACGAGAGATCACGCATAAACTAAAAGTATTTTCTGATACTGAGCAAATCGGTAATTTCGCATTCACTTATCGGTATTTTGGTATCTACAGAGATACCTTTTATCGGTGAAGGAAGAATTATCAATCTAAAGGAGAGCTTGGTCTTGTTAATAGTAAGCCTTGTCCAGAAAATTCAAAATTACGTACTCCTCTAGACATACAAAACAATTAGATAGAAGAAAAATACAAAGATGATCCTAAATATTTTGTAAATGGCGAGATCCAAGCGAGTACGTAATCCTTCCGAGGTGACGGTTGAAGTATATACCCAACTAAATACTACAGTTTATCCATTATATAGACAATGAAGATTTTCAATTATGAGCTTTGTATTTTGTTATTATAAATTAACTATTTGAATAGCCACCGATTTTGTAGCGTGGCGCAGTTTTAGCTCAAACCATGTGCTCATGTAAAAGATCAAGACGGGTTACCCGTCTTGGTCGTGTACGCTTTTAAATATGGTGAATCTTAGGCTTGAGCAGGTGCTTTTGCTATAACTTTAGCGACAGCTTTGGCAACTACACAAACATTGTTCATGTTTAAGCACGCTACACAAATACGACCACTATGTACTAAATAAATCGCATACTCTTTACGTAAAGTATTGACTTGCTCTGCCGTTAAGCCAGTGTAGCTAAACATCCCTTTCTGTTCGACTAAGTAGTTGAAGTCACGCTCAGGAAGGGCTTTGGTGAGTTCATCTTTCAAAATGGTCCGTATATAACCGAGCTCTTATTAATCGTGGGAATATTGCCATTTGGTTCGATCCAAAAACCCAGTGGTATGCACAATCACAAGGTAAGCATGGTCGAAATCAAACCTATTCTGATACTGCCATCCAGTGCTGTCTGATGATCAAATCCCTATTTCGATTGTCTTTACGCATGGTCACAGGTTTTGTTCAAAGTCTGATTAAACTTTGTGGATTAAATTGGACAGCGCCAGATTACAGTACGCTGTGTAGAAGACAAAAGCATATTGATATTGTAATCAGCTACCAAAAAAGTAGCGATGGGCTGCATCTACTCATGGACTCTACAGGCATGAAGTTTCTAGGTGAGGGCGAATGGAAACGCAAGAAACATGGACCTGAATATCG
>JASLFS010000063.1 GCA_030150505.1 Vitreoscilla sp. | reverse complement strand
CCTTTTCAACCTCAAGCACTGACAAATCAAATGTTTCTTGTGCCACATGGATACTGTTCTGAGCATCTTGAATTTGCTTTTCTTTGGTATCCATCGCATTTTTTTGAGCTTTGATTTGGCCTAAATGAACCTCCACACCAGCAAAATGGCTTACTAACCATTCATCTTGCTGATGCGTCATCAAATAGTCCTGTACTTTCGCTAAACTATCCTTCTGACTCATGTGCTGATTAGCCTTAAGCTCTAAATCAAGATAAAGCTGTTTTAGCACTCGCTCAATACCTTGGCTATCTTGGTCGAGCTGCTCAACCTCATTTTTTTGATGAGTCATTTGGGTATCAAGGGTTCTTACTTGCTTCCACAATGGCATCATTGCCAATTGCTCTTCTTGAAGCTGCTTTAGTTTTTTTACTGCCGTATTCCATATTTCATGCTGTTGATTAGAAGCCAATTGAATACTTGGTAACTGCTGTTCCTCTGCCGATAAGTTGCTTTGCTCTTGAGCTTGAGTCGCTCTAATAATATTTAATTTTGTATACTGACTATCCAATACTGCTGCTCGATTAGCCAACTCTAACCGTTTTTTCTCTGGTTCAAATGCAAGCATTTCATCTTGAACCATGACTTTCTCTTGTTCAATATTGATGATTTCAGATTGAAGCTGCTCTATATTTTTTAACCATAAAATACTTGCCTTGGTACTGTCTACTTGCAACTTTAATGTCGAAACCAATTGCTTTTTCTCTTCCAATTCATTGGTAACATTATTGACTTCTTCTTGAGATAAAACTTGAATACCACTGACTTTGGCTTGTAATAATTCTAAAGAATTTTGCTCTTGTTTAGATTTTTCATGCACCCGTTTAGAAATATCAGTATAAATTTCTGTCCCTGTTATTTGCTCTAAAACTTCTGACTTATCTCCAATATTCGCTTTTAAGAAACCATCAAAGCTGCCTTGTGCCAATAAAATAGAGCGACTAAACCGATCAAAATTCATACCCGTTTTATTTTCAATAATACCAATAACCCTGCTTTTTTTATCTTCAATAATTTTGCCAGAATCAGCTTCTCCTATTTCATGCTTGGGATCTTGCAACTTTCCATCTGCTTTTGATCTGGCACGGCGCTGCTGCCAATGACAACGGTATTGACCAGCTTGCGATTCGAAAACCACTTCTGCATAACATTCTCCAGTTTGCCGAGACATAATCTCATTAGCGCCCTGGGTAATTTTCCCCAGCCTTGGTGTTTCTCCATACAGAGCCAAGCAAATAGCATCCAATATGGTAGATTTGCCAGCCCCTGTTGGCCCAGTCAAAGCAAAAATACCGTTATTGGTATATTCTGGATCAGTAAAATCAATTATCCATTCGCCTTGTAATGAGTTTAAGTTTTTAAAACGCAATTCTAAAATTTTCATGCTCTATCCTCATTATTCAGCATTGATATCATTTTCTTGTATCGATTTTATAATTTGATTATATGATTCCAATAATATCGGCCGCTGTGCATCTGGAACTTCATAAGTATCTAAACAACGTAAAAAGACATCATGTGGATTTAAATCATTTAGAATATCATCGTCCTCGAATGTTTTCGTTACACGCTCCATGAGTCGCTTATTTTTAATTCGCAAAATCTCCAACTCGCTATCAACTACCGCTTCCTCTAATGAATCTCTTAAATGACTGACAATATCCAATCCAGTGTATTCAATCTCTAACCATGCTTGGCTACGATTCGCTTTTAACTCACGAATGCTTTCACAAATTTCATCTAACGTGCCTGTTATACGCACCAACTCCTGAAATCTAGGTACTGCAACGGTAGTAATATTGATTTTTTGACCGATAAAATCGACCAAAACAACCTGTTTATTTTGCTTAGCTTCCCCATACCCCATAGCAATCGGCGAACCCGAATATCGAATGTGCTCCATTCCTCCTACTACTTGAGGAACATGTAAATGCCCTAAAGCCAAATAATCAATTGAAGTAGGAAAAATATCTTTGCCAACATGAGCCAGAGAACCTACATATAACTCCCTAACACCATCACCATCAATGGTCTGGCCACCAGCTGCAAATAAATGCCCCATGGCTATAATAGGAACATTCGGGTATCCATTTTTAGAAAAATGTCGTTGTTTATCTTCAGCAATACTGCATACATCAGCATAGTGGTTCTTTAAACCTTCAATTAACTTTAAGTTTTTATCATCAATACCTTCACCAGCGGCCATCGTACGAATATCTCTGTCTCGTAAATACGGTACAGCACATACAATCGCCTCAGGTTGATTGTTATTATTTAAAACAATGACTTCATCTGACAAGTTATTGGTAATCGCCCCCACGACATATACATTGAGGGCTTTTAATAGTGCCTTAGGAGCCGTTAAGAACGTTGGTGAATCATGATTACCAGCAATAATCACCACATGACGGCAACAAGAATGAGAAACTTGGTATAAAAACTGATAATAAAGCTCTTGTGCCCGATTGCTCGGGGTGCTGGTATCAAATACATCACCAGCAACCAATAAGATATCAACCTGCTCATCTTCAATGGTTTTTGCCAACCAATCAAGAAAGGCCTCAAACTCTGCATAGCGTTTTTTACCATACAATGCTCTACCTAGATGCCAATCTGATGTATGTAAGACTTTCATACCGTTCTCTTTATTATGTATTGATTTAAATAATACAATATTATAATTGATTCAATAAAAAAGGAGCCTTTATCAAAAGACCCCGCCAGCGGTTTTAGATGCATTGAATCAACATTAACATGTCTTTAATCTACCGCATTTTCAATTTCTTTTCCTAGAAAAAATGCAATTGCAGTTCGAATGATAACAATCCCAGCCAAAATTAAAATATCTTCAACTGAAGGATTCATAATAGTTTCTATGATATCGGAAGCAATTAAAATTTCTAAACTTAATAAAATATAAGAACCCAAATACATTTTTATTTTATTATTCACATGCGCAATTTCAAAACGATCCTTGCCATTTAGCTCATTAACCACAAATCCTTGCATTGCCTTTACTACGCCAAACAACAAAACAATAATTGAACAAGTATTTAAACCTAATACTATGTATTCTATAACATTTTCAAACATAATCTCATCCAAGACAAATAGAAAAATCCATCAATATATCTTTTATAAAATAAATCTATACTATTTAAATAACTAATATAAAGTACACAATCATAATCGCCTTTACAATATTTGCCCAACTTTCTTCATAAAATAAATGATGCCATCAGATTGACAACAATCTAATATTTGAGTATATCTATTACAACAGAATAAAATTTAATGCGAAGTTTACTAAGGATTATAGATTTTTAGAATGGATATAAAATCCATCAAAAAGGAGAGAGCGATGATGAACTTTAATACTTCAGTTTGCAGAAATGAAATGTTTAGACAAGTAGTCAGCAGCATTGGTCAATCTGGACAACAAGGCAAAAATGCTTTGAGTGTCATTAATCAATTCATGAGTGGCGAAATTCCGAACGCAATGTTATTTAAAATAGCGTATCAGCAGGCAATTGTTGAAGATGCTAAAAAAAATTAAATTAGCCAACTTAATTCACCAATAAAAAAGCACTTAATATTTAAGTGCTTTTTTTATATTCAGAATAATTTCTTATTGAACTTTTGGGTTTACCATGATTTCTACACGGCGATTTTGTGCTCTGCCATCAGCAGTGCCATTGTTAGCAATTGGTTGACGAGGGCCATAACCTACCACGGCAATTCTATTTGCTTCCACGTTATGAGAACTTAAGAAATGAGAAACTGCAGTTGCTCTTTCTTCTGACAAACGTTGATTCAATGAATCGCTACCAGTGCTATCAGTATGCCCTGCTACTGTAATTGTTGTATCAGTATAAGTTGCTAATACATTAGCTACTTTTCCTAAGGTATCGGTTGATTTGCTATCTAAAACCGAGCTGCCTGTCGCAAAAGTAATATTTTCTGGCATGATTAACTTAATTTGGTCACCAACGCGTTCTACTTCAACACCACTATTACTTAAACTTTCACGCAATACTTTTTCTTGATGATCCATGTAAGCGCCAATACCAACACCAATAGCACCACAAGCAGCTGCTGAGTTACGTGCACCTTTACTGCCGTGCGTTAAAGCGCCAACGATGCCACAAGTCACTGCACCACCAAGACCATACATCGCAGTTTTATTTAGTTTCTGTTGCCCTGTTTGAGGATCTGTTACACATCCTGTTAAAGCCACAATAGAAGCTAAAGATAATACAGAGAATTTTTTCATGATACTCATCGTGCAATACCTCTTAATTTTAATTTTCGAATATATTGTATAACTAAACCCAAAATTTACAAGTAAATATTACTTATGTCTATCATTTGAGGTAAAGTAAATTAATAAAAGCCGCTAAGTGCGGCTTTTATCATCGACTAAACAAATGAATTATAGTTTACTAGCATTACCAGCTAAGTAAGATGCTACACCATCTGCATTAGGCTTCATACCTTCTTGACCTTTATTCCAGCCAGCAGGACAAACTTCACCGTGCTCTTCAGTGAACTGTAAAGCATCAACCATGCGAATCATTTCATCCACATTTCGGCCCAATGGCAAATTGTTAACGACTTGATGCTGTACAACACCATTTTTATCAATTAAGAATGAGCCACGGAATGCAACACCGCCAGCGCTCTCAACATCAAAAGCTTGAATGATTTCACGTTTAATATCACCAACCATAGTGAAGCCAACAGTACCAATACCGCCATCATTCACTGGTGTATTGCGCCATGCGTTATGAGTGAATTGGCTATCTACTGAAACAGCAATCAACTCTACATTGCGAGCTTTAAATTCTTCTAAACGATTATTAAATGCAATAATTTCTGATGGACATACATATGTAAAATCCAAAGGATAGAAAAATACTACAGCATATTTACCAGCAGTAGCGTCTTTAAAGTTAAAGTCATTGACGATTGAACCATCACCTAATACGGCACTAAATTTTTTATCACTGTCATGAAAAAATGGTGCGTGCTTAGCTACTAAAACAGCCATGTTAAACTCCTTTATATATTAGTAAAAATACAACTCAATCGTTTTATACAATGAGCGATATCCATTTGTAAATACAAATTTTCTGATATAAATGTATAAATTGCTTAGATAGTTATTTGGAATCAGAATTCTTTTTAGTTTTGTTTTTAGTCAGCCGACGGTATCTTAAGTACACCCGAAAACGAACTTTAATATCGTAGCCTACAGAGCGTAAGCCCAATAAAAACAATATACCTGCAACTGGTAAAGTAAATTTATAGCCCAAATACCGAAAACCCCAAGCTCCAACGGCTCCACCAATAACAAAACTGAAAATTGTTCCAACATACAGTTTAATTTTAGATGAATTGACTTCTACTTTTGCTGGGTATTTCATTTTTCGGCGAACATGCATGACTTTTGCCATCTCAATACCAATATCAGTAGCAAACCCAGTCATGTGCGTTGTTCTAATGGTTCCTGCAGACAATATGGTTAATACTGTATTGTGCATACCCATAATAAAACTTAATAACATCATGGTTACTGGCGCCAACCCCCATTGCCAAGTGGCCAAGATTGTTCCCATTAATCCAAAAATGAGCATGTATATTGCTTCTAGCCACACAGATATGCCATAGCTACTACTAAAGCGCATACGCTTGGCCCACAGAATGGTCCATGCGGCATGAGTCGCTCCAGTGATAAAACTAGCAACCATTAAGAATGAGGTGATGGCAATTTTCCACTCCCCCATATAAAGCATATCTGCGCCTCGTGATAATTCTCCAGAAACATGAGACGTATATCGAGCAACGGCGAAGAAACCACCAGCATTAATAGCGCCAGCTAAAAATGCCATGATATAACCCAATAACCGAAACCTTCCATAAGAAATATTTGATTCTTGTAGGTAAGGTAATCTTGACTGCCAAGATACATTTTTTCCTTTTGCTGATCCCGGTCTTTTAGGTCGTTTTTTTAATCTTTCATCAACAGAGTTCATACTTTCTCATTGTCATAAAATCAAGTAGCCCTCGTGACAATCTAAACTAGGATTTTATTAATAATTTCCTCAATATCCTTCGATGGCTGACTACTTAATATTCTTTGTAATTGTTTATCGATTAATTGCTGACGTTGAATGTCATACAATGCTTTATTATTAAAAGCCTGAGCTAATCTCGCCGAAATCTGTGGATTAAATTTATCTAATGCAATAATTTGATTGGATAAAAACTCATACCCACTACCATCTTCAGCATGAAAATGCGGTGTATTTCGACTAAATGAACCAATTAATGCTCGCACTTTATTTGGATTTTCCAAACTAAATGCTGGATGGTTCATGGCATTTTTAACTTGTTGCAAAGTATCTGCTGCAAAGCTAGAACCAATTAAAGAGAAATATTTATCCATAACCAATGCATCATCAATATACTTTTCTGCAAATTGATTCAAAATATTCATTCTTTCGTTATCTGATGCATGATTTAAAGCCAATAAGATACCCATTTCATGGGTCATATTGGCAGCTAAACTGTCATATTGCTGCGCAAAGTAAGATAACATTTTAGGATTAGCTCGACACAACATGGCTCTTGTTACATTTAATAGTCGACGTAAACCAATTTGTTTCGATGCTTCAATATTCTCAAGGCGTAGTTTTGACTCTTCGCCACGCAATAATAAATGCCATTTATCTAATGTTTTTAAACAACCAATAGCTAAATCACTTAACAAGATTTCTCGAGCTTGCCAAATAATTGTTGGATCCATATTCTCATATTTTTTATCCCACAACTCCGACTCACTTGGCACTTGCCATAAAATAGCTTTAAATTCAGGATCAATATCTTGTTCCATCATCGCATTTAAGCTATCAATCAAAGCTTGTGGCTTAGCTGTTTCATTACCTGCTAATAATGCCATGATATTCAACTGAATAGCTCGTTTATATAATTTTTGTGCAGCTTCATAACGACAAAACTCATCATTATCATGCGTTAATAATATAAACAACTCATCATCAGAATAATCATAATTTAGTTCAATAGGCGCACTAAACCCGCGTAATAATGATGGAATAGGTTGCTGATTAATATTTTCAAATACAAACTCTTGAACTTTATCACGTAAAATTAATAATGTTTCAGCTTCAAGTTCTTCGCTTTCAGGGAGCCTGAACGGCATAATTTCACCAGATTGACCAATTAAACCCATAACAATTGGAATCATCATCGGCTCTTTATCTTGCATGTCAGGTGTATCTGGAATATTTTGCTCAAAGGTTAATGTATATGTTTTAGATTCAGCATCCCAAACACCTTTAGCACTTACCTGCGGCGTACCAGCTTGACTATACCACAAAGCAAATTGACTTAAATCCATACAATTTGCATCTGCCATCGCCATGCGAAAATCATCACAAGTGATTGCCTCACCATCATGGCGTTGAAAATAAAGCTTCATGCCCTTTTGAAAACCAACTTCTCCTAGTATGGTATGAAGCATGCGCACAACTTCTGAACCTTTTTCATATACTGTCATGGTGTAAAAATTATTCATTTCAACATATGACTGAGGACGAATAGGATGAGCCATCGGCCCAGAATCTTCTGGAAATTGCAAAGCTCGTAATACAGATACATTTTCAATGCGGCGTACTGCCCTACTAGATTGATCAGCTGAAAACTCTTGGTCTCTAAAAACCGTCAATCCTTCTTTTAATGACAACTGAAACCAGTCTCTACATGTAATACGATTTCCCGTATAGTTATGAAAATACTCATGCCCGATGACACTTTCAATCCCTGCAAAATCTGCATCTGTTGCCGTTTTTTCATTCGCAAGAACGTATTTAGTATTAAAAATATTAAGACCTTTATTCTCCATGGCCCCCATATTAAAATCACCAACAGCCACTACCATATAAATATCTAAATCATACTCAAAACCAAATCGTTCTTCATCCCATCTCATTGCTCGCTTTAAAGAATCAACGGCATAAATAACCTTACTTCTATCGGGTTCATCCGTATAAAACTCTATCGCAATTTCTTTGCCAGTTAATGTAGTATAAGTATCAGTAACCACTGAAAACTTACCAGCAACTAAAGCAAATAAATAACTTGGTTTTTTAAATGGATCCAACCATTTTACAAAATGACGTTTTTTATCAATATCACCAGATGCGATTTTATTACCATTAGAAAGAAGAATTGGATAATCTGATTTATCCGCAATAATGGTCGTTGTGTACTTAGTCATCACATCAGGACGATCGAAATAATACGTTATTTTTCTAAATCCTTCAGGCTCACATTGCGTATACAAATTATTATTAGATGCGTATAAGCCCATTAAAGTTTTATTCTGTTCGGGATAAATTTTTGTATTGACTTCTAAAACAAAAGAATCATTTAATACAGTATCAATCGATAACGTTTCATTTTCTTCTGAAATTTGATAATCAGTTAAACATACCCCATCAATTAAAATAGAAACTAATTCAGCAGTTCCATTTAAGATTAACTGTGGATTATCAACAACTGGCACAATTACACTCCGTGCTTTTACCGAAACAAAATCTGATTCAATTTCAAATTGTAAATCAATTTGTTTTACTTTAAAGTCCGGACTGCTGTAATCTTTTAAATATTTTGTTTGTGCCATCTAGATAACCTTTTTATTGTCGTAAACTCATGTGCTATTTTAACGTATTAAGCTTGGAATACAAAAAATATAAACTCTTTTAGAAGTCGAATAATAATCTCTTACACAAGAATCATCATAAATATATTGTCATATAGTCCTGATACTCAATCATAAAAAATACTGTTTAAGCATAATTCAAATTAATCAACAATCAAGCTGAAAAATAACCATTTATAATCAAGTTTAACCATCATATAAATTATCCATCCTCATGTTAACTAGGTTATTATATTTTTATAATATTATACAGAACAAGCCCTTTAAGGCCTTAGTACCAGCGGGATTGAGATATTGATAAAGTATTGTTTATTAAATAATATTGTAGCAACAGAAGGGTCTAAATCCTTCAGGTTATTGCTGATCAAGTACCCTTATCAGCCTGAGTAAGCAATCCATCCAAGATAAAAGGTTCAATTTCCAGATCAGTGAACTATTATGGTTGTTTTGGTTGTTTCAGAGACGTAAAAAAGCCCCTAGCAATAGCTAGGGGCTTAGTATAAGGCGTTTGGCAGTGACCTACTTTCACATGGGAATCCATACAATCATCGGCGCAAAGTCGTTTCACGGTCCTGTTCGGGATGGGAAGGAGTGGTTCCAGCAGGCTATGGTCGTCAGGCGTTGAGGGTTGCGGAGCAAACGCGGGTTGCTCCGCGGAAGGTAAGGGTGCGCTGAGGTGCAATGCCTCAGGCGCGCGGTTCGGGTTGGGGTGAATCTTGAGTTTGGCGCATTGACTTCACGCTTATGGAGTCAAGCCGCACGGGCCATTAGTACCGGTTAGCTCAAGGCATTGCTGCCCTTCCACACCCGGCCTATCAACGTGGTGGTCTGCCACGACCCTTCAGGGGGATCAAGTCCCCGGGAGATCTCATCTTCAGGCACGTTTCCCGCTTAGATGCTTTCAGCGGTTATCGCTTCCGTACATAGCTACCCAGCGATGCCTCTGGCGAGACAACTGGTACACCAGCGGTACGTCCACTCCGGTCCTCTCGTACTAGGAGCAGCCCCCGTCAAGATTCCAACGCCCACGGCAGATAGGGACCAAACTGTCTCACGACGTTTTAAACCCAGCTCACGTACCTCTTTAAATGGCGAACAGCCATACCCTTGGGACCGGCTACAGCCCCAGGATGAGATGAGCCGACATCGAGGTGCCA
>JASLFS010000033.1 GCA_030150505.1 Vitreoscilla sp. | reverse complement strand
CTTTATTTGGATCTCTTGAGCGCTTTATTGGTATTTTAATTGAACACTATATAGGACATTTCCCATTTTGGCTTGCACCAGTTCAAATCGTAATTTTACCGATTACAGATGCACAACATGATTATGCCAAACAAGTTCAAGAATCACTTAAACAATATGGCTTTAGAGCAACATTAGATTTAAGTCAATCAAAATTGAACTATAAAATCCGTGAACATACACTACAAAAAATACCTTATCTGATCATTGTTGGGGAGCAAGAAAAGCAACAATCATCTGTTCGAATACGTGCACAAAATGGGCAAGATTTTGGGGGTATCCTGACTACAGATCTGCATGATTTCTTTATGCCTCAAGCACATTTTGTGAATTGATTACTTATGTGGCATCAAACACATAATCAGGTTAAAAATTTACAGCAGGAAAAGAAGATTTTTAACCTGAGAATCTATTTTGCAATGGTTCTAGTGGGAATTTTTTTTGCTGTCTTGATCATTAGATATGGATATTTGCAACTCTATCAGCATCAACATTTTAAAACTATTTCAGAATCTAACAGAATTCGTTTACAGTCAATTCCACCTGCAAGAGGAAATATTTACGATCGTAATGGAATATTACTCGCTCATAATTATCCTATTTTTTCAATTACTGTAAATAAAGCTCAATATTCAAAAATTGACAATTTAATCAATAGGTTGAAGCCAATATTGAATTTATCAGCAGAAGATATTAGACAAATTCAAAAACGTTTTAAAGATGCACGAAAAACTGATCAAGTCACCATTAAATTCCATCTTACTGATGAAGATATCGCACGATTTAGTGAAGTTAAATATCAATTTCCTAATGTTGAAATTGCAACCCAAATGACACGAATTTATCCTTATGATGATTTATTTGCTCATTTAATTGGCTATGTGGGACGAATTAATGATAAAGATCTAAAAGTTATTGATAAAGATAAATATGCAGGTACAAACCTGATTGGTAAAATCGGCATAGAAAAATTTTATGAACAACTTTTACATGGGCAAAAGGGTCATGAATCTGTTGAAGTCGATGTACATGGGACAGTCCTAAAACATTTAGACCATCAACCTGCAATTCGTGGCAATGATCTCTATCTTTCACTTGACTTTCATTTACAGAAGTTTGCATCGAAACAACTTGCACAGAAACGTGGAGCGATTATCGCCTTGGATCCTCGTAATGGTGAAGTACTGGCAATGGTATCTAGCCCAAGTTTTAATCCGAATTTATTTGTGACGGGTATTAGCCATAAAGATTATAACAATCTCAATGAGAATCTTGATCAACCATTATATAACCGAGCATTACAGGGGACTTATCCACCAGCATCAACAATTAAACCTATGGCAGGATTGGGCGGTATTCATTATGGCTATATTGACTGGAATACCAAAATTTTTGATCCTGGCTATTTCCAAATCCCTGGTGATAGTCATAAATTTCGTGATTGGAAAAAATCTGGCCATGGTATTGTCGGTTTACATAAAGCGATCACACAGTCTAGTGATACCTATTTTTATATATTGTCTTATCAAATGGGTATCGACAATATGTACAAATGGATGACCCAGTTTGGCTTTGGTGAAAAAACAGGAATTGACTTACCTTATGAAGGTTCGGGATTATATCCATCACCCGAATGGAAAATGCAAACCCGTGGGACAAAATGGTTAATGGGTGAAACGATTTCCGTAAGTATTGGTCAAGGGGCATTTACCGCTACACCATTACAATTAGCCCTTTCGACAGCAATCGTTGCCAATTCTGGTAAGCATATTACCCCTCATTTACTTAAAGAAAGTAAAGGTTCAACACCCTACCCAATCCACCATGATACAGATGGTAAAATTCTCTTTAATGGCACCCCTAACGATTGGGTAAAAATGCATCACGCCATGATTGATGTGATTCAGTCTGGTACAGGTCAAGGTATCAAGTCGGGACTACAATATCAAATTGCAGGAAAAACAGGTACAGCCCAAGTTAAAAGTATTGCACAGGGCAAACACTACAATGAAGCCTTACTCAGTGAACGGCATTACGATCATGCTCTATTTATTGGCTTTGCTCCTGCGGATAACCCTCAAATTGTTCTTGCCATTATTTTAGAGAATGGACGCAGTGGTAGTGCTGCTGCCAAAGTTGCTCGTCCAATTTTTGATTATTGGTTGAAAGAAAGTACTCCCTAACACATATCTGAAATGTAATTTACTTATGAGCTTATAATATGACATTTATTGAAAAAACAAGCCTATGCGTTATCAATTCCAAATCCTCTTTTAAGTAAAAAATAGGGTTTTATAATCTTTTTTTAATTAAATATCAACACCTTAAAATACACGAGAGACAGTGAGATCTTACTTATCAGTACTAACCCTTGCTATAGAGGTGTTCTTGAAGTATCGCTCTAACTTTATTGTGATGGATCATAGTTTGGTAGTAATTTTGCTGAAGGATACCCAATGAGTCATTTTATAATCGAATTTGAAAGCTTTTTAAACGGTATTTACACAGATTTTTAAAAAGTCCATTTTGTGAATGCTTAATGTCATGTAAATTAATTTGGGGGTTTAGGAAGCTAAAGAAATAAGCCTATTCCTGTTAAAACGCTATTTGAAAAATAAGCTGATGCAATCATGATATATATGCATAACTTTCCATTACCACACCCCGATGAACTCCTATACAGCTCAATAGCACGGGCAGGTGTGTATCATGGCATTACCAGTCCTAAACAACTGTTAGATGAAGTTTTTGGTACTAGAACTGTTATAGCAACACTAGATTTACCCAGCCATGTCTCTAAAATTGCATATTTATTAAGAAAAACAAAACAATATTCAACTAATGATTTAATAAACCAAAATACTTTATTTCCACTGTATGCCCCATTTGTTCCACAAAAAATACGTAATAAAGCCATTAAACTGATGCAAGGTAAAACCAATGG
>JASLFS010000041.1 GCA_030150505.1 Vitreoscilla sp. | reverse complement strand
ATTTAAAATAGCTAAAAATACTTTATAAAAAAAGTAAGCCGCAATAAAAGAAATTATTGTGTATACAGCGAGTTTCCATTCTATTTTTTGCTGAGTTAATACAAAATATATTTGCATTAAAAACATACAAGCAACAAACATCATTGCTGTCGTTTGATACAAACCAAAAATTAAAAATACTGAGAGAACCCCAATCGGTATAAATCTCCTACTCTTCCAAAATAAAAATGGCATCACCGCAAAAAATATTGATAAAGCCATATAAATAGAATCATAACGGTGGGCTAAATTTTCCAAATAAAAAGGAGATGTTAAAAACAATAATGAAATTAATAAATAATTTTTATTCGACCTTAAATCTAATATGTCACATATAATCAGACCACTTATGGCTGTAATAAAGCCCGCAATCAATTGAGAATATGGAAAAAAGGATGTCGTCCATTGATTAAATGACAACAACTCAGAAAAATAACTAGCAATGAATCGCCCATCACGATCCCAGCCATATCCGTCCTTTATCCTTCCCATATCATCAATATAGTACACATTGGCCAAAATAATGGGCAATAAATACATACTAGAAATAAAAAATAAAGTAATCAGTGTGTTTTTATTAATTTTATTAATCATTTTTTTCTTTTTAAAATAAATTTAGGTCTTTGCTTTGTTTCTAAATAGATGCGTCCCAAATATTCACCTAGTACACCAATCCCAATCAGTTGAACTCCACCAAGAAATAAGATGGACACCAGTAATGACGGGTAACCAGGAACTGGGTTGCCAAAAATAAGTTTATTAATAATCATGTATGAGCCATAGATAAACGATAAACTAGCAACGAATAAACCCAAATAAGTCCAAATGCGTAATGGTGCAGTTGAAAAACTCGTAATACCTTCCAAAGCCAGATTCCAAAGTTTCCAACCATTAAATTTAGTGGTTCCGGCAGAGCGTTCTGCACGAGTATATTCAACGATTCCTGTCCTGCCACCAACCCATGACAGAATGCCCTTCATGAATAAATTTCGCTCTGGAAGTTGTTTGATATTTTCAACCACTTCTCGAGACATTAATCTGAAATCGCCTACATTCTCTTCAATTTTTGGTCGACTTATTTTATTATGAAGTTTATAGAATAATTCTGCAGACTTACGTTTTAGCGGGCTATCCGACGATCTATCAATCCGTTTTGCTAAAACAACATCAAATCCTTCTTCCCACTTATCAATTAATTCAGGAATAACTTCAATAGGGTCTTGTAAGTCCACATCAATAGGAATAACGGCATCACCAGTTGCATGCTCCAACCCAGCAAATAATGCAGACTCCTTACCAAAATTACGTGTAAAACTTAAAGCTTTAACTAAAGAATCAGATTTTTCTAAGTCATTAATTAATAGCTCAGTATGGTCACTACTACCATCGTTAATAAAAACAATCTCAATAGTATATGGTTTTAGAAATTCGGCATTTCTAACTGTTTCATAAAAAAAGAAAAAGTTACTGCTACTAAAAAAGCAACTAAGTTAGAAGTTGCTTGATTAGCTGATATGATAAAAAAACATATTGAGAACATGAGCCAATGCAATACAGTGTTAACAATTCCAATTGAAAAATATTTCAAAAACATAATATACAAATGCTATTTTTATAAAAAATTCAATTGTACTTTATCCTAGATGGCAATTCGATAACAAAATAACAAATCACAATAAATGTGAAAAATATTGTTATCTATCCATTCAAGCCATATCGCCTATCAGTTAAAATATTTATCAAGTTAAACCACTCTTATATTAAAAATATAACACATTGAATATATTGATTATTGAATCAAAAATACATTACTAATTGATTCATCTCGCAAAGTAAAAAAATATTATCATGATTTAGAAAATGAATGATGTAGCAATAAATATCACATTTATTCTTCATTCTCTTTCTTTGCTAAAAGTTAGAGATTGAGAATGCTATTTTTTATTAAACAAGCCACAGGAATGTAAATTAATTTAAAGATTTTTATATTATTCATAAATCATATATTAAAATACCCATCTTTTTAATAATGACAAATGAATTATGCCTTCAATATTATCAAGCATGAATCTATTAAAAAGATTCATATTCAACTACAAAATAATACCCGTGTTGCTCGGCATAATTTATTTAATAAATGAAAAAAATATCTGGCCATTAAAATTAATCATTCCTTTATTTTTAATCTTAATGGTGACTAATTTTTTCAATCACAAAACCAAAATTATCACCCATATACTTTTGTGTTTAATGCTCTTATTCTCAGTCATTGATATCATTACTTTTCGATTTACCACTTGGTATTTCCATGATGTTTCAAACGTTATTATGAGTATTGTGGCGGATACCAATCCGATTGAAGTTAAAAGTACCTTGTACTTCACCATGGAAGAATCAATTGGCTTAATCCTATCTTTATTGAATGCAATTTTAATATTTATCCCGATTCAATCTCAGCCAAATCGCAATAGATACCAACCTATTCTCTTATCCATTAGCATAATTGCCTTAATTATTTTCTTTTGGCACAGCGACAACCCACTGAACAAATTTGCTTCTGCTCTATACGCATATAAAAATACCCTTGCTAAAAATATACAAGCACTAGAAGCCAAAAAAAACTTTCATTGGGACAGCCAGGTTGATGGCGATTTTGAAAATGAAAAACAAACTGTGATTTTATTTTTAGGAGAAGCCCATCGAGGAGATTATTTAGGCATTAATGGCTATCAAAAAAACACAACGCCACTGCTATCGACAACAAATATTATTAGCTTTACCAATACCATTTCCCAAGCCAATCACACTTTAAGCTCGACACCCTTGATAATGTCGAGAAAGAACGTACATGATGATTCTTTTATCGGCGAAACATCTATTATATCTGCCTACAAAGAAGCAGGATTTGAAACTTGGTATGTATCCTATTTGGCTCAAAACCACACCGTTAATAATGAAATTAGCATGATGGCGAGTGAAGCGGATCATTATATCCAAACACCAACCGCCATTGAAACCAAAACGTTAAAAAATATCCTTTCTTCCCCTAGCAAGAAAAAATTAATCGTTTACAAAACAATTGGCAGCCACTGGCTATTTCATGATCGCTATCCAGAGAAATATAGAAAGTTCACACCGACTTTCACACATGATACCTATTCAACGCCCACGGTAGCTGATAAAGAAAAGCTAGAAAATGATTATGCTAATTCTGTTTTATATTCACTTGATAAGCAATTATTTGATTTTATAAATATTTTAAAAGAAGAAAAAGGATTGGCTTCTTTGAGCTTTATTTCTGATCATGGTATTGCCATTTATGAAGATGGACATTCTTTGTATGCTGCTCGAACCAAAGCTAACTATAATATTGCTACGCTATTTTGGTTTAATAATCAGTATTTAAATCATTTCAGCGACAAAGTCGCATTATTAAATAAAAATAGAAACCAACGGGTTACCAGTGAATGTTTTCTTGATACCCAACTCAAGATTGGTTTAATTTCATCTGATAAATTAAAGGGTTGTAATTTTTTTGAGAACAATCAAAACAAACCTAGGATAATCCGAGATTTTGATGGTCATATTTTTGATTTTGATCGCGATGTAAAAATCTAATATCTGCATAACCAGCGGCTTTATTGCTATGTTTAATTGATATTAACTTCATGCGATAAAGTCCGCTTTGAATCAGAATGGCTGATACTAAATTGATTATTCTAATAATTAACTTTTGTAAAAATACAGAAATAGCTTGTTTGATACATAAAACTACTGTAGCCTAAAGAGATACTAAATTTACTTTTAGTCACTCAAGTTAATATATAACTTTCATTTTAGCCAATGTACTGGCTCTTACGCTTTTAGCTTTATAGCTCCTATATCTTGTTATTCTAAATCACGACTTAAAATTACAATTAAAAAATATAGTAAGTGCAGTACCTAAAGAATTAGGATAACCCTATGCAACATCGTCGACGCTTAAATAATTATCGCGCCTTAAAAAAATCACGTCAACAAGAAGATGCTGATTTAAATTAATCAAACTGGATAAATTAAAAACCGCTAAAAAGCGGTTTTTTTATCTTTCAAATACATTATCTAGCAGTGATTATTCTTTAATAGAATTAGGATCGAACTCAATAAGTGAGATATCTCTACCAGGTACCATGCTCAAAACACCTTCGTTTCTACCATTGAATGTTTTGAAATGGATAGAAGCGCCATCAGCACCTTCTAGTTTAATACCACTACCCGATACAACACGTTTCAACTGGCGCTCTTGACCTGAATTATCGGTCATTGTAGCTGTTTCAAAGCCATCAGTCGTTTTTAGTTCGATGACTAAATCATATGGCCCATTAAAATGGATAACTTGTTGTGCATCTTGATTAGAAGAATAAGCAGATTCAGTTTTCTCATTTGTGTCTAGCGCTACGCAGCCCATCAATCCAAAAGACAATAAGCCAGCTAACAGAAATTTTTTCATTGCCATAACCCATTCTTAACAGTTTATCAAAAAAACGTAAAATACTAATAGATAAAGTATTTTTTATTATTGTAATACAATTTATTCACTTAGTAAAAAACAATAATGACCATCATACCTTAAATATTTTTTTGCATTCTAATACTTTTGCTCAAGCAATTAAAATACAAAAGCATAAAAAATACATTAGCTGGCTCTACTTAGCAGAATAATTATTTCGTATTGATTCTAAGCAAATTTTTTATTTTAAAACCATAAATAATCCGTCTGAAACTATCTATCTATTACATACCAAACCCCAAACAAATAAAAATACCATATATAACAGCATCTTAAATTTATTGGCTTTAGCCCTCAAGAATGCTCATTCCATCAAAAAATAATTCTGACTATCTATTATTTTCTACAAAATCCTTAATTTTGTTTCATCAATACAACAAAATAACTATAAATAAAATTCCTTTGGAATAACTTTCTCATTTTTTTACGCTTAACTTTCGACAAAAGCCAATTTTATTTTATATAAAAAACAAAGCAAATTATTCTAAATACATAAATGATAATATATATTTATCATAAAAATATACTGGGTTGTATTTATTATGAAAAAATATTTTTATCAAAAAATCATAAAAAATAAAAAAACAATTTAACAAATAAACAAGTTTTAAATTATAAATATTATATTAAATTCAAAATTTTAAAAATAAATTATTACTATTTAATTTTAAGATATTTAGATATTAACAAGATAATTATTTTCTAAAAATGTCTATTTATTTCTATAGAGTATTAAATCTAACGTGCTAGAATTTTAGTACTTAAGTTGTTTTTCATTAGTTAATTTGAGCGACTTAAGGACCTTCATTTTTACGTTGTCACATATCAGTATTTAGTACAAATACAGAACATAAAAATGAAATTTTTCAATTCTTCAGAATATGTAAAGTGAGAACCGAATGAAAAACAAATTACTCTTAATGACTTTATTGGCTTCTGCTAGCATCACAGCACAAGCTGCCGATACAATCTACTTTCAAGGTGAAGTGTCATCTCAAACTTGTACAGTGACCGTTAATGGCAATTCAGAATCACCAACTGTATTCCTACCTACCGTTTCTACGGCTCAATTAGACACAGCTGGTAAAACAGCTGGCGAAACTCCATTTACTGTTCAAGTATCTGGCTGTGACGCGGCAACAAGCGAAACCAACATCGGTACGATCTTCATGGCCAACAATTTGACCGCTGAGAATCGTATTGGTAACACTGGTACAGCTGAGTTTGTTTCATTGGAACTGATTGATGGTCTAGGTAGTTCAACTGTTCTGAATATTGATGGTACTGAAGCCAACCCTGGTTTGGTATTGAATCAAGATGAGACTGAAGCTTCTCATGACTTTGCTGTACGTTACTATGCAGAAGATGCTGCAACTGCTGGTTCTGTAAAAGGCAGCGTTCAGTACGCAATTACTTACTTGTAAGATGATGATAGCCCATTGTGTAATAGCAATGGGCTGTTTTTATTTCAATAAACAAAAATGATTCAAAAGAAAATTATGAAAATAAAACAAATAATGTCCACACTATCTCTCTTCTTATTGATGTTCGCCCTGCCCGCAACGGCTAGCGTTACAATGATTAAGACCAGGGTTATTTATTCTGCGAACTCACAATCAGAAACATTAAATCTTACCAATGATGATGATACACCTTATATTATGCAAGTATGGGTGGACGAAGGCGATGCTCAATCAACGCCAAAAACAGCCACTGGTACTTATATATTAACACCACCTATTTTTAAAATCGCACCCAAAGCTGGTCAAAGTATTCGCTTAATTTATAGTGGTGACAATCCTCCACAAGACCGAGAAAGCGTTGCTTATTTAAATATTGCTCAAGTGCCACCGAATACATCAGCAGAAAATGAGCTATCTGTCGTTCTCAGACACCGCGTCAAAATATTTTATCGCCCGAAGCTAGCGATTCCTGTTGAAAAAGTATCAGAACACATTAATTTTTTAGTAGATAAACAAAATCTTACTATCCAAAACCAATCCCCTTATTACGTTACATTGGCGAGCGTTAAAGCAATTAATACCGACGGCAAAGAAATTGCCATGAAACCAGTTATGGTAGCGCCATTTTCAAATGAAGAATTAAACACGCTTAAAAATAACAAACCAAATTTAGGCACTGTAAAAACCATTAATTATGAATACATGAATGATTTAGGTGGATTAGTGAGTGAAAAATACTCACTTAAATCATAATTTAAAATTACCAACATTTCACCTTCCATTTGATTGATATTTCCTTATCATGAAAATGGAAGTTAATTCATTGCTACCACAGCTTAAATATAATAAAAATTCATTGCTAAAAATACTAACTATCTGATTGCAGATAAAATATTGAATAATAAAAACAGCTACCAAACATTATTAATACCTTATTAAATACGTTAAAACACTTCGTTCGAAATGCATTTACTAAATTGAAATTTTCTAATGATATTTCAATTCGTTTTGATAAATTAGCTATAAATTTCAAAGTCATGATTCATATTGTCTGCATGTTTTATTTGGTATGAAGCCAAATGAGGACGTTCCCTAATATGCAATACAAAATAATAATTAGAAAGATTTTTTTTCATATTGAAATTTTAGTGATATCCGTATCTATCTTACCGATTCCAGCAACAGCAGAAGAGCCAACCGATGCTGGTGATGGATTTTATTTTGATAGCAATTCTTTGCTAGGTGATAATCAGGAGTTTGATATTGAAACCATCAATCAATCTAATATCCTTGTTGAAGGACAATATCTAGCAGATATTTATTTAAATACGGATTATTACGAAAGAAAAAACATTACTTTTAAGCAAGATGCCAATCAAAAAATACGCCCTTGCTTTCAACAAAAGCACCTCAAAAAATGGGGAATCACCATTTCTAACCCAAATATTGCACTCAATGAAGAAGATAATACCTGTCGATTTATTGATGAATATGTTGCGGGTGCTACCGATAATTTTGATATAAAAAGCTTAAAACTGAATATATTGGTGCCGCAGATTTACATTAAAAAATTACCAAAAGATTATATTCCAAAAGAAAATTTGGATGTTGGTGAAACAATGTTATACACCAATTATGACATTAACTACTTCCAATACAATGCCAATTCCAATGACTCAAGCAGTTTATTCGTCAATCTAGACAGCGGGCTTAATCTTGGTTTATGGCAAATACGACAGCACTCTACATATACCTATCAAAAATATAACCATGTCGAACATAGCCAATTTAATTTAAATAGATTGTATGCTAAACGCCCTTTGTTTAATTTAAGATCAGAATTAACGCTGGGAGAAATTTATACGCCGGGTCCATCATTGGGTAGCTTTGCTTATCGAGGTTTACAACTATCATCCGACAATAGAATGCTAGCAAGCTCTGAAAAAGGCTATGCTCCAACGATTCGTGGCGTTGCCAAAACCACGGCAGTGGTCAAAGTATTTCAAAATAAACATGAAATTTATCAAACCACAGTCGCACCGGGTGATTTTGAAATCAAAGAGCTATATTCGATTGGCTACAGCGGTGATTTAGATGTTTATGTTATTGAATCAGATGGCACGGTTTCATCTTTTAAAGTTGCGTTTACAGCTGTGCCGGGATCAATTCGCCCTGGATATCAGCAATATCATCTTGCCTTGGGTGAAGCTAGCAATTTTAAAGGCGTGAATGCCAAATTTCTTGATGCTTCTTATAATAGAGGTATCAATAATGCACTGACAATCAACAGTAACCTACGCATTGGCGAGCAATATCAAGCATTGGCTTTAGGTTCTGCATTTTCAACTAAATTAGGTGGTATAGGGTTAACAACTTCTGTTTCCAACGCCATGATTAATAACAAAAGACAAGTTGGAACCCGTTGGGGAATTAGCTACAGTAAAACATTTTTACCTTCCCAAACATCATTAACCTTGGTTAATTACAAACAATCCAAGCAAGGGTTTAAAGAGTTTGTCGATGTTTTAGGCGTTCGCCAAGCGGCAGCTAACCATTCAGACCATTGGGATTCGTATACTTATAATCAAAAAAGCCAATCGCTTTTGCAAATCAATCAATCTTTAAAAACATGGGGTTCTTTGTATTTTTCTGTTTCGTTAAATAAATACTATGGCAAAAAAGACGATAAGCAATTGCAAGCTGGCTATTCCAATAACTATAAAGGCATGAGCTACAGCCTCAATTACAATCAACAAAAAATTGGCACCATGGAAGATGGTCCATTTAACGGCAGTAATCAAAACGATAAAATACAAAAATCATTGATATTATCCATGTCTTTTCCATTTGGTGAGCGACGAAACTCCCCAACGTTGGAATTTAGCGCAATGAATAACAATGCGACAAAATCATCCTATTCAACATCGCTATCTGGTGTTGCTGGTGAAAACAATAGCTATAACTATAGTGTCAATGTTGACCACGATAGCCAGCAACGACAAACCAATATCGGCGCTCATATTGCCAAACAAGCTTCATTAGCAACAGTATCAGCTAGCATTTCAAAAGGCAAAAATTACAAACAATTTGGTGGGAATATGCAAGGCGCCATGATTATTCATGGCGGTGGTATCACTCTTGCACCTCGCTTAAGCGAAACTTTTGCTTTAATTGAAGCCAAAGGAGCTAAAGGTGCTGATGTATTAAATGGCGCTGGCTCTCGTGTTAATCGTTTTGGCTTTGCTGTGGTTCCGTCAATTGTGCCTTATCAATACAATCAAATTGGCATTAGCAGCCAGCGTCTTGCTGATAACCATGTGGAATTATTAGAAAGTACCAGTCAAGTTGCGCCGTATTCAGGTTCGAGCCTTAAAGTTAAATTTAGAACGGTCAAAGGCTATCCTATTTTGGTGACTGTTCCACAAACAACCACATTGCAAATGGGTGCTTCTGTGTTTGATGAACAAAAGCAATCTGTTGGCACTGTTGGGCAAGGTAATCAAATTTACGCCCGAGTAACTAAGCCACAAGGCATATTAAGCATTGACAATAGCACTTGTCAGTTACCCTATCACATTGAAGACAGCCAAAACAATCAAGCCATTATCAAACTACAAGGACAATGCCAGTGAAAATACCATCATTTTTCTTATCTATTGCCATTGCCATTATTTCTTGCTTTGGTTTAATCAAACCGGAGACAGCGCTAGCTGAAATGGCGATTAACCAATCTAGATATGTTTTATACCACTCTGATCGTGAAGCTGTTATTTATTTAAAAAATACAGGAACGTATCCTGTGATTGTGCAAAGCTGGGTAGATGATGGCAAAGTGAGCAATTTACCGCAGCAAGCTGATGATTATCCTGCCTTAACATTGCCGCCACTGCTTTATTTAAAACCGCAAGAGTTAAAAACCATTCGCTTGATGAATAAATTCCAACAACAAGATTCTGACGTTGAATCGCTGTACTGGATTAATCTTTATGAATTAATGCCAAACGACCAAACCAAATCCAATACAGATGTATTAAATATCAATGTCCGTCTGCAATTTAAGCTGTTTTATCGACCTGATACATTGAAAATGGATATTTCTCAAATTGGCAAATTAATTCAATTTAAATCCGATGAAAATCATTCAGTGAATGTCAGCAATAACTCAAATTTTTACGTTTCGTTTAACCACATCCTTTATGAAAACCAATCACAATTGTTATCGCCATTAATGATAGCTCCATTATCGACGGTGACGGTGAAGTTCAAAGACCATTTACAGTCTGGAAGCGAAATTGATTTTGGTCTGATTGATGATG
>JASLFS010000044.1 GCA_030150505.1 Vitreoscilla sp. | reverse complement strand
GCAGAAGAAATACTATCCAGTAATTTTAAAAAATTTGATTCAGGTGATATGCCTGAGCATATGGAGAGCTTTTTGCAATATCAGTTAAAACGGAGAGAGAAGAGCAAGCCATTAGACATTAATCAATTGAAAATGTTCAATGCAAGAAATAACGACATCGGTTTGATTAACAAAAAAATTCGAGAAGTCTTTTATGAGTTTGATGTGTCGGACGTGCTGCCAAAACATATAGGTCAGTTTTTAGATTCAAAAGAAGATACACCAAGGATGGCGCAAGTATATCGGACATACTTAAACGATTTTTTTAAATATGCATGTCGTAAAGGGTTTTGCCAATTTAATCCAGTTGAAAATATCACGGTAGATGTACCCAAAAAAAGGGATGCATATTTAAGTAATGCGGACTTTTTAAAAATTCGAAGTGCTATTTTGGTTGATGTGAATGGAAATGAAACACCATCAGGGCAAATGATACTGGCTTTCGTTGATTTGTGTTATTTGACAGCACAAAGAACAACTGAAATTCGCTTGTTAAAATGGTCACAGATTAAGGATGGGTATATTTACTTCAAGCCGACTAAAACAGCAAGTAGCTCAAAAGTAGATGTTTTAATTCCCATCAATGATGAAATTAAGCTTGTATTGGATAGGCTGGTTCATCAATATGAAAAAGTGAGTGAATATGTTATCCACACTTTGAAAGGTGATGTTTTTACAGCTAGTGGCTTAAGAAGTGCTTGGGATAGGGCGTGTGCAAGGGTTGGAGTTGTTGGTTATACACTTAAAGATTTAAGGCCAAAGGCGATAACAGATGCAGTTAAAAAGGGCTTTAAGCTTGAACAAATCAGTATTGCTGCCGCACATTCTCAGCTTAAGACGACTAGTGGGTATATTAAAGATAAGGATACGCCAACCAGTGAAATACAGCTTGAAATACCCAAATAAATCCTAATTTAGGAGAGCCATTTGCATTTATATTAGAACATGTTCTAATATGAGTCTAATTTTCAGTGCTAGTGGTTTTAGATAAGTATTTGATTTTACTGGTGGAGGTAAGCGGGATCGAACCGCTGACCTCTTGCATGCCATGCAAGCGCTCTACCAACTGAGCTATACCCCCACGAATATAGAAAGATACAGTTAATAAATTGATGATGAAATTTATTGATAACTATATATTAGGGTGAATCATACCTGAATAGTGATATAAAGCAATAGATTGTTGTTATTTGTTTTGTTCAGGAATGAATGTCATTGCTAAGGAATTGATGCAGTAACGCTCGTAAGTTGGTGTTGGGCCATCGGGGAACACATGACCTAGATGTGCGTCACATTGTTGGCATCTTACCTCGTCTCGAATCATGCCATGACTGGTATCTCTGATTCTATAAGTTGCATTTGTTTCTGCTTCTTCAAAAAATGCAGGCCATCCACAATGGCTATCAAATTTGCTGGTATGTTTGAAAAGTAATTGATTGCAGCAGACGCAGTGATAATCCCCATGTTCAAAAAAATGGTTGTATTGGCCTGTATAAGGCCTTTCTGTTCCAGCTTGCCTAGTAACATAGTAAACATCAGAAGGTAAAATATTTTGCCATTCTTGTTCTGTTTTGTAGGTTTTTTTTTGACATATTTTCTTTCTACGATATTTTCTTTTTTATTATATAACTTAAGAGTAGCATCAAGTGCTAAAGGATTCTATACTTGCTGGCAATATTGATTGGCTAAGGTTGTGTTTTGTAAAATGAAAAAGAATTTATTAATTATTGCGGCTGTATTTTCATTAGCAATTTTATCGGCAATAATGTTGGTATTTGTTCCTAAAAATAATGATGTGCGATATCGATTGAAAGTAGAGTCTGGACAGGGTGTTTCTCAAGTGAGTCGGATGCTTTCACAAGATGACGTTATTTATAATCGAGAGTTGTTTGTAGCAGCAGCTTATATTTTAGGCATACAAAATAAATTACATACTGGAAATTATCGCTTACCTAAAAAGGTATCAATGTGGCAGATTTTGAGACGGTTGCAAGGGGCTAGTCCTGATACGGTAACGATTCGTATTCCTGAGGGGGCAACTTTTAGCATGATGCGCCGGATTGTGAATAATAAAGCTGATTTACAGCATGATACTAAATCGTGGTCTGATGCAGAGTTATTAAAGAATATTGATTCAGATTCGCCATACACTCAAGCCGAAGGTTTGTTTTTCCCTGATAGCTATGATGTTGATGCAGGTAGTAGTGATTTGGCTATTTATCGTGTTGCTTATCAAAAAATGAAAAAAGAGTTGGCCATTGCTTGGGAAGAGCGACAAGAAGATTTACCTTATGCGAATCCTTATGAGCTTTTAACGATGGCGAGTATTATTGAAAAAGAAACGGCTCATGAGAATGATCGGGCGCATGTGGCTGCTGTTTTTGTGAATCGTTTGAATATTGGAATGCGATTGCAAACGGACCCAACAGTTATTTATGGTATGGGTAATGCTTATAAAGGTAAAATACGCCGAGCTGATTTACGCCGAGATACGCCGTATAATACATATACTCGTGCTGGGTTAACACCAACTCCAATCTCCTTACCAAGTAAGGCTGCTTTGGAGGCTGCAGGTCATCCATCGAATGAAAAGTATTTGTATTTTGTTTCAAGAATGGATAGTACTGGTTTGAGTCAGTTTAGCCATACATTAGATGAGCATAATGCGGCTGTTCGTCGGTATATTTTAAAGAGAAAGTAATACGATGCGTGGACAATTAATTAGTTTAGATGGGATTGATGGATCGGGTAAAACCACTCATTTACAGACAATTAAGAATTGGTTTGAAGAGAAGCAGATACCTGTTTTGTTCACACGAGAGCCTGGTGGTACGCCATTAGGTGAGCAGCTTCGATCATTGTTATTGGATAAAAATACCAAAGTAAGCATTGAAACTGAGGCTTTGTTAATGTTTGCAGCGCGTCAGCAGCATATACAAGATGTGATTGAGCCAGCTTTAGCAGCAGGGCAATGTGTTGTCACTGATAGATTTACTGATGCAAGTTATGCTTATCAGGGGGCTGGGCGTGGGCTAGCAATGAATAAAATTGCTCAGCTTGAGAGTTGGGTGCAAGGGGAGTTAAGGCCCAATTTAACACTTTTGTTGGATGTCCCTTTGGAAGTTTCAATGGAGCGCATTGAGAGAAGCCGTGATAAAGATCGCTTTGAAGAGGAGCAGAAGGCTTTTTTTGCTCGAGTAAGAGAAGCTTATCATCAATTGGCTAATGGTAATCCTAAGCGCTACTACATTGTTAATAGCCATCAAGATGTGGATGCGGTGAAATTGACCATTGAGAAGATATTGGATGACTGGTTGCATCAGTATGCTAAAGGTGGTTTATGATTTATTCATGGCAAGAATATTCTTGGCATCAATTAACTTCGCATTGGTCACAATTGGCGCATGCTTATTTGTTAACAGGCAAAGCATTTACTGGGAAGTTAGCTTTTGCTGAGCATTTTGCACAAGCATTATTATGTGAGCAATCACATGAAAGCCATGAGCCATGTGGTGTATGCCCATCTTGTCATTTGTTTGAACAAAAGAGTCATCCTGATTATTTAATGGTTGGTTTAGATGAGGTTGCAGCAAAAGATAAGGCAAGTAAGAAGTTAGAGCAAATTAAAGTAGATGCGATTCGTGACGTTATTGAATTTTCTCATTTAAGTAGTTACCGTGGTGGTCGTAGAGTGGTGGTGATTCAGCCTGCTGAGGCGATGAATCTTCAGGCAGCCAATGCATTATTAAAAATTTTAGAAGAACCACCAAGTGCAGTTGTTTTAATATTGGTTGCAGAGCAAAAAGATAAGTTATTACCAACGATTAAAAGTCGTTGTCGTCAATTAGCGTTGACTGCGCCAAGTGATGAAGAGGCCTTGGGGTATTTGCAGTCGCGTCAGATTGATAATGCAGAAAATCTATTGGCTTTTTACAGTGGTGCACCATTGTTTGAACTAGAGCCTGAACAGGATCAAATTCGAGAGGATTTTATTCGTTTTTTGGCAAAGCCTCGTTTATTATGGGTTTTAGATTTTGCGCAGCAATTTGATCAAAAAAAATGGGCTTTGGCTTTGTTTTTAGATTGGATGAATAAATGGTTAGTGGATGTTTTGTTGGTGCAAAAGCATTTGTTACCACAGTTTTATCCACAATCTGCAGAAAATTTAGCTATTGTTGCTAATAAAGTAGATGATATTTCAATATTTACTTTGATTGATGCATTAAAAAAATTACAGCCTTATGGTTATCATACATTAAATGTTAAATTGCAAATTGAAGCAGTTTTACTTGATTATTTAGCCATATTGTCACGAAAGAAAGGATAAGAAATTATGCCAAAAAATCTTGAAGTCCCATCTAAGATGATGACGTTAAAATTAAAAGATAGAACAACGCTATATAATTCTTATATGGGCTGTTTTAAAAATGGTGGTGTTTTTGTACCCACTGATGAAGCCATTGAAATGGGTGAAGAAGTTTTACTGGTATTGGAAGTTATGGAAAATGTGGATAAATTTCCGTTAAAAACACTGGTAGCTTGGAAAACGCCATCAGCGCGACCAAATCACCCTAAAGGAGTCGGTTTGGCTTTTCCTGATTCTGATGTGGCTAAGCGTGCCAAAGCGATTATTGAGAATAACTTAGCTGGTTTGTTAGATCATCCACGCCCAACTTATACTATATAGTTTTATTATGTTAATAGATTCACATTGTCATTTGAATTTCCCCGATTTGCAAAATAGGCTGCCTGAAGTATTGGATAATATGCAGGCTGCTGACATTAAACAAGCTTTGGCTATTAGTGTTAGCGTTGAAACTTTTAGCGAAGTATTGGCATTGGCAGAGGCTCATCACAATATTTTTGCAACTGTTGGTGTTCATCCTGATCAAGAAGATGCTACGGAAATGAGTGAAGAGTTTTTAATCACTCAGGCACAGCATCCTAAAGTCGTTGGTATTGGTGAAACAGGGTTGGATTACCATTGGTGCTCTGGGGATTTGAATTGGCAGCATGAGCGGTTTCGAACACATATTCGAGCCAGCAATGCGACAAAGCTTCCGATTATTATTCACACCAGAGATGCTGGTGAAGACACGTTACGAATTTTGGCTGAAGAAAAAATAGAACAAGGTGTGATTCATTGTTTTACCGAAGATTTAGCATTCGCAAAACAAGCGCTTGATTTAGGTTTATACATTTCTTTTTCTGGGATTGTGACATTTAAAAATGCAGCCCAAATTCAAGAAGTGGCGAAGTATGTGCCAGAGGATAGAATCTTAGTCGAAACCGATGCGCCCTTTTTAGCACCTGTACCTAAGCGTGGTAAAACCAATGAGCCTGCTTATGTTCGGCATACCGCTGAATTTGTTGCTAACTTAAGAGATGAGAAATTCGAAGATTTTGCCAAGGTAACCACTGATAATTTCTATCGGTTGTTTTCTAAAGTGCCTCATTATTCTGCGCTAGGTGATATATGACACACCAAGTCATGACATGGACAGTTTTAGGGTGTGGTAGCTCATCAGGTACGCCTGTTATTGGCTGTACTTGTGCAGTTTGTGTTGGCGGGAAACAAGAGAATATTCGTAGTCGTTGTAGTGCGCATGTACAAATTGGTGATGATTGTTCAATTATTATTGATACGGGGCCGGATTTTCGACAGCAAGCTTTGCGTGAACAGATTGAGCGAGTGGATGCTGTATTGTATACACATCCGCATGCGGATCATTTAAATGGAATTGATGATTTAAGGGCTTTTTGTTTTAAACAAAAAACACAAATTCCAATTTATGGTAATGTTTTTAGCATTGAGAATATCACTCAACGATTTGATTATGCTTTTGGAGCGATTAATCAATTTTGGAATCGTCCGGTTTTAAAAGCTCATGCGCAAGAAGTCGGTTTGTTTGATGTGCTTGGCGTGGCAGTAGAAATGTTTAATGTGCCTCATGGGCGTTGGCAGTGTTCGGCATATCGCATTGGTAATGTTGCATGGTTAACTGATTTGAATTTTCTTTCTGATGAAGTCATTGCTGGTTTGCAAGGTTTGGATTATTTGTTTTTAGATTGTTTAATGGAGCATAGTTATCCAAGCCATTTAAGTGTTGAACAAGCTTTTGAATACGCAAAACGAATTAATGCGAAGCAAACATATTTAATTCATATGACGCATTCGTTAGATTATGATGAATTATCTACAAAATGCCCTGATAAGGTTGCTGTGGCATATGATGGTTTACAAGTAGAGATAGAATACAAAAAAGCCTAGTAGGATACTAGGCTTTTTTTATGCGCATAGATGGCTATTATAAACCTTGTACTTGAATACTGCCGTTAATAGTTAGTTGTATATTTTCTTTGTTTGGTATGCTATCTTGAACAGGTGCTGATTCTGCTTTGGATGCTCTTAGGGCCATATAGTTATTGCTTGTATATGAGCCGCCAGTGCTACCAATATCCATATTAACAATTTTGTAGTTACGTCCACCAAGAGATTTTGTGATGTTATTTGCTCTTTCTTTAAAGCGTTTAATGGCATCTTGAGTCAATTGGTTTTCAAAAGCTTTAAGTTTGGTATTGGATACGGTGTAATTCATACTTTGGATATTTGCGATGTTTTGAACATCTGCAGCCAATTGATTTACAGCATTAAAATCTTTACTTTCTATCTGGATTTGAATGCTTTCTTTCCAGCCTCGATCAACGCGTTTACCATTAATATAATCGTTGATAGGGTAACCACCACGATTAATGATTTTGCCTTCTATTTTATTATTTTGTTTGATTTTTGCCAGAACGGTATTCATAGAGCGAGTGACGTTACTAGCAATGGCATCACGGTTTTTGCCTTCTTGCTCAATATTTAAAGTAATTCTTAATAAATCACTTTCTAATTCTTGGCTAACAGATTCTGATAAATTAATTACGTTGTAGTTCAGTGTTTCTGAAATTGCTGGGGTGGTCATTATCAATAAGGCACTAGATAAGCCTAATGCAATAAGATTTTTTTTCACGTTTTAATCCTTCATGTTGCTTGTTTAGGTAAAGTCGTTAATGGAGCCATTTATCAGCAAAAAAGAAAATACTCATGCCTAGGGTAACAATCCCAATGCCGATGATTTTTGAGAGCGTAATGGGGTTTGTTGACATGCCAATTAATCCAAAGTGATCAATTAACATGCCCATTAGCAGTTGTCCTAATATAATTAGAAACAGCATGTTTGCCATTCCTAGCTTCGGTGCAAGTAGGATGCTTGAAAATACCAAAAATGAACCAATAAAACCACCGGTTAGTTTCCACCAAGGTTGTTGTGGAATTTGAGAGATTGTTTGAACAAAATTACCTTTACTCAGTGCGAAACAGAGTAAAAGTAAAAAAATTGTTCCAACAAAAAAAGAGACTAACGCGGCATAGATAGGTTGGTTAAATAAAGATTTACCAAGCTGAGAATTAATGGCTGCTTGGGTTGCTAAACCTGCGCCAGCGGTAAAAGCCATTGCGAAATAAATGATATTCATATAGAAATGCCTGGCTATAATAAAGCGTCTTCAATTTATTTACAGCTGATTTGCTGTGAAATTTAAGCTGCTGGTGTTAAAAAACCTTTTAGCTTTTGGAGCGCTTTGGCCTCAATTTGACGAATACGTTCAGCAGAAACGCCATATTCTGCGGCTAAATCATGTAGTGTTAAACCACCATCATCTGCTAGCCAGCGGGTTTCGATGATGCGTTTACTACGATCATCAAGCTGAGCCAAGGCTCCTTGTAAGCCTTCTGTATGCAGTGATTCTGTTGCTTTTTGTTCAATTTGTTTAAGTGGTTCAGAGCTGTCATCTGCTAACCAATCAATGGGAGCATAGTTATTATCGTCATCATCTTGGTCAGCTAAAATACCAACATCTTTGCCGGTCATGCGCTGTTCCATTTCATAAACTTCAGATAATTTGACGCCTAAATCATTGGCAATTTCTTGTGCTTCAGTTTCACTTAATGCATTTAAGCTTTTGCGCATACTGCGTAGATTGAAGAATAATTTACGTTGTGGTTTGGTTGTTGCGATGCGAACCAAGCGCCAGTTACGTAAAATAAATTCATGAATTTCAGCTTTAATCCAATGTACAGCAAATGAAAATAAGCGGACACCACGGCTAGGTTCGAAGCGTTTTACTGCCTTCATTAAGCCAATGTTGCCTTCTTGAATAAGATCGGCTTGGTTTAAGCCATAGCCTTCATATCCGCGAGCAATTGATACTACAACACGCAGATGTGACAGAATTAGTTGTTTTGCAGCTTCTAAATCACCATCATTAGCATAGCGTTCAGCTAAGTTTTTTTCTTCATCTGGCGTTAGCATTGGTACGCTATTCACAGTATGAATGTATTGCTCCAAACTACCATTGCCACTTGGTACAGGTAGTGTCAAAGTACGACTCATAAGCAATCCCTTTACTATTTGGTGAAAAACAAGTTCGATAAATGAATTTTTAAATAAAAAATGCTAATTATCGAATAGGGTATAATTTACCATAAATGAATCTTAATCAGAAGCATAAAAATGCTAAATTGTGTAAACCCGACTGTTTCGGTCGGGAAATCATATCTATCTGTATTTTATTTTAAAAACGGATTCTGATAAGGATATGGATGGTGATTTTTAATTAAATTTTCATTGATTTTGTTCAATGTTATTTGCATTTTTTTATGCAGAATTTGTGTGATATCTTCAGCTGTTGCTTGCGGGTTTGATTGTAAAATTTGGTTGATGCTAATGGGTTCAGGAACTCTAATAATGGCCTTTCTTCCACCAACTGGGCGAGGAATGAAGACATGAATTTTATTTTTCCAATGACCGTTATTTAAGTAATCGCATCTTAAACGTTTTAAGCATTCTGCAATGTGTTCTTGGCTCCAGTTGGTTTGTCCGTAAGCTGAACGAGGTGTGCGCAGCAATGTTTGCAGTGCTTTGCGTTTTCTTTTTACCATTCGATTAAGTGATTTGCCTTCTTTTTCTGCTTGGCGAATGGCTTGTAGAGCATTATTTGCTCTTTGTTCGAAGTCTTCTTCTTGATTATCAAATTGATCTAAGCTTATTAAAATTTTGTTAATCAAATCATTTTGTGTGCTGAAAAAATCTAACCCATAAACTGGACTAAAGCCCAAAGATTCATACTCACGGTACAAAACGGATAAATGTAGGCGCAATAAACGATCGCTTAGGTTTAAGTTTTGTCCATTAGGCAGAGAAAGTTGAGTTTCTATAAATGACATTTCTTCATGCAATGCTTGGGTTTCATCTTTTAAAAAAATCAATTTCCAAATGACAGGTGAAACGTAGACGGCTCTATTGGGGTTTTGCTGCCAGGTTTGTAAGGCCATTTTGGCTGCGCCCTGATACAAGTAATGAATATGGTCACTTTGCCAAAGAACATTGCCTTCTGGGTGAAGTAAAACAGGAATGCCTTTTTCTGCTGTTTCGATGGAATAGGCTATGGCTGCATCAGTTTGTCCGGGAATTTGAGCAATAAGGTGATTTGCCAGCCAAAATTTTTGTCCCCATTTTCCCATGCCATTAACAACATCATGGGTTGCCCAGTTTGCGGTCATGGGTGCTACTTGGCTGCAAATTTCTTTATCTAACATCCAATCAGTGAAAAACTCAGGGTGGTTTGGGGTAATAAACGTACTACTTAGTGGGTTGATTGTGGCTTTGAGGCGCATTTTATCTTCTTTAGGGAAGTCAATTTGGCGAATGTCACATAAGCCACGAATGCCCGGTAGTTTATTAAGATAAGGAATGTTGCGTAATAAAGGTATGCCTTTTAGATTTAACCAGCGGTTTATCCAAATTAATGAATAAATCAATGCTTTGTTTGGCTTTGGTTTGACAAATGTATTGATAAAAGATGGTTTTGGCATGGGAAACCTTGTTTTAAGTTAATGGTAGAAAGTTAACGAAAATATTCTAATTGGACAAGTAAAATTAATAAAGGCTGCCTGTAAAGAAGCAGCCTGATGATTTAATTTTTTCTCTTAGAGGGCCATTTAACATGCGAAAAGATAAAGATAATGGCCAGTAAAATTGTTAAAGCATAAGCCAATGGTTGGCTGCTGCCCATTTTCATATATGGTGTTTCTCCAGTAAAACCATCTACTGTGCCTGTCAAGACGGTGGCGATATCTCTGGGTGCTAAAGCATTGATTTTGCCATTAGGAGCAATGATAGCAGTTTGTCCTGTATTGGTTGAACGAACCATATAACGACCCAATTCCATGGCTCGCGTTTGCGATTGTTGCAAATGTAAATCCATTGCTGATGATTGACCATACCAAGCCATATTGCTGACATTGGCCAATAAGGTTGCATTTTTGGCAGGGGCAATTAATTCATCACCAAAACCATCTTCATAACAAATATTAAAAGCAACTTTTTGATTGGCTAATTGTAGTGGCGCTTGGTTATCGCCTCCTGCGCTAAAGCCAGCTAAAGGCATATTCATGAATTGATATAACCAACCTGTGATTTTTGGCAGTGGAATATATTCGCCAAAAGGCACCAAGTGATTTTTGGAGTAAGAAGGTTGTTGAACTTGCTCTAGAGGATCAAATTGTTCGAGGTCAGCATTATCAAGGCTAATCACAGAATTTAAATAGCCTTGACCATTTTCGGTAAATTGAGGAATGCCGACTGCAAGAGACATGTTGTTGCGTTTGGCACTGTTTGCAAATTGATTCAACGTTCCAATTGGGAGCAATTGCTTCATATCTGGAATAGCTGTTTCTGGCAATATCATGATATCTGCATGGGTACCATCGACTTGCTGATAATATTGTTTAATGGTTTCTGAAAACTGATTTTCATTCCACTTTAACGTTTGCTCAATATTTCCCTGACCTAGAGCCACGGTTGCAGATGAACCATCTGGTTGGGTAAATTGGATGCCATGAAAGTGATGACCTAACATAAATAAGGTAATCACAGCACCAATTGTTACAATACTGTTTTTGGCTGATTGGCTTAAGATGGCATAACAAATCCAACTGCTGGTAATGGCAACAAGTAAAGTGACCAGCATAACGCCACCAATAGGTGCAAAGCCTGCTAACGGTGATTCTGCAATTTGTGAATAACCTAAAGCTCCCCAGCCAAAACCAGTTAATGCCCGCTCTCGAATAAATTCAGTTAAGGTCCATAAGCAAGGCAATAGAATGATGAGGCGACAAGCCAAATTAACTTTAAATTTTTCTAGTGCCCAAAAAGTTAAGGCAGGATAAAGCGCCAGATAGGCAGGTAGTAATAATGTGAGCGGCAAAGAGTAAGCCAATGGTAAGCCAGCAATATCATGTAATGCTGTATTAATCCAATAAAATTGAGCTGTATACGCAATCAATCCCCACAAATAGGCAATGCGAATACTGCGGTTTTGATTTAAATGAATGGTAATAAATAGTAACACCATTAGGATGGGCATTAGCCAATATAAGCGATAGGGCGCAAATGCAAAGGGCGTGAGTAAGGCGCTAATAATAACAATGGGCCAAGTAAACCAAGTTTTCTGCCACAAAGAATGGTTTTGCCAAGCGGTAGGAAGCATGGATAAAACTCCAAAATACAATGTTGGGTAGGGGTAAGTATAGCGGAAAAGAAAAGCTACCTAATCAGGTAGCCTTTTAAAGATTGTTTTAGGCTTTAATTGGTATGACCATTAAAGTATGTACACGGCGGCTATCCGCGCGCGCAACAGTAAATTGGAAGTTATCTAAATTGATTTTTTCACCACGTTCAGGTAAGTGACCAAATGCTTGAACAACCAATCCGCCAATAGTATCTGCTTCTTCGTCATTAAAGCGAGTGCCGAAATATTCATTGAAATCTTCAATTTCAGTTGTTGCATTCACGCGAAAACGTTCTTCATTAATGGCGAAAATATTGTCGCTATCATCTTCTAAATCAAACTCATCTTCGATGTCACCGATAATTTGTTCTAAAACATCTTCAAAAGTGACTAAACCTGAAACACCGCCATATTCATCAATAACGATAGCCATATGGGTTTTGTTAGCACGAAAATCGCGAAGCAATTTTTTTAATGATTTACTTTCAGGAATAAATACCGCTGGACGCAATAACTGTTTTAGTTGAAATTGTTCTGGCTGAGCAAAATAACGCAGTAAATCTTTAGCATGAATAATCCCTAAAACCTCATCTTTATCTTCACCAATAACGGGAAGACGAGAGTGAGCAGTTTCCATTACATAAGGAACAATGCGCTCGATGGGATCGTTGATTTTGATCACATCCATTTGGCTACGAGTAACCATGACATCACGAACTTCTTCTTTATCAAAATCCAATACGTTTGATAACAGCGTTAACGTGTCTGCTGGTAAAACTTGGCGCTCTGCCGCATCTTGTAAAACAGCGAAAATTTCTTCTGGCGTATCTGGTGTATCGCCTGTTAGGCGATTAATTAAACGTTCAAAGAAATTCGAACGTTTCGACGAACTTTCGTCCATGGTATTAAACTTCCTTCACAAAGTACGGATTGTCATATCCTAACTGATTCATGAGTTTTATTTCAAGCGATTCCATCACCTGAGCTTCACTTTCTTCTAGGTGGTCATAGCCCATTAAATGCAATGTGCCATGAGCCAATAAATGAGCGTAATGTTCAGTGATGGTTTTACCTTGCTCCTTGGCTTCTTTTTCAACAACTTGTGGGCAAATAATCAGATCACCTTCAAGGGTGTTTTCAGAATCTGGCTGCCATAAAGTAAAATCTTCACCTTCATTTAATGCAAAACTTAGAATGTTCGTGGCATAGTTTTTGTTGCGATATTGAGCATTGTATTCTAAAGCTTCTTCTGTATCGCAAAATAATACAGTAATGCGTGCTTGACGATATTCATTTTTCATCGCTTGCCAAATCCAACGTCGGCATTCTTTTTCTGAAGGTAAATCGACCGCAGTGCTGTGGTTTTCTACCCACAATTGCAGGCGTTGGCGTTGAATGGTTAGAAAAGGGAAGCGTTTGGCTTGTTTCATATTAATTTAAGTCTTTATTCTTAATGGCTGGTGTGTTTGTTTTTGTTTTCGATTGTTTTCTCTTGTGTGTCATAAGCATCAACAATCTTTTGTACTAATGGATGGCGAACCACATCTTCACTGGTGAAATGGTGGAAATAAAGCCCTTCAACACCTTGTAAAATATTGGTGGCATCTCGTAATCCACTGGTAATATGACGAGGTAAGTCAATTTGGCTTAAGTCGCCAGTAATAACTGTTTTTGAACCAAACCCAATGCGGGTTAAAAACATTTTCATTTGTTCTGGTGTGGTGTTTTGTGCTTCATCTAAAATAATAAAAGCAGAGTTTAAAGTGCGTCCACGCATGTAAGCGAGTGGTGCAATTTCAATTAGCCCTTTTTCTTGTAGGCGAGTCATGCGCTCAATACCCATCAAGTCATATAAAGCATCAAATAGTGGGCGTAAATAAGGGTCAACTTTTTGTTGCAAATCACCGGGCAAGAAGCCTAATTTTTCACCAGCTTCAACAGCAGGGCGAACCAATACTATTCGGTCTACTAAATGACGTTCCATGGCATCTACTGCAGCAGCAACAGCCAAGTAGGTTTTCCCCGTTCCTGCTGGGCCTAAGCCAAAAACAACATCATGTTGTAATAAAGCACGGATGTAATTAGATTGTCGAGGTGTTCTGCCGCCAATGTAACCACGGCGAGTGCGTAATTGAGCGCCTGTGTGTTCAGAGTGGTGGGTTGAATCTTCTGTTGGTTGTGTTGTATTTTCAATCGTCATAAATTTATCTTTTACGGCAATGGCTGCCAAGCGAATATCCGTTGGGTCAATATCCCGTTGATTAGCTAATGGTAATAAGCTTTCCAAAACAAGTTTTGCTGATTCTGCAGCATCGCCAATCAGCTGAAAATGATTGTCTAATCTTGTTATCTTAATAGAAAACATCGTGCTCAAATCATGTAAGTTTGAGTCTAATGGACCACAAAGACGTTGTAAGGTGGTGATATTTGCTTCTGGTGTGAAAATTTGAGGCAGTTGAGCCATAGACCTTTCCAAATAAATTGACTGATTGAATCAGTACTTAGTGAGTTTTTAGCTTAATTTTAAGTTGGTTTATTTTAACATAGTGCAAATTAGGCTGGGCAAGATAAATACAAGTTAAACAATCCAATATGGTTGAAATTAAACTGATAGTGAATAGGGTAATGGGGTTTTGATACAGAATGATGAAAAAAGAGTGAATAAGTTCATTAATTTTTCGTGATTTGATTGTTTGGTTTTAAATAATTTCCTTGTTAGAATAGAAAGTTTTTTAATAAATAGATTAAATTAGGCGTGAATTAGTATGCAACAATATTTAGACTTGATGAGCCATGTGCTTGAACATGGTACTGATAAAGGGGATAGAACTGGTACTGGTACACGCTCTGTATTCGGTTATCAAATGCGATTTGATTTAAGCCAGGGTTTTCCAGTTTTAACCACTAAAAAATTACATTTACGTTCGATTATTCATGAGCTTTTATGGTTTTTAAAAGGCGAAACCAATATTCGTTATTTAAAAGAAAATGGTGTTCGTATTTGGGATGAATGGGCTGATGAAGAGGGTAATTTAGGCCCGGTTTATGGTTATCAATGGCGCTCTTGGCCGACTTATGATGGTCGCCATATTGATCAAATTGTTGATGTTGTTTCTCAAATTAAAAACAATCCCAATTCTCGCCGCTTGATGGTTTTGGCATGGAATCCTGCATTGGTTGATGAAATGGCTTTGCCACCTTGCCATGCATTGTTCCAATTTTATGTGGCAGATGGCAAATTGTCTTGTCAGCTGTACCAACGCAGCGCTGATATTTTCTTGGGTGTTCCTTTTAATATTGCTAGCTATGCTTTATTGACTATGATGATTGCGCAAGTCTGTGATTTGGAAGTGGGTGATTTTGTACACACTTTAGGTGATGCACATTTGTATAATAATCATTTTGAACAAGCCAAATTACAATTAGCCCGCACGCCAAAAAAATTGCCTACAATGAAAATCAATCCAGATGTTCGTAACTTGCTGGATTTTGTTTTTGAGGATTTTGAATTGGTTGATTATGAAGCGGATGCTCATATTAAAGCAGCTGTTTCTGTTTAATAGTAAGGAAATAATATGTCAAAAATCACACTAGTTGCCGCAGCGGATAATAATTTTTGCATCGGCATGAATAATGATATTCCTTGGCATATTCCGGAAGATTTTGCTTTTTTTAAAGCTTATACTACGGGTAAGCCGTGCATTATGGGGCGAAAAACGTGGGAATCTTTGCCAAAGAAACCATTGCCTAATCGAACCAATATTGTGTTAAGTAATGATGCTTCATATGTGGCTGATGGTGCACAAGTATTTGGTCATTTAGAAACCGCTTTGGCAAGTGTTGCTGATAGTGAAGAAATTATTATTATGGGCGGCGCACAGATTTATCGTATTGCTCTGTCTTTGGCAACCGATATTCGTTTAACAGAAGTTAAGCTGGATGTTGAAGGCGATGCTTTTTTCCCAAAACTGGATACTGTTTTGTGGCAAGAAGTTGAACGCCAGAATCAAGTTTCTGCAAAAGGAATTGCATTTGATTTAGTGCATTACCAACGCAGATAGAAAGTTGATATCAATAAAAAAGCCCAGTTAAATACTGGGCTTTTTTATTTTATCCACAATAATAATTACTGGAAATGGAAGGCTTTTTAAAATAAGCATCAATTTCTGTTGGTGTTAAATGTGATGCCATGTGCGCCCATTGGGGGCGATTGTCTTTGTCTACTAATAACGCACGTACACCTTCACTAAAATCATGACGAGCGCAACAATTCATTGAAACAATTAATTCGGTTTCTAGGCATTTGCTCAGTGATGCGCCAAACATGCGAAGACTCATTTCATGGGTAATGGCTCGACTGGCTGGACAGCTACTGATGAAATTACTTTGAGCTGTTTGTAGCCATTCATTGTCTGTTTTTAAATTCATGATAGCGTTGCCTATTTGCTCCAGACTCCCTGCATTCATGGCAGATTGAATCCAATGCAAATGGGGTAAGGCAACACTGGTTTGGTGCAAGTTGTTGTGATGAAATTTGGATAATATATGGCTAAGAATATGATGGTTTTGTGTTTCTACTTTGGTCCAATTGGCGTTTTGAAGTGCAATCAGTAAATCGGGATATTCACTGCTGTGGATGCCGTAATCAGCTAAATCGCCTAGTAATGCATCGCCTGCTTTAATATGAGATGCTGTTAAGCCAATAAAAAGCCCGAGTTTAGCCGGCATTCGGTGTAAGAACCAGCTTCCGCCTGCATCTGGATGTAAGCCAATGTGAACTTCGGGCATGGCTAAACGACTGGTTTCTGTTACCACTCGGTGGCTGGTTGCATAAGTAACTCCTAAGCCGCCGCCCATGACAATTCCGTTTGCCCAAGTCATAATGGGTTTTGGATATAAATTTAACCGCCGTGTAAAGCTGTATTCCGATTGGAAAAATTTTAAGATGTCTTGATTAAAATTGAGCTCTTGTTCGCCTTTGCTTTCTTCTAAGTAATGATGTAACGCTCGAATATCGCCACCAGCGCAGAAGGCTTTTTCTCCAGAACCTCTTAAAATAACCATGCTAATGGTTGGGTTATTTTCCCATTGGTTCAGTTGTTGGCTGACTTCTTGAATCATTTCTGTATTTTGTGCATTTAAAGCTTTTGGGCGATTCAAAGAGATAATGCCAATTTGGTGATTGTTATTTGTTGGCAATAAAGTAACTTCTATAAATTCTGCCATGTTTCTCCTCTATTTCATTGTTTATATTTTTAATATTAGTGGGAAAACACCACGTAAAGCGTTGCTTAAGCGAATCTCATCAGCTTGCATGAGCTCTTCTTTATTAATATATGTTTCTATGACTTTGTCAACAGCTAAGTATGGCTGGGGATTGGAAATGATTTCTTGGCGCATGACACCATTTAAGATATCTAAATCTAGATGAGGTGTTCGCCATTCGTGACCAAATCTCACAAAAACATTGCTGCGGCCGCCTTCTAACAAATAACCATCGTAATTGAAAAACAATGCATCGAAAGCATTTTGTTGTTCTGCTGATTGCCAAGCGTGATCAAAGGTATGGCGATAATCGGTTTTGTAACGGCGCAGTAAATCATGATTTTGCAATGCGATGTCTGCTAGTGCAATATATTGTATGTCTTTTGCAATGGGCAATAGAGGATAGTGCTGGATGATTAATTGATTATTGGGTTGCAGGCTGATTTTGACACGATATGCTTGATGGTCTAATTGGCTTAAAAATTCTAACCATGCAGCATCTAAGGTTTGTTCTGATAGGTTGAAATTTAAATCTTTGGCTGAATTGAGCAGCCGCTGACGGTGTAAATGCCATAGTTTGGCTTGTTGTTGGGCAACATGAATGGTTTCGAATAAACAAAAATCAGGTTGGATGCGCTTTAGAAATTGGCTTTTCCAGCCGCATTCTTCGTATTCAAGTTCGGCATCGCTATCGATGACAATACCTGAACCAACACCCATTTTGCCTTGGAAATAGTGAGGAGATTGCTCCGTTAATTCTAAACTGCGAATCACGACATTGAGTTTGCCTTGGAAGCCTAATCCGGTTTCACAAGGCTCAATGTATCCAACACTTCCAGTGTAAAGACCACGTGGGGTTTTTTCTAGCTGGTTGATTAAATGCATTGCAAAGCGTTTGGGTGCTCCGGTGATTGAGCCGCAAGGAAAGGCTGCCTGTAAGATGTCGTTAATGGTTGTATTTGGTTGCATTTTGGCAATAATTTCAGTGGTCATTTGCCATACAGAACCGAAAGCATTAACGCTAAATGGTTCCGGTACGGATACGCCACCAATGCTGGCTATTTTGCCTAAATCATTGCGTAGCAAATCCACAATCATAATGTTTTCTGCACGATTCTTTGGATCGTTTTTTAGTTCAAGAGCACGTTGTTCATCAAAACCATCTTCAAGAATGGGTGCGGTGCCTTTCATGGGTTCTGTTCGAATTTCACCATTGGCTTGAATATCTAAAAATAACTCAGGTGAAAAACCTAAGTGCCAAAAATTAGTTTGATGTGCACGGGGAATATGAGCTAGAACGCCATAAGGTACTTGTTGTTGTTCTCGTAATTTTAGGTACAAGTTAATTGGATTGCCATAGGCATTAAAGTGCAGTCGGGTGGTGTAGTTGATTTGATAAACTTCCCCACGACCAATGGCACTTTGAATAGCATGAATATCTTCTATGTATTGTTCTTTGCTGGTGTCAAATTGTAAATGTGTTAACCCAGAAGGCAAGTTGTTTTGATATAATTTTGAAAAATGTTGTTGGCATTCTTTTTCGTTATTGGCTATTTTAAGTTGCTTGAACCAGTAAATTGAAAATTGGCTTGCTTGATCATCATTTTGTAGAGGGTGTTGTGGTAGTTGTAGGATGGGTAGGCCAAAATCATAGTCCGCAAAAATAACGGCATGCAACTGTTTTTCCCAGCCTGCTTGTAGGGCATCATCAATCGAATTCATTTCAGATGCTAAGAATGATTGTAGTGAATGAAAGTCGTCATAGTGTCGTAGTACGTGGTGACGAGGATCATCTAAACAGATGAAATAGGTATTTGATTTTGGCATGAATATATAAAGAAACCAATGGAAAAATATTTGGTTATTATCCTAGTTCAATGGCCTTTTGTCATGGTGCTTTCATGCTATTTATGGTTTAAAATATTTTTTTGATGGGTCGGGGTGTAATTGTGGAGCAGCAAAAGGGATTGGTTGTTCAGTGGGATGATGATCGGGGTTTTGGTTTTATTGGTAGTCAACAAGGCAGTGTGTTTTTACATATTTCTGTTTTTAAAGGCAGTCGTCGCCCAAAAGTAGGCGATGAAGTGGTTTTTGGACATAAACTCAATACCAAAGGAAAGTTACAAGCAACCTTTGCTAGATTGAATGAGTTGGAGGTTGACCAAGAGAGCATTCGACAGAAAAAGAAATCAAAAAACAGACATGCTAAGCAGCATCGCAGAAGCAGATATAGTCAGATTGGAACAAGGGAGTATTTGGATATATTGGCTATTGTTATTTGTTTGGTGGGTTTGTGGCAGTTTTACCATGGCAGTTCAATTTGGTTGGTGCCGGCAATATATGGCGTGGTTAGCTTGGTGAGTATTGGGCAGTATTCTGTTGATAAGAGGCGAGCGAAGAGTCATGAGTGGCGTATTCCAGAAAGCTATTTGCATTTAATTGAGTGGCTCGGTGGCTGGCCGGGGGCGATTTTTGCGCAAATTCATTTTAATCATAAAACCACTAAGCAAAGTTATCAAGTTGTTTTCCAAGTGATTATCATTGCACATGCGGCTTTTTGGTTGGATTATTTAATGGGTTCAAATGGATTGAATTGGATTAAAGAGCAAGTGTTTTTGAAATTGAATTTATTATAGGGCAAGAAAGTAGTTAAAAAAGCGATTTCAACTGGCTTTATGGTTTCTTTATGCTTTATACCTATGTAATATAAGAGAATAGTAGCGCTAAATTAATAAAAATATGTATGCGTACTTGAATATTAATAATAATTTTGGCAAAAAGGTCACTGTAAATAGTGAATCTTTTTTATGATTGGTATAGAGAAGGATTGGCAATGTCTGAACATAAAGAGCAGGAAACCAAAGAAAAAAATGAGGATATTCTGACTGGAGTGATTCGAGAAAATCTACCTTCAGTGCCTGATGAAGTTTTGTATTATGCCCAGTATATGTACAAAGATGGCCCTGGACATACTCCGTTACCTAAAACATATCCTTATAAAACACGAATGCCACGCAATGTTTATGAAAAAGAAAAACGAAAATTGCAAATTGAGTTGTTAAAGGTGCAAAATTGGGTCAAAGAAACAGGACAAAAAATTGTATGTTTGTTTGAAGGACGTGATGCAGCAGGTAAGGGCGGGACGATTAAGCGTTTTATGGAGCATTTAAACCCACGTAGTGCTCGTGTGGTTGCTTTAGAGAAGCCTAGTGATGTTGAGCGTGGCCAGTGGTATTTTCAGCGTTATATTAAAGAATTGCCGACTGAAGGTGAGTTGGTGTTCTTTGACCGTTCTTGGTATAACCGCGCGGGTGTTGAGCGGGTGATGGGCTTTTGTCAGTCTCATGAGTATTTGCAGTTCATGCGACAAACGCCTGAGCTTGAAAGAATGCTAGTTAACAGCAATACACATTTGTTTAAGTTTTGGTTCTCAGTGAGCCGTGAGGAGCAATTGCGTCGATTTGTTTCCCGCCGTGATGATCCGTTAAAGCATTGGAAATTGTCACCCATTGATATTCAGTCATTGGATCGCTGGGATGATTATACTGAAGCTAAAAATCAGATGTTTTTTCATACACACACTGGAGATGCTCCGTGGACTGTGATTAAGTCTGATGATAAGAAACGTGCTCGTTTGAATTGTATGCGTTATTTCTTGGCAAATTTGGATTACCCAGGTAAAGATGAAACTGTGGTGGGTTCTCCTGATTCTTTAATTGTGTATGCACCTAAGCCACAATTTAAAGAGGATTTTAATGAGAGTGAAGATTGATTTTTCTTTATTCTAATCATCATGCAAAAAGCACCTCAAATGAGGTGCTTTTTTTATGCATAGCTTGTAAAGATTAACCTTTACGAGCTGGCAATTTTTCTTTAATACGAGCAGCTTTACCAGTTAAGCCACGTAAGTAGTATAGCTTAGCACGGCGAACGTCACCACGACGTTTAACAACGATATTAGCTACTGTTGGAGCGTACAATTGGAATGTACGTTCAACACCTTCACCGTTAGAAATTTTACGAACGATGAAAGAGCTGTTTAGGCCACGGTTACGACGAGCGATTACAACGCCTTCATAAGCTTGTAAACGTTCGCGAGTGCCCTCTTTTACTTTAACTGATACGATTACTGTATCACCAGGCGCGAATTCAGGAATGGTTTTACCCAAGCGAGCAATTTCTTCTTGCTCCAATTGTTCGATCAAGTTCATGATGCAAATCCTATTTCTTATTGGTCTCTCGTTCCTCTTGGATTGTTGCCAAGAGCCTAGATTCCTGTTTTGTTAAAGGACGCTGATCGAGTAAATCAGGTCGTCTATTCAAAGTGCGTTGTAGCGATTGTTGTAAGCGCCACGTTGCAATGTTTTTATGGTGACCCGAGCGCAAAACGTCTGGGACAGTTTTGTCTTGAAACACCAATGGTCGAGTATAGTGCGGGCAGTCTAATAAACCGTCGGCAAATGAATCTTCCTTAGCTGATTGATTATCACCTAATACACCATCTATTAAGCGAAGAACAGCATCAATAACCATCATGGCAGGAAGTTCTCCTCCAGAAACCACAAAGTCGCCGATTGAAATTTCTTCGTCAACACTGGTTTCTAGTAAGCGCTCATCAATGCCTTCATAACGTCCACATAGAAGAATAAAACCACTGGTTTGTGCTAATTCTTCAGCTTTCGCATGAGTAAATGGCTTGCCCTGTGGGCTGAGGTAAATCACTTTTGTGGGTTCTTTACCTTGATGTTGTTCTTTTGCAAAATCTATGGCTGCCTGTAAGGGCGGTGCCATCATGATCATGCCAGGTCCACCTCCGAAGGGGCGGTCATCAATATAGCCAAGTTTATTGTCAGCAAACTGACGCGGGTTAATGGCGTTGAATTGCCATAAATCTTGTTTTAACGCGCGTGAGGTTACGCCATACTCTGTAATACTTTGAAACATTTCAGGTAAGACGCTGATAGCTTGTATGTGCATCAGTAGTCAATACCCCAATCAACCGTAATGGTTTTAAGATCACTATTAATTGAGTCTACATAGTGCGAAACAAAAGGGATTAATTTCTGTCCGTATTCGCCTCTGATGTCTAAAACATCATGTGCACCTGTTTCTAGTAGACCTTTCACTGTACCTAATACATGACCTTCGTGATTAATCACTGACATCCCTACTAAATCTGCCCAATAGAACTCATCTTCCTCAGGGGTCTCAAAGTCTTCTCGAGCAATAGTAATGGTATAGCCGCGTAATAAAACGGCAGCTTCTGGAGTGTCAATATTGGCAAATTTTACTTGTAAAATGCCACTAACCACTTTGCCTGACTCGATTTCAATATTTTGCCATTGGTTGTTTTTACCAATATGCCAAGTAGAGTAATCTAGTAAACTATCAACAAATTCGGTATCGGTATGAATCTTTACCCAACCTTTTACCCCTACAGTGGCTTTAATGTAGCCCATGGCAACATGGCCATCCGGGATCGTTAGCTGATTACGTTGTAGTTTTTCAGTCATCATTTATTAAGCAGCAGCTTTTTGGTTTCTTACTAATTTAGCAACTGCATCGCTCATTTGCGCGCCTTTGCTGATCCAGTGGTTTAAACGCTCAGCGTCCAAACGAACACGTTCTTGTTTTTCGTTAGCTACTGGATTGTAGAAGCCAACGCGTTCAATAAAGCGGCCGTCACGACTCATACGAGAATCTTGAACCACTACGTTATAGAATGGGCGATGTTTAGAACCGCCGCGAGATAAACGGATAACAACCATTTTCTTTCCTTCAAAAGCCTGTTATGAGAAAACCGTCTATTTTAGGCTAATTATTGTTTATATGGCAAGCATTTACTGCTTTTGTCTTATACTTGGTGTCGTGTTTTCGTTAATTAGGTTTTTTTCTACGATATAGATGCTGTTATCTTCTGGGTCTCTGCGGATGGTAAAGCCTAATTTCTGCATGAATTTCACCATGGGCGTATTAGAGACAAGTATGTCTCCGCGCATGAGAGCTAAACCTTGGTCTCTTGCAACATCAAATAGTTGATTCATTAGAATATTGGCAATTCCTTGGTGTTGCCAATCATCCGCAACAGAGGTTGCAAATTCACATACTTCCATATCTGGGTCAGTTGAATAGCGTGCTATTCCAAGCATTTGATCGCCATTTTTTTCATCTGGTTTGACCATAATTAACGCCATTTCACGGTCATAGTCTAATTGTGTAAATCTTACCAATACAGATTGAGATAATTGTTTAATGCTAGACATGAAACGGTTATATCGGCTTTGATCCGATAAGTTTCGAACAAATTCTTGTACCATATCGGCATCTTCTGGGCGAGAAGGGCGAATGAGTACTTTGGTGCCATTTTTTAAAGTTTTTTGATTTTCAAAGCGGTATGGATACGGCATGATTGCCATGTGGCCATATCGATCTTGTTTTTTGTAATCCAAATTTAAAACGATTTTTGCATCAATAACAATGGCATCATCATGATTGACGAAGATAGGGTTGAGTTCTAATTCTGCCATTTCAGGAAGTTCACAAACCATTTCGGATACTTTTAGGAAAATATCTTTTAAAGCTTGGTTATTGGCGGCCGGCATGTTTTTGAAAGCTTGTAGTGTTTTGCCTACCTTGGTGTGCTTGAGCATATCGTCAATGAGGTGATCATTAAGCGGAGGCAGGGATGATGCAGTATCTTTTTGAATGACAGCAGATACACCGCCAGAGCCAAAAGTGATGATGGGTCCGAAAATGGGATCTTGGGCAACGCTAATCATTACCTCACGCATGTTTTTCATTTTGAGCATGGATTGAATGCTCATTCCGTAGATGGTTGCTTCTGGATAATGTTGTGCTACGCGCTCCATAATGCGGTTGTATGATTCTTTAAGTGCTTCTTCATTGCCAATGTTAAGGCTAATTGCACCAATTTCAGAGCGATCAAATATTTCACTAGAATCAATTTTTAATACCACTGGATAGCCGATTTCTTTGGCAATTTTGCATGCATCTTCGATGTTGGTAACCAGTTGTGTCGGGTTGGCTTGAATATGAAAGATATCCAGCAGTTCTTTGGATGTTACTTCTGAAAGCAATGGGTGATTGTTTTTCTTGGCTTGTGCTAATAGTTTATGTGCTTTGTTAAAATCAGGCTCATCCCAAGTGTTGTTTAATGGTCTTGGTGTTTGCAGTAGTAATTCTTGGTTACGGTGGTATTCAGATAGTTTTTTAAAGACTTCTATACCATATTCTGGTGCATTGAATTGTACGCAACGTGATTTGGTCAGCAATGCTCGGCTGGTTTGTACTTTTTCTTCGCCTAACCAAGTGAGCATCAGTGGTTTATGGCTATCCCGTTGCAATTGAACCATCATTTGTGCAGTATTGATGTGATCGGTACCAATTTGTGGTGTGAAGATAACCAATACGCCATCAATGTTTGGATCATCCAAACACAGTTTAACAGCCGTTCTGAAGCGCAATGGGCTAGCATCGCTCAAAATATCAATCGGGTTGCAATGTGACCAATTAGCAGGCAGTGCTTTATTTAATGCTTTTAATGTATTGGTGGATAGCTGTGCTAATGGGACATGAATATCCAGAGCACGGTCTGATGCTAAAACACCTAGCCCTTTGCCATTGGAAATAATGGCTAAGCGGTTGCCTTTGGCGCGATAGTTTGCGGCTAATACTTTGACCGCGGTAAACATCTGCGAGATGGTATCGACGCGTAAAACGCCCGCTCGAGCGAGAGCGCATTCAAAAACATCTGTTCTATCTATAATTTGGCTGGCTGTTGATAAGCCATCAAATTGTTCAAATGAGCGCCCAGATTTAATGACAACAACGGGCTTCACTCTTGCTGCTGCACGTAGTGCACTTAAAAATTTACGTCCGCTATTAACATGCTGAATGTGCAATAAGATGGCTGAAGTAGAGCGGTCATGGGTGAGATAGTCGAGAATCTCACCGAAGTCGATATCCCATGTTTGTTCGCCTAAAGATAAAATGGTTGCAAAGCCGATGTCTCGATTTTTAGCCCATTCAATCATGGCTGTACACAATGCGCTAGATTGGCTGACAAGGGATAAATTGCCTGGGTGGCTGTGAGTAGAGTATGAGCTGGCATTTAAACCTGCTACTGGGCGCAATAAGCCTAATACGCTGGGACCTAATAAGCGAACACCTAGCTTTTGGGCACTTTTGACTGCTTTTTGTAAGCAGGCTAAGTCTTCTTCATTTTGGTCATCCATTGTTTTGACTAGAATGAGAAAACGAATTTTACTTTTGGCAGCTTCTTTGACTGTTGTGTCGTAGGTATTTGGAGGTGTTGCAATAATGGCAACATCTACTTTTTCTTTAATTTGAGTAAGCTTATGAACCGCTGGTAATCCACCAACTAAATTGTGCTTTAGATTAACAGGTGTCAGCTTGCCTTGAAATTGACCTGAAAGTAAGTTTGTAAAAACAATTTGTCCAACTGAGTTTTGGCGATCACTTGCGCCAACGACAGCAAGATGCTTTGGGTTAAAGAGATCATGAAGATAGTGTGGTCGCATATTGTTTTCTCACCTCTACTCAAATTTATTTTCATTAGAAATATATAAGTGTCATTGTAGCTGCTTGCACAGAAAATATCCAAAAATTGGCTGGTTCTGTTTTAAATATAAGTTCAGGCAGCCTAGGCTGCCTGAAAGTAATTTGATTAATAAGCGTTTTTAATTGCTTTTTGAACAATTTCCGTTTCTATTTTATCGGTTTGATATGCTTGCCCGAGTGCTTGTAAAGCAATGAATCGGATGGTTCCTTGTGAAACTTTTTTATCATGCTGCATATGCTCTAGCCATTTATTCATTTCAAATGGCGGTGGAGTAGTAGGTAGATTTGCACGTTGTAGTAAAGCAATAACCCGGTCGGTATCTCTGTTGCTGATGTGACCTAACTCCTCGGATAATCGACAAGCAATGACCATTCCTGTTGCTACTGCTTCGCCATGCAGCCAATTGCCATAACCCATTTCTGCTTCAATCGCATGGCCAAAAGTATGCCCTAAATTTAGAAAAGCCCGACAACCGTGTTCTTTTTCATCTTGATTGACAATATCAGCTTTCATTTCACAGCAAGTTTGAATGGCATAAGCAAGGGCATCGGTATCCAGTGCCATTAGTTTTTCAATATTGTTTTCTAGCCATTCTAAAAATGCCACATTACCTAATAAAGCGTACTTGATGACTTCAGCCAAACCAGCACTAAACTCTCGAGCGGGTAATGTTTTCAACGTATTTAAATCAATATAGACCGCTTCTGGTTGGTAAAAAGCACCAATCATATTTTTACCAAGAGGATGGTTAATGGCAGTTTTGCCACCAACTGATGAATCTACTTGGCTTAGTAAGGTCGTTGGAATTTGAATAAAAGGAATACCACGTTGATAGCAAGCAGCAGCAAAGCCAACCATATCACCAATCACACCGCCACCCAATGCAATTAAAGTGGTTTTTCGTTCAGCAAAATTGGTTAGTAAACCGTCAAAAATTAGATTCAATGTTTCCCAATTTTTATAGCATTCACCATCAGGTAAAATAATTGAGAAATATTGAGCTTGTAATTGATCCAATGCATTTTCAACTTGTTTTAAATACAAAGGCGCAATGGTTTCGTTGCTGATAATTGCGATTGGAGCATTGTTAGACAGCGTCAAATGCTGAGATAGTTGATTCAATAATCCTGCTTGAATCAAAATCGGATAAGTTTTGGATGGAGTTTTTACCCAAGTATTAATCATAATCACCCTTGTTGTAATGGCAACGCTTGCTTAATATCTTTAATAATGTCGATAACTTGCCCATTTTCGGTGCTGATAATCATATCAGCAATGGAGCGATAAAGAGGGTCGCGAGCTTGGTATAGAGGTTCTAATTTAGCACGAGGATTAGCAACTTGCAGCAAAGGGCGTGTTTTATCATGTTTTGTGCGCTCAAGAATGGTATCAACGCTGGTGTGTAAATAAATTACAATACCATTTTGCTTGAGGGCTTGGCGATTGTTTGGGCGCAAAATGGCACCACCGCCCGTGGCCAATACAATGCCTTGCTTTTTGGTCAGTTGCTCAATCATGCTTTCTTCACGGTCACGAAATCCCGTTTCACCTTCAACAGCAAAAATAGTATTAACACTTGCCCCAGTTTTTTGAGTGATTTCTAAATCAGAATCATAAAATTGGAGATTTAAAATTTGGGCAAGCTGTCTACCTATTGTTGTTTTTCCTGCTGCCATTAAGCCGATTAAAAAAATATTGCCTGCTATTTTATCCATAGCAGGCATTGTATCTGAACTAATTCAAGTTGCGGAAATTTATTTTAGTAGCGCAAAGAGCTGTTGCTTTGAGGAACAATTCTAGGCGTAATAAAGATTAATAACTCGCTCTTGTTGTGTTCACGGCTCTTGAATTTGAATAAATTACCTAATAGTGGGATATCGCCCAATACAGGTACTTTGGTTTCATTTTCTGTTTTCCGTTCTTCGTATACACCACCAAGAATCAGAGTACCACCATTTTCAACCATTGCTTTGGTTTTGATTTGGTTGGTATTGATTGGAGGCTCACTTTGACCTGGCGTACCACCAACAGAGTCTTTGTTAATTTGTAAGTCCATGATGATATTGCCATCAGGTGTGATTTGAGGTGTAACAGTTAAACCCAATACCGCTTTTTTGAAGCTAGTACTAGTTGCACCAGATGAAGATGCTTCTTGGTAAGGAATTTCAGTACCTTTTTCAATTAAAGCTTCTTGTCTATCTTGGGTTAATACGCGAGGAGATGAAATAATTTTCGCGTTACCTTCAGCTTGGTGAGCTTGAATTTCTAAATTCACAACAGATGATAAACCAGAGCGAATAATATTTAGACTTGACGAGCCACTGCTATCGCCTGGTGTCCAGTTAGAACCACCTGTCCATCTGCCATCACCAGTTTTGCTATGAGAAATCTTGGTACCTAGTGAGCGTAAGAAGTCTGTTTGAGCTTCAACAATTCGAGCTTCAATCATAACTTGTTGTGCAGCAACATCTAGTTCATCAATCAGTGCAGCAAATTTTTTGATAACAGAAGGGTTATCTGTAATGATTAATGTGTTAGTTGATGGGTCAATTAGTGCACTACCGCGGCCAGATAGAATAGAGTTTCTATCGCCACTGCCTGTACCATCACCTAGTTTTAGAATTTCTTTAAATTCTTCAACATTTTTATAACGTAATTGGAACGTTTGAGAAACCAACGGTCCTAAAGATTGTAATTCTTGTTCGTAAGTTAACGTGCGTTTGTCTTTTTCAAACAACTCATCACGAGGGGCAATATTAATAATATTACCTTGCTTACGGATATCCAAGTTTTGTGATTGCATAACCAAATCTAAAGCTTGATCCCAAGGAACATCTTTTAGATTTAAAGTCATAGAGCCGCCAACAGAATCGCTTGCAACAATATTCATGCCAGATTCTTTAGCAAGAATTTGTAAAACCGTGCGAACTTCAATGTTTTGGAAATCTAAAGTAACTTTGTTACCTTTGAAATTCTTTTTGCGTGTTAGAGGCGATGTTGCGCTATCAGCCATATTGGTTGTTGGAATAATTTCAAAGACATATTTGCCATTTTCAGCATATTCTTTGTAATCCCAAGAGCCTTTTGTGTTAATGATAACTTGAGTATTAGCGCCTAAGCTTTCCAATGTCACAGATTGAACTGGCGTTAGTAATTCGCTTGTATCTAGTTTCTTTTGCTCTGCCGCTGGCAAAATTACATTCGTATAAACAACTGTTAGGCTAGCAGCATTTTTAGTGATTTTTGGTTTAGGTGCGTTAGCTGGAATCGTTAATACTACACGACCGCTATTTTTCTTACCTTTGTTGAAAGCCATTTGCACAGGAAGACTTGGAGCTGTTGCTACTGCATGTGCAGGAGCTGCTTCTGTTTTAACAATGGTCTCTTTAATCACGATAGGTGCTGGAATTTTAGTGTCGTTAGTATTCGCTGGTTCTGTTAATACAGTTGGTGATTGAACTGGTTTAGTTGCAGCTTGCTTATTATTTCCTGAAACATAAACCCAGATTTCATCTTGTTTTTTTTCAGTATAGAATTCGCTTGGCATGCCTAAATCTAAAGCTAGGCGAGTGCGGTTTTTATCTTCTGCAGCTGAAATACTTTTAACCAATGAGTCGTTATATTCTAAATAAGCTTGTGGTAATTTTGTATTACTGCCTTGGAAATCCAAAACCAATGAAGTGTCATTTTTGTTCAGGAAGCCTTTAGGCTCAACCAATTCTTTATCGAATTTAATTTTAATAATTTTTTGTTGTTCAGATAGAGAAGTAACTTTAATATCTGTGATCGCTCCGGCAAATGCAGCTTGGCAAGCCAATGAGAGACCTATCCCCGATAGGATTTTCACAGTCATGTTTTTCATTTGTTATACCTTTAAGAATGATTTTCCGATTATTTAAATTTTTTGTTATTCATTAGCTTCTAAGCCAGAGAGCCAAACATTCGTTTCACGCTTTTCCCATTGACCATCTGCATCTTCTATGGATTCTTCTAGGATAAGCTTATCCGATTCGATTTTTATGACTTTACCAAAGTTAGAACCCAAATAGTTTCCAACATTTACGGTATAAACATAACCATCTACACGAACATAAGCTGATGCTGCATTATTTTTAATAAGAGAACCAACGTATTCTAGTGAATCAAGATCATAATTCTCTAGAACTTCTTTGGCGCGATTTAAATTAGGTGCATTGGCATCTGTTGAATCATTATTTTTGACATCTCTCAGGCGAGCTGGATCGAATGCATTTAAACCTGTGTAAGCAGGAGGATTGTATTCTTCTAAAATAATGGGCTCAGGTAGTTCTTTTTTAATTTTTCGTTGCGCTGCTTCGTTTTGGGTATTCATTACCCATTCTTGCAAATCACTGTGTTTGGAACAACCAAACAGTGAGAATAAGCTCATAGCAATGATCAGGCTTTTTTTCATGATTTTGTCCTAAATGTAATTAATAAATCAAGTTAAGAAATGAGTCACTAATTACCATTACTCTTTAGTTTTTTCATCTGAGTTATCATCATCCTCTAGTGATTCTATTGCAGCAGCAGCAGTATAGGTATTAGCTGTTGCAGTAAATACTAGGCGCATTCCTTTATTAGAATCTTTATTATTCTGTGGTTGTAGGCTGACATCATCTAAAGTAATGATTCGTGATAAAGAGCCCACGTCACGAGTAAAGTTTGCTAATTGGTTGTAATTGCCTGCAATTGAAATTTTGTATGGCAAAATATCAATTGATTCATCACTAATTGGTGCTTGTGGCTGTAAGCTATCAAAGCTCATGCCATTATTTGTTGCAGCCTGATTTAACTCTTGAATTAAACGAGGAACTTCTTTATCAGTAGGCAACTGCTTTAATAGCACAGCAAAAGATTTGCGTAATTGTTCTAGCTCATCTTTTAGTGTGTTGTAATTGGCAGCTTTAACCGCTTTACTTTCGAAATCCTGCTTAAGTTGAGTTTCTTTTTCTTCTAGACCATTTAATTCCTCAATTTGAGAACTAAATAAGAAGAAATAGGCAGCAATGATAATAACAATTGATAGAAGCGCAGAAATACCAACTTTCATCATCATTGGTAATAGATATAGCTTGTTTATATCAATCTTTTTTAAGTCAATGTTCAAGTTTGCCATTATTCTTCCTCTTCTTCAGGACGTTCTTCTAAGACGGTTGATACTTTCAAAGTAAAGCTTTGGGCATCAGCATCTTTTTTAATATTCTCTAACTCAGGGAAATTAAATACGCCAGTACTAGGTAGGGATTTCATGAACATGGCAACTTTATTGTCACTGGTAGCTTTACCTGTGAGGGTATAGCTATGAGCACCATTACTTTTTAATGTCGTTAGGTATGCGCCATCAGGTAGCAGAACATTAAAGTTATTCAGCATTTGTGCGGCTAAGAAACGTTGGTTTTGCAATTCTTCAACTTTTTTCTTACGTGTTAAGAAAGCATCTTTTTCTTCATTGAGCTTTTTAACTTCTGCAATTTTCTTATCAAGGTTTGCAATCTCGCTATTTAAATACTCATTTCGAGACTCTTGATTGTTAACTGCTTGCTCAAGGCCTAAAAAGCCTAGAGCCGATATACCTACACCAATGACACCTGCCAGAATAAGAATTTTGGTAAATTGTTTTTGTTTGGCTTTACGAGCTTCTTCTCGATAAGGTAATAAGTTAATTCTGGTAAGCTTAATCATTGAAACCCCTTAAACATAAGCCAAAAGCAATATTTAACATTGATGAATCTGTTGCTAATTTTGTGCTATCAATGTGTTTTGAATGCGTTAAGAAATCAACAGGATTAATTACTTGAGTCGGCACGCGACAAGTTGATTGAATCACATCACTCATATTCGCAATATTAGAGGCACCACCAGTAATAAGAACTTGCTGGATGTCAGCTTCAGCTCCACTACCAATATCTAGGGTTTTATAAAATTGGAATGCACGTTGAATTGCTGATGCCACTTGTTGGTTAAATTGAGTTTCTAGCTCTAAGTAACCTTGTGGTTTGTTAGCATCGTGCTTAATTTTTATCGCACCTTCTAGGTTAACTTGGTATTTTTGCTGAATGGCTTGGTCTAAGAATAATCCACCAATTTCGGCAGGTTGTTCAAAAACTTTTTTACCATTTTTAGCAATAATGATATTGGTAACAGTCATACCAATATCGCAAATCGCGATGATTTGGTTAGTTAGTTCAGGTTGCTGTTGGTTAATCCAGTGGCTAAATGCGTTAATATTGGCAAAACTATCAATATCCATATATAGCAATGGTGACATTTTTGCTGAGTCTAGGCAGAATAAGCGAGGCTCGAGGTCTTCTTTCCTGGTCAAGACTAATAAAACTTCATGGTCAGCTGAATTGTTAGCAGGGCCGATAATTTGATAGTCGTAATTAACTTCATCAATGTCTGCGATTTGATTTATTTCGAACTCCGCAATTTCAGCCAAATCTTTCACATCTTCATCTGCACAGATGAAGGTTTGGACTGTCGAAATTGTTTCAGGCATGGCCGCAATAAATCCTTTGCCAGAGACGCGCAAAGTATTCAGACTTTGTTGTAAAGATGCTACTAGTTTCTCTTCGTCATTTATCTTATTATCATGAATAACGTTGTTTTCTAGTGGTGTAATAACATAATTTTCCAATGTTAAAGAGTCTAAGCTCTTACCACTAATAGCAACCAATTTGACTTGATTGCCCGTAATGTCAATGCCAATAAATGTACTACTAGATGAGCTAGAAGCCTTATTTTTATTACGAGATACCTTCTTTTTGGTATCATCTTTTTTCTGTGATGAATCTTTTTTGAGGATTTTCATTTCATTAATTCCCATGAAATAGGACATTAAAAAATTATTAGTATTTTTTTAAAAGCTGACATTAGGGTAGCTTTGAACTTATACTTTGTACAACTTTTTAATAAAGAAATTTGATATACCCCATGATAAAGAAAATTCTAGGTACATTTTTAGGCTTATTTTTAGGTCTTACGCTATTCGGAATTGGCTTACTTGCAATTGCAGTTTTGATTACTTATCCAAAGTTACCGACTTTGGAAGCAGTCACACACTATAATCCGAAAATGCCACTGCAGATTTATTCTGCTGACGATAAATTAATTGGTTTATATGGTGAAGAGCGTCGCTCTTTTATGAAAATTGACGAGTTTCCTTTGGTCTTGAAACAAGCTGTTATTGCAGCTGAGGATAAGCGTTTTTATGAGCACTGGGGCGTGGATGTTATCGGCGTGACTCGTGCTATGGTTGGTAACTTAACTTCAGGCTCTGTTCAGTCTGGTGCCAGTACCATTACTCAGCAAGTTGCTAAAAACTTCTTTTTAACCAATGAGCGTACATTTACTAGAAAATTTAATGAAGCGTTATTGGCTTATAAAATTGAGAAGAACTTAAGCAAAGATCAAATTTTAGAATTGTATTTTAATCAAATTTATTTAGGGCAACGTGCATACGGTTTTGCTGCTGCGTCAGAAGCTTATTTTAATAAACCTGTGAAGGATATTGATTTAGCTGAAGCATCAATTTTAGCTGGTTTGCCTAAAGCACCTTCTGCATTTAATCCTATTGTTAATCCAGAACGAGCAAAAATACGCCAAGAGTATATTTTAAATAATATGCAAGAATTAGGCATGATTACAGAAGCAGAAAAAAATACTGCTTTTGCTGAAAAATTAACTTATGAGCGTGCTCGTTTTAATTTGGACGAGTATTCATTGTATGCAGCTGAAATGGCGCGTCAGTCAATGGTTGAGAAATACGGTGAAGAAGCTTATACACAAGGATTTAGAGTTTACACAACTGTTAATTCTGAATTGCAACAAGTTGGTACCAAATCACTCCGTAAAGCATTAGATACCTTTGATCGCGGTCGACGCTTTCATGGTGCTGAAGCACGAATTAATTTAAAGAACCTGAAACAAGAAGGTGACTTAGAAGAGCAGCTTGAGCAGTATTTGTCGACTTTACATACTGTAGAAGGTCGCGTTCCTGCTGTGGTATTAAAAGCCAATAAAAATTCTTTAGATGTTTATGTTGAAGGTCAAGGGCGTGTTTCGCTAACAAGTAATCAAATTAATTTGGTGAAAAGCGCAATTAATAATAACAAACTGGGTGATAAGCAAGTACAAGAAGGTGCTGTCATTCGTGTTAAAGAGCAGAAGAATGGTTGGAGTGTTGTTCAGTCTCCAGATTTACAAGGCGCTTTGGTATCAATTAATGCGCAAACGGGGGCTATTCAGGCCATTGTTGGTGGATATGATTTCTATCAGCGTTCGTTTAATAGAGCAACGCAAGCATGGCGTCAGCCAGGTTCTACGTTTAAACCATTTATCTATTCCGCGGGTATTGAAAAAGGATTTACAGTAGCAAGCGTTGTGAATGATGCTCCTATTGAAATTCCTGGAATGGGTGCAGGAGGTAAAGCGTGGAGACCAAAGAACTCTAATGGTCGTTATTCTGGTTATATTACCTTGCGCCAAGCATTGGTTGCATCTAAAAATATGGTTACTATCCGAATTATGATGGCAGTAACACCGCAATATGCGCAGCAGTATATTCAGCGCTTTGGTTTTAGAGCGAAAGAGCATCCTGCTACATTGGCAATGTCATTGGGTTCTGGTTCAGTAACACCGTTACAAATGGCCGAAGCTTATGCAATTTTTGCAAATGGTGGATATCGCGTATCTGCTTACATCATTGATAGAATTTATGATGGTACTGGCCGCTTACGTGCACAAACCAAGCCTTTGGTTGCAGGGGAAAATGCTAAGTTGGCCATCGACCCAAGAAATGCGTTTATTATGAATACGGTTTTGCGTGATGTTGTTCGAATGGGTACCGCTTCTCGTGCGAATGCTTTAGGTCGCAATGATATTTATGGTAAAACTGGTACAACAAACCAAGGTAAAGATGCATGGTTTGTCGGTTACAACCCACAAATCGTAACAGCTGTGTATGTTGGTTTTGACCAGCCATCAAGCTTGGGTCCATCTGGATATGGTGGTGTGATTGCATTGCCAGTTTGGGTTGAATACATGAGAGCAGCCTTAAAAGGGAAGCCTGTTGTTCAGCCTAAGCCTCCTGCTGGTTTAGTACAAAGAGGTGGTGATTACTTCTATCAAGAGCATCAAAGCACGAATCCAAACTTAGGATTAGATAATCGTGCCAGCGGCGGTGCGAATGAAAGCGGTATCTCTGATGAGGGTGGTGCTTCAATTGCTCCTAGTAAGCCTAGCGGAGCTGCTGCTGGACAAGATGTTCCGCCTGTGAATGCTCCGGCGCCAGGCGCTGCAAAACCGGCTACTAATCTAGATGCATTATTCTAGACTGTGACTGAACGAAAAAAGCAACCAAGTTCGGTTGCTTTTTTTATTGTTAATATAAAAAAGCTGCTTATATAAGCAGCTTTTTATTTGTTTAGCGATTAAACAGAGAATGATGAGCCACAGCCACAAGTTGTGGTTGCGTTTGGATTGCGGATAACAAATTGAGAGCCATGTAGGCTTTCTGTGTAATCAATTTCAGCGCCCACTAAATACTGGTAGCTCATTGGGTCAACTAAGAAGTTTAAGCCATCTTTTTGAATTTCAAAATCATCTTCGTTGGTGATTTCATCAAAAGTGAAGCCATATTGGAAGCCTGAGCAGCCACCTCCATTAACAAAAACACGTAGTTTTAGGTTTGGATTATTTTCTTCAGCAATTAAATCTCTTACTTTTTCGCAGCAGCTATCAGTAAAAACAATAGCGGTTTCTTGTTCTGACATGGTTATTTCCTTTTCTGGGTGTGCGGTTAAATCTTTAAGGTAAAATTGGCGCATGAGTTAAGCATGTGCGTTCTTCTAGCCCTAGCATTAAATTCATATTTTGTATGGCTTGTCCTGCTGCGCCTTTAACTAAATTATCAATAACAGACATTATTACCCACGTATTTTTATCTGTTTCTGGTGCTTTTTGGACGCTAATGCGGCATTGGTTAGATGCTTTTACTGAGCGTGTTTCAGGGCAGCTGCCCATGGGCATGATATCGACAAAAGAACTGTCTTGGTAGTGATTAGCAAGGAGCTCATGCAAACAAATATTATTTTCTACTTCTACATAGATGGTGGCATGCATGCCACGAATCAAGGGGGTTAAGTGAGGAACGAAAATAAAATTCTTGGCAAGCGCTGGGTTAAACAATGAAATAGACTGGCGAATTTCAGGGAGATGGCGGTGGCCAGCAACGCCATAGGCTTTGAAATTATCACCAGCTTCGCAAAACAATGAGCCAATATTAGCATTTCTACCAGCGCCAGAAACGCCTGATTTGCAGTCCGCAATAATGGGACTATTGGCAACCAATGCATTGTTTGAGATAAGTGGTAGCAATGGCAAGCTAACTGCTGTTGGATAACAGCCCGGATTTGCAACAAGCTGTGCTGATTGGATGTCTTTTTTATTGAGTTCGCTTAGGCCGTATATGGCTTTTTGAATCCAGTTTGGGCTGGTGTGGGATAAGTTGTACCATTTCTCCCAGACACCTTGGTCTTGTATTCTATAGTCTGCAGATAAATCAATGACTTTTATGCCTTTTTCAAGTAAGGCTGGTGCTTCTTTCATGGCAACGCCATTGGGTGTTGCAAAGAAAACCAAATCGCATTGTGAGAAATCTACAGATTCAGGTGTTTGATATATTAAATCATAAAATCCACGTAAGCTAGGGAAGTAATCTGCAATTGATTTGCCTGCTTCTTTTCGGCTTGTAATGGCGATAACATCTACTGATGGGTGATTTGCTAGCAAACGCAAAAGCTCGACGCCTGTGTAGCCAGTTGCGCCAACAATGCCAACTTTAAACTGCTTACTCATGGACTTATTACCTGTTAAATAATAGATATAAAACTTTATTGTAGGGACTTTATGCATAAGATGCAAAAGTAATTATTAAAGTAATAGATATAAAAAAACCGCCCATAGGAGCGGTTTTTTTGTATTCCAAATCGAATTAACGTTTTGAGAATTGTTTTGCGCGACGAGCTTTGCGTAGACCTGGTTTTTTACGCTCAACTTCACGAGCATCGCGAGTAACGAAGCCAGCTTGAGATAGAGCAGGTTTCAAAGCTTCATCGTAGTCGATCAACGCACGAGTGATACCGTGACGAATTGCACCTGATTGACCGTTTTCACCGCCGCCGTTTACGTTTACTTTGATGTCAAAAGACTCTAAGTTTTCAGTTAAAGCCAATGGTTGACGTGCAACCATGCGGCTAGTTTCGCGACCGAAGTATTCGTCAATTGGGCGACCGTTAACGATGATGTTGCCGTTGCCTTTTTGCAAGAACACACGTGCAACTGAACTTTTGCGACGACCTGTGCCGTAGTAATATTTACCGTTCATTGTGTATCCTTAAATTTCCAAAGCTTTAGGTTGTTGTGCGGCATGGCCATGTTCTTCGCCAGCATATACTTTCAATTTCTTGATCATAGCATAGCCCAAAGGACCTTTAGGCAACATGCCTTTTACTGCTTTCTCAAGAACGCGCTCTGGAAATCTTTCTTGCATTTCAGAGAAGTTGCGCTCATACAAACCGCCTGGGTAACCAGAGTGACGGTAGTATTTTTTATCTTGAGCTTTGTTACCAGTTACACGTAATTTATCAGCATTAATAACGATGATGTAATCACCAGTGTCAATGTGAGGAGTGTATTCAGGTTTATGTTTACCACGTAAGCGACGAGCAATTTCAGCAGCCAATCGACCCAAAACTTTGTCTTGAGCATCAACTACATACCATTCGCGCTTAACCTCTTGTGGCTTAGCTGAAAAGGTTTTCATGGGAATAGTCCAAATAAATACTAGAAAGCTATAGATTTTATTTGAGTATAGAGATGCTGTCAATAAAATTAGCGAGTAAGGGTGGTAAAGAGGGGAGGGTATGAGTAGAAGTGTTGTTTAATAGAGATTAAATTGGATTTTTAGGTCCCCGCTGCCGCCGATTTGGCGGAATTCACTTGAACCTTGGTGTCAAGGTTGGTCGCTTTGGTAAATTTCGGGTACATCTTTAAAAAAGACGTTCACGCCCATTTAGCGCTAAGCAACCGTGAGTGAATCTATTGGTTCAAAGGAATAGATGCCTTCTCGAACGGAGCAGGGATTTAAAACTTAACTTTATGAATTAAGCCATTTTTGCGATTGATTTTTCGCATTGGCTAATCATGGTGTTTATTTTACGCTCAAATTGACCAAATTCCAAGCCATCTTTTGTCGTCATTTTTAAAAAGTCGTGAGCAAGGTTTAAAGCGGCCATAATGACGATTTTATCAGTTTCAACAATTTTGCCATGTTCTTGAATGGTGTTGATTTTTTGATTTAGCATTTTCACTGCTTGGCGCAATGTATCGCTTTCTTCGCTTGGAGTGCCAATAACAAATTGACGACCCATGATATTAACATCAACTTGTTCAATACTCATTTTTCAATTTCCTCTTGGATAACTTTTGGCAAGCGCATTAGTAATGCTTTGATTGCATCAGCACTGTCTAATAAGGTAGTGCGTAAAAGTTCATTTTTATCTTCTAAATTAACCAATAATGCAGAAGAATTTTTTTGCAGAGTTTCAACTTCTGTCAAATGAGTTGATTTTAACGTATTGACAGTTTCTTCATGGTTTTTGGTTAAGGCGATATTTTCTTCATTTAAACGTTTTACTTCAGCGGCTAAGGATTTATTTTCCGCATATATTGTTTCAAAAGCGCTGGTTAATGCTGTAACGCAGCTTTCTAATTGATTTAGTTGATTTTCCATAGTTTGCAGAATCACGAATAAGTTAATTACTGTACTAGTGTTGTCTAGCCCGTTCAATGTGTTGGCAGATTGATGTCGCTGCATCAATCAGTCGTAAGCTTGGTCGGTTAGCATCGCTAACAGTATAAATGTTTTTAGTTTTGGCTGCAGGTAAGTGCGTATTATACCAAAATGATTTATCTAAATTGGGTAATGTTGTTAAGACAACTTGTGCTTGGCTTTTCATGATAGCTTCTTTGCTAACTTGTGCCGATGCTGTTTTCAGTGAACTAAAAACATTTTCCCCACCACATAGTGTGACCAGTTGCCCTAAAAAACTTTGATTGCTGACAGTATAAATGGGAGACTCGCTAACAGCAACCAAGGTTTTAATTTTTTGTTTATGTTGATATTGTTTTTTTAATGATTGTGCTTGTTTAAAAAATGCTTGCGTACTGTTTTTTGCTGTATTTTCTGTCTGTGTTAATTGCCCTAATTTTAGAGTTTCGGTAGCAATGTCATTGAGCTTAAGTGGGTGGGAAACGAAGACTGGGATATTAAGTTGTTTTAGGCGATTAATCTCTTTGATGTGTCCGCTATCTTGCCAAGTAATGACCAAGTCAGGCTTTAAGCGCAAGATGGCATCTAAGCTGATTTGGTTATAAGTGCCAACTTTGGGAATGTTAATGGCTGCTGTTGGGTAGTCGGATTCATTGGTGACACCGACAATGTATTGTCCTGCTCCTGCGCTAAAAAGAAGTTCAGTGGTATGTGGAGTTAGGGAAATAATGCGTTTTGCTGGTTGTTGCAGTGTTACCAATTGTCCTGTGCCATCTTTGACACTAATGGCTGCGTGGGCAGGGGTAATCAGCAGTAGGCAATTAATTAGTAAGAGAGGCAGTATTTTTTTAATCATTGTTGTTATGTAGATGAGTGGGTGCTTTACAAAGGCGACATCTTGCCGCCTTTGTAAAAGTTGTTAGAATTTAGAAATTGTAACGTGTTTTTAGCATAATACTTGCGCCTGGAGTGTTGTAACCATAAGCAGTGGTGTATTTCTTATCGAAAATGTTGTCACCGTTTAGTGAAACATTCCATTGTGGTGTAATTTGGTATATGGCTGACAGTGAAGTAATGCCGTAACCACCTAAGCGGCGATTATTGGTTGCATCATCGTAGCTATGGCCATGTAAATGTTGATTGGCAGATAAGGTTAACTTTTCACTTGCGGCATAATCAATACCTAGATTACCAAAAACTTTAGCTCGGCGGCTAAGTTGTTTATCACTGCCTTTGTCTTTCGGGCTTTGATAAGTAATGTCACCACGTAATGTGATATCACCTAGCTTATGTTGAGCAGAAAGTGATGAGCCAGTAATTTTGGCTTTGCTTAGGTTTTGAGGAATGTAACTGTCATCTAAGCTGATGAAGTTTTTGATTCTATTTTGAAATAAGCTCCATTGAATCAGAGTGGTTTGATTGTTATATGTCAAACCCACTTCTGCATTTTTACCTTTTTCCGCTTTTAGGTTTGGATTGCTAGTCGCACCCCAAGGGCTAGCTGGGTAGTACAAGTCGTTAAATGTAGGCGCTCTAAAAGATGTTCCATAGCTTAGGCGGGCTGTTAGGTTGTCCGTAATTTGATAGCCAAATGCTGCTCTGCCAGTCGTTTGATTACCGAACTTTTCGTTATCATCGTAACGTAAATTGCTTTCGATTAAGAAGCGATCTTTATTGAAATCAAGTCCAGCAAAAATAGCTTTGTTTGTGCGGCTGTTTTCTGAGTATTTGGTATTGCTATCTACTTTTTGTTTTTGCCATTCTGCACCAGCAAGCCAGTTGATGTATTGGCTAGTGCCAGTTAACGTCCAAAGGGCTTTATTGGTTTTGGTGTTGATATGACCGGTATTGACTGTGCCAAATCCAGTATCAATATCATTATCAGAATACATTTTGAATAAATCTTCAGAGCGAGAGATTTGTAAATTAGATTGAATGTTGTCTGTTAGTTTATTTTGGCTTTCTAGGCTATAGACATGCAAAGCTGATCGGTTATAGTCTTGTCCTGTAGTGATAGCATCCATTTCTGCTACGCCTCTATCTTGTAAAGCACGAGCAATTAATTGGTGTCCATCGGCAATGTCATAAGCTAGGCTGCCTGAAAAAGCACTATTTTTATAACCATCTTTGTCTGGGTTATAGATTCCCCACGGATGATTTGAATTGGTTGCAGAAAAACCTTTGGTTTGATTGTGGCTACCACTTAATTGGTAACTTAACTTACCCACTTTTCCTGATACATTGGCATCTACTTCATAAGTATTTCGGTTGCCAATACCTGCGCCAATATCAGCATTAAATGCGCCATTTTCTGGTTTTTTCGTGAAAATTTGAATCACACCACCAACAGCATCAGCACCATAAACGCTACTGGCTGCGCCACGAACAACTTCAATGCGCTCTATTTGGTTTAAAGGGATGTGGTTGAATGCTGCTTGGCCAGTGGTTGCTGAAACAATGCGCACGCCATCGATTAACACAACGGTATGATTGCCATTTGTGCCTCTGGTAAATAGTGATGATTGTGTGCCAGGTCCACCACTTGATGATACTTCCAAACCAGTTGTGCGTTTTAATAAGTTAGGCAAATCTTGTACGCCGCTTTTAGCGATATCATCTTCTGTGATAATGCTGATGTCGCTTAATGTGGTTAATGTTTTTTGTGGTAAGCGAGTGGCGGTTACTGAAATTTCATCCAGTTCTGTTGTGTTGGCATGGGCTAAAGTTGCCAAGCTGCTTAAGCCTAAAATGGCGATGGTTAATTTTTTAAATGAGAAAGTTTGCATGAAACACTCCAAGTATTAATGGTTAATACCGAGTGCGAAAAGTGGATATATTCGATTTTGCAATGCCAAAATATGCGATAACAAATCGACTATCGCCTCCCCGCGATACTCGTCGTTTTCATTTAAGTCGGTCTTCGGACTTTAATCAGAGTTTGCAAACCTTCCCATTACCAAAATGGTAACAGTGGTGTGTATATTGCGAAGCAAACACATTTTTTATCTATGGTTGTGAATAAGATTATTACCGCTGCGGGGGCAGTGTTGGACTTTCACCAACTTCCCATTACTTTAAATGAAATAAAGCTGCTGATTCTAGCATGAAATATTTTTTACTTAGTCGTAAAGCAAGAATATGTCGTTGAGATTGCCAAAAAACAACAGCTAATGATTGAAAGTTATCTTGGATTCAGCGTGGATTTTAAATCCTCCCAGAACAAGGCTGCATTTTGGTTGTAACCATCTTTGGTAAAGTGCACCAAATCTTTTGCCGCAAGTCCTTGGTCTCGCCAATTTTGCATTTTGCAATCCCCACCCATGGCTTGCTGCCAATCCCAATAAAGGGTTTTTTCTTGTTGAGCTACTTCACGTTGTATGTTTTTGATGGCTGTTAAGTTGGCAGGCTGACCACAAATATGGTTGTTAAGTTGGCGTTTATCAACAGCATCTGGAGCACCTAAAATCAGAATGCTGGCTTTGGGATTTTGTTGGCGCAACTGTTGAATGCCTTGTTTTAGCTGATTACGAACTTGATTGCTATCCATATTGGGGCTAAATGCTTCATTGGTGCCATAAGCGATAATGAATAGGTCGACTTTTTGATTAGCTAAATCATGCATCCAATTGTTTTGCCAACGCTGCCAAATACTTTGTTGTGCACCATTGCTGCCAATGGGAGAAATCATCACCCCTGAAGTTTGTTTTTGTTTAATCCAAATACCACCCAATGATGCTGCATTTGCTTGCTCTGCGGTAATGGTAATTGGTAGTTTCGCCTGAATGTCTACGGTGTGCCAGCCTGATGAGCTTGGTGACGAAAACTGGGTTAGAAGAGGGAGTGATTGATGGTTGGCATCGGTTAGCGTCAATGTACCTGTATTGGGCTTGATGAGCAGTTGCAATTCAGAAATGCCTGATGTTGGTCTGCGTGTGTTAATTGTTAGTTTGGCATTATCTTTGGTTGGGGTTGCAATTAAGCCGCCCATTGGAAAATCTGGATGTTGCTGAGTGCGACTGTTGGTTAAATTCCAGCCATCTTGGGAATAGCTAACCATTCGGTGAGCTTGGCCATTAACCGCCATTGGTGAAACCCAGCCAATGCCAGCTAATCCAATTTCTTGTGCCATTAAATCACGTAATGGTGCGGTAAATGTGTCAGACGCTGTGTGAGAATCACCTAGTTGGATGATGTTGAGCACGGTTCCTTTTGGTGCTTCATGGTTGTGAATTTGGTGGTATTTTTTTTGTAGGTTGGTTAAGTTTTTTTCACCAAAATTAATTAGGTTTCCTATCGATTGAGCACGACTTACTGAATGATCAGTGTGAATAACAGGGTTTGTTTGTTGTGTGTTTTGCGTATTGCTACAAGAGGATAGTAGCAAGGCTAAGCTAAGCCATGCCGCAGTACGGAACACGGACTTAGGTGAGTTAAGGTTTTTGAATGGCATGATGATAGTCTTCTTTCTTGCATAATAAATTTTCTGGCTGTGATTCAGATAAATCAGTGTTGTCTAAATGAATTAAGCTCATAATTTTATTGGCAATAATTTTTTGTCCTGCTGGCGTGAAATGAACGCCATCGTCTACTCGTACTTTAATGTTGGCACCATTTTGTTGAATGAAGTTAACAAATTGATTGTTGGTGCTACCTAGTAGTTCATGAGTCGGGATATACAGTTCGTGATTGTTTTCATTTTCATATTGATAAAGTTGGTTTAAATAGCTCATGCTATTGTTCAACTTTTCTAGTTTCATTGTGGGCGCACCTAGCCAGAGGATTCGAGCATGGTATTTTTGTGCGCTGGCAATAATGCTGCGAATTCGTTCACTGTATTGTTTTTCCCATTCTGGGGATTTGAATTTTAAGTAGGATTTGTTGCTAACATTGGGAAAATCCCAAGGGTCATTTGGACCCATATATACCACAATCAAGCGAATATCGGCATGGTTTTGCAAAGTATTCTCAACCATTTTGGGCCAGTTAAAGAAGCTTGGATAAGATAAGCCCGTGCTTTGTTTACTTAAATCAATGCTTTCAATGTGATACTGTTTGTAGAGTTGTTGCTTGGCATGTGGTGCAACGCCTTGCATGAGAGAGTCGCCAATAAACAAAACCTTATCTTTGGCTTTTAGCATGAATGAGTTTTGTTTTTTCGGTAAGAGTGCACGTGCTTCAATGAAGCTTTTGGGAATGGCAGCTTGTGCAACTGAAGCCAGAGGGCTCATTGGCAATGGTTGGTTAAACCAAAGATGGTTAACGGTTAATAATGATTTTTTATCAAAATGTATTAATTGTTTATCGATATTTTTTTTATTTGTTTCCATCGCAGCATGTTGCCGTGCTCCCCAAGCCAATGCCGGTGTGGATTTTAATGCATGAAGTGGGCTATCTTGATGGTAAGTTTGTTGCCAATATAGATTAATCGGGCTTTGTAAAACAATAATCAAACCTGAAATAACCACTACAAAGGAATAGGTGATGATTAAAATTCTTTTTTTCATAATCCAATACTCTTAAAAACTAGCGTAAATAAAACCAGGAATGCCAGCTGGCGCTAATTCAATAATGCCCCAAAGTAAAATAATCATTAACCATGGGCGTACGCTCCAGTGCAGTCGATTCATGATGGTTAATAATAGGTTGGGTAGTTTGCTTAATAGTGGGTACAACCAAAACCACAATGCAAAACATAATAAATAGATAGGTGAATTAAATTGCAAAGGCTTGGAGAACTGAGTAAAGATAGTTTGTAAATAATCTAAGCTGCCATGAATGCTTGGGCTTCTAAAGAAAATCCACGCAAAGCACACATATTGTAGTGTGATTAAATTCGCCAATCTTGGAGAGAGGGAGCTAATTTGACGGTTTTTAAATAGCTTGCTGCCAATATTAAGCAAAACAACACCAACGCCATGTATTGCCCCCCAGATAATAAAGTTATAGCTAGCGCCATGCCATAGCCCTGAAATAACCATTGCTAAAATCAGATTAATTTGTGTTCGGGTAAAGCTTTTTCTTGAACCACCCAGTGGAATGTAAATGTAATCACGAATCCAAGTTGATAAGCTGATGTGCCAACGTTGCCAAAAATCTTTTAAGTTAATGGCTAAGTAAGGGGCGTTAAAGTTAACGGGAAGTTTAAATCCCAATAATAAACCAATTGCGGTTACCAAATCGGTATAACCTGAGAAGTTTAAATATAATTGTAAGGCATAGGCATATAAACCCAATAAAGCATCCAAAGAATGAAATTCGCTGGGATTGCTAAATACTGGATCTGCCCATGTATTGGCCAATAGTGCGCTTAGCCAGTAAACCTTGGCAACGGCTAGAATAATTAAAACCAAAGCACGATTGAACTGGCGTGGGTACCGTGGTCGCGTAACTCGGATTTGAGGTAAAAAGGTTTC
>JASLFS010000089.1 GCA_030150505.1 Vitreoscilla sp. | reverse complement strand
GTGTCTGAAAGGCGATTGAGTGTTGACTCTTCTTTGGCAATATTGGTGCCACGAATAGTATCAACCGTGGTTGCCAAATCGATAATCTGCGCACCAATTTCACCCACTAACTGCTGTTTCTGTTGGCGGTTTTGCTCTTTCTCTTTGTCAAAGATTTTAGTTAACGTGCTATGGGCGTTATCAGTGTCTTGGCTTAATTGCGCGATATCTTGCTGTTGATTGTCGGTATCACGTATTGTCCATGTACCTTGTGATACCGCAGATTGGGTGGTGTTTTCCACGCTGTCGCTATGGTTACCTGCCATGGCTAATGCATGCCCCAGATTGATGCTCAACTTTATATTCTGCGTAGTTATGGATATCACTAAAGCCTAATGTGCCTGTATCAAGCTGATTATTTTTAGCTTCTGAGGTACTGCTGATCACCGCGCCATCAAGCTGGGTATGTTTACCCACGCTAATATCAAACCCTTGATTACACACAAATAAAGTTGATTAAATAACAATTTAATACAAAGCCATGTGGGAATACGACTCCCCAACATGGCTAAACTGAATAGTTAATTATCTGGTTGAATAAGGAGTGAGTAACATATAAAAACTTAAGGAGATCTTGGTATTACGCTAAAATCTCCTCCGTTATATTGTTACTTTGTGTACATTTTTGGGAAATACTTGTTGATTTTATCGTTATCCAATACTCTATCGAGAGTAAAATCCACTGTATCAGAAACGGCTATTCCATGACGTAATTCCTCAGGAAAGTCATAGATTGAAGCGTATATCGTTGGTACTAAGTACCTAAAATAATCACCCATTTTAGTTTTTACAGTAGAACCAACAGGATAATCTTCCCCTTCCACATTCCCTTCTATACCGTGATATATAAAAAAACCTTTTCTAGATGGCATATTAATTTCATTAAGTTCTCCACTCAGATGCCTATTTACCCAATATTCAATATCTTCTCTATGTTTGAAATCTCGATATACAAGAGATGAGTATAAATCAAGAATAGTTTTTCCATTTTTATTTTCAGGATATGTAGTGTATTTTTCCGATTCTTCCCACTTAAATTCATTAAGTTCATCTAATAAATTTTCAAAGTTATTAATTGATAAAAAAGAGTTAGGTAACCAGCCCCAACAATTATTAACCATTACAGCTATCTTTCCATTTTTATCCATTGCAAACCAAGTATAAATAGTACCAAAGCCGGGTTCCCAATGACTGTTTGATGTATTCATTATTTTATTTCCTTTGGCCATGTGACTTTACAATTATCACATGTTTCAATAATTATCTTTTCTGAATTTAAATTTCCATTCTCTTGAGTAGATGCTTGCCTAAATGCTTTAGGTCTTAATGCATCAGTAAATTTAATATTTTCAGGTTTAGCACCTTGGCGAACCAATGAATCTGCCGCCGATACCTCAGCACATGCACCAACTTTATTTTTACAAAAATGAGTAAACTCACCTATTTCGACTCCTAACTGTTTCTTAATATAGTCTACTGTTATTGGGTGTAGCGAATCTGCAGTAATTTCTTTATTGCTATATCCTACGGCTGTTTTAGAATCGTAAGCACCAATCATTGTTGCAATTTTTTCAGCTTGAGTATTAAATTTAAACTTACCTATTTCATTAATAAGTTCTTGATGAGCCTTAGTTGCAAATATTTGTTCTTCTTTAGTTAAATAATCACCAAACTTCGAAGATTCATTTCCTTTCTCACTTACTTCTAAATTCTTGTTAAGAGCATCGTCTACTGCATGTTTACCCTGAGTGATCTTGTCCAGATAGACAACATCATCTAGTGTTGGTTTTTCAGGTAATGGTGTTTCTGTAAAGTTATCTCTTGGTTTAGGTATCTGGTCACCACCAGTATCCGTCCAAAGCTGGTCAGGTATTTGGTTACCACCAGTATCAGTCTGTCCTTGGTCAGGTATTTGGTTACCACCAGTATCAGTCTGTCCTTGGTCAGGTATTTGATTGCCACCAGTATCAATCCTATCTTGATCTGGCATTTGATTACTACCAGTATGTGATGGTATACCAAGCCTGTCACCCCAAGGTTCAGATCCAAATATTAACCTTGCGAGTCCTTTGTTATGAATTATTTGTTCATCAATATAAGCAACCTGTTCCGGTGAAAGGTTCCTCATGGCTTTTATATCACCATTTCTGGCAGCAGCTCCAGCATCCATGGCTTCTTGAATTTGCGCTGATGTTAAACCAAAATTTACCCCTAATTGCATAAGACTATTTCTACAAGTCGCATTTTTCATACACGACTCATAACCCTTTTCTAAACCTTTAATGATTGGCTTAGCACCTATCGCATTATTCTCAACCACCACTTTCCCGGCTTGGGCAGCATTGGCAACGCCTGCGCTATTATCGCTGATTAAACCGCCAGCAATGCCTGAAGCTAATGTTGCCCATGCACTTATATTTTGCTTTTCAGTCTCAGTCAGCTCTTCGGGGGTTTTGCCATAAAGTGAATGCGATAAAATACCCACCGTTTCGCCAGTCATTGCACCTGTGGCTTGTGCGGCTGCATTTTCGCCTTTTGCCAGTGCAAGACCCGCATTCACCAAACCGTGAGCAAGGGTGCGCTGAATATCACTTTCAACACTATTACCC
>JASLFS010000077.1 GCA_030150505.1 Vitreoscilla sp. | reverse complement strand
TTCTTTATATAGATCGCAATCGCTGATTGATTCTGCTTTTTATTTTAAAATAAAAGGCAAAAATACATTAGGCTCATTTACAGGATTTGTTGATGTTAACCAAGTCATGGATAATATTTATCCTGAAAAAAAAATAGATTGGGAGCTTATTCCTGAAACTTATCTTCATGTTCTATTCTCAGAAAAATGTTCACAATTATTGTTTCCTTTTTCAAAAGAAATGATGTCAGTAACCGTAGACAATATCTGTTTAGGGAAGCAAAAAAAAGAAAATTATCCCGTTGTTAATACCTCAATAGGAAACGTATTTATTTGCTCTTTTGAGGGACATTACGAATGGGGGGTGTCTTTAAAAAATAAAATAAGTGCTATTGCTCAATTTCAGCTCGGTAATAGCAAAATATCAGTTGCATTATTAAAAAACCTTTTGTTAGGCGATATTGTGCTTATTGATAACATTGATTTCTCACTTATTCTTGGTGAAAAAAAATGGATGAGTTATCAATGGCAAGAAGGAGAAAATACGGTGGTTTTAGATGAAGAGTTATTGACTAATGAGATGGAGAAAAAAGCATTAATAGAAGATGTTGATACAAATGCAACTAGACCAGAAAATATCGATTTAAAATCAATAGATACTATTCCTATCACTCTTTCTTTTCTTCTCGCAAGTAAAATATTGCCTATTGAGCAAATTGAAAAATTAGCACCGGGACAACAACTTATATTACCTGACAATGCTTCAAGGCATATTATATTAGTTGTTAATGGTGTTGCGATTGCTGAAGGAGAATTAATTAAAGTTGGTGAGCGATTAGCTGTAGAAATTCAACATTCCCATTTACAGCAAGATTAAATGTATGGAAAGCTCAACGACACTTATTTTAACGTTAGCACTAGCAACATTGGCCCCTTTTATTATTGCGGCAGGAACCTGCTATTTAAAATTTTCTATTGTACTGGTTATGACGCGTAATGCTTTAGGTGTTCAGCAAGTGCCTTCTAATATGGTACTTAATGCGATTGCATTAATGATGGCTCTGTTTGTTATGACGCCACTAGCAAAAAACACCTATCAATATCTTATTGAAAATCCTGTTGATATTACCTCTCCTGACGCTTTTGAGCGATTTTCTGACGACGCATTAGGGGAATATAAACGATATTTGTACAAGTATTCTGATCCTGAGTTATTAGATTTTTTTGAACAAGCACAAGGCAATAGACCTGATAGTGACGGCGATAAAGAAAGTATAGAAAAATCGTTGTTATCACTGCTTCCTGCATACGCATTAAGTGAAATAAAGTCTGCTTTTATTATTGGTTTTTATCTTTATTTGCCTTTTATTGTTATTGATTTAGTCGTTTCTTGTATTTTATTAGCATTAGGGATGATGATGATGAGCCCTGTAACATTATCTGTTCCTTTAAAATTAATTTTATTTATCGCTATGGATGGTTGGACTCTTTTAGCTAAAGGACTCATTAATCAATATCTTGAACTCATGGCGGTAAGGTAATGGATATGGTTTATGCGGCGAATAAAGCCGTTTATTTAGTGATATTGCTTTCAGCTGCGCCGATAGCTATTGCGACATTTATTGGATTGGCTATTGGCTTATTGCAGACCATTACACAAATTCAAGAACAGACATTGCCTTTTGGTGTAAAACTCGTTGGTGTCTTTGTGTGCTTATTAGCCATGATGGGTTGGATGGGTGATAAAATATTAGTTTATGCAAAAGAGATGATGATGCTAGGGTTCGCTGGATAAATTATATGTTAATACTGCTAGAGTATATACAGGTCTATTTAGTCGATCTTGTTTTACTTGTTGCAAGATTATTTCCTATCTTTCTTTTTATTCCATTTCTAAATAGTCGAGTGCTAAATAGTCAATTGCTAAAATATATTATCATTTTTTATGTTGCGATGGGGATCAGGCCAAGTATTACAATAACGGATAAAATAAGAGATATATGGGACATAATACTAGTTAGTGAATTAGCACTTGGTATTTTAATTGGATTACTCTTTGCAACACCTTTTTTGATAGCTTCTGCATTTGGTGAGTTTGTTGATAACCAACGAGGAGCAAGTATTGGGGATACGATTAATCCTACGACAGGGATTGAATCTTCTGAATTTGCTTCATTAACCGGATTATTTTGTGCTGCTTATTTCTTGTCGACAGGCGGTTTAACTTTATTGATGAGTACGATAAAAGATAGCTATGATGTATTTCCTATTGGCTATTTTAACAAAGAAATTGGTTATTCTTTTATTGGGCATTGGCTAAATAATATGGTTCGTACTGCGCTTGTTTTAGTCTCACCCGTACTGATTATTATGTTTTTAAGCGAAGTTGCACTGGGCGTTTATTCTCTATTCTGTCCTCAATTAAATGCATTTTCATTATCACTATGTATAAAAGGAATTATTGCATTTATATCATTACTTCTTTTCTTTACTTCGGCGATGACCACAGAGCTTTATGAATTTTTTAATCATAGATACTTTTATTCGATTTTTATGAGTATTTATTATGGCTGAAAAAACAGAAAAGCCCACTCAGAAAAAACTCGATGATTCTGCAAAAAAAGGGCAAAGTTTTAAGAGTAAAGAGTTAACCTCGGGGCTTGTTTATCTTATTGGTGTTATGTATTTATTTCATGAAGTTAATTTGGATGAATTTAGCCGATTTTATCAATCTCTTTTACTCCATCCAACAAATATCACGTTAAAGAGTTATGTAGATGTAATATCAAAACTATTTTTTGATATTATCTTACCAATACTTGTTGTTACTTTTCTATCTGGCGCGGTCCCCTCTTTATTTAGTTCACGTTTTAAACTTGCAACTGAAGCAATAAAAATTGATCTAAACCATATTAATCCAATTTCAGGGTTTAAAAAAATATTTAGCATAAGAACAATAAAGGATCTATTAAAAACATTATTATTCATAGTTATATTTTTAATTACTTGTTATATTTTTATTATTTTACATGGTACGGAAATATTTATATTATACCGCTCGGATTTAAATATTGTTGTTGATAAATGGTGTTCACTCGTTGTTAATTTTGTATTTGTATTTTTTATTCTATCAATACCTATTCTTATTTTAAATATTATTGCTGATTTCTTTATCTTTATGAAAGATATGATGATGGAAAAACATGAAGTGAAGCAAGAAAATAAGAATATGGAAGGTGATCCTGAAATAAAATCAACTCGTCGGCAGCTTCATCAAGAATTGCTTGATGAACCTATGAAGAAAGTGATCCGAGATTCATCTGCTGTTATCGTAAATCCAACCCATGTGGCTGTTGGTATCTATTTTGATCCGGATAATGGCATTATGCCTTTAGTTTCATTGAGTTGTATTAATGATAAAGCATTGGCAGTGAAGGTTTATGCTAAAAAAGTGGGTACTCCAGTTATTCGCTATCCTGAATTAGCAAGAAAAATTTACCATAAATATCATCTTTTTGATGTCATGATAGATCAAGATTTATTAGATGTTATGGATATTCTTATTTGGCTTAAGAGAATAGAAATGGAAGGCTTATTAAGAGAAGAAATGGATTATATAAAAGTTAAATAAATTAAGAAAACATATCCAGTTATTAATTATAAAAATAATGTATTTATATTTGTAAATATAGGCGTGTGTTTTATTAAAGTAATAAATTAATGATTACTTTATAATTTTATTATTAATTATTCATCATAGATGAAAGGATTAACATCATGTCAGTATATGAAAAAATGTCAGAAAATGAGCTTGATCAACTAGCAAATTATATCGTTTCTATTGTTCAAAATGGGGCACCACTTAAGGATGAAAGTGCTATTCCAGAAGGATTTATGGAAGGGATCTATTCATTTGCTTATGATTTTTACCAGAAGGGAAAACTGGATGAAGCTGAGGCAATTTTTAAGTTTTTATGCCTTTACGATTTTTATAATGTTGATTACATTATGGGACTTGCTGCTGTTAAACAATTAAAAAAACAGTATCAAGCGGCAATTGATCTTTATGCTTTAGCTTACCTTAATGCGAAAAACGATTATCGACCTGTTTTTTATGCTGGGCAATGTAACTTATCTCTTGGAGAAAAAGAAAAAGCAAAATATTGTTTTCATCAAGTTTCAGAGAAAATTAACGATCAATCTTTAAAAGAAAAAGCCAACCTTTATTTAGAGTCATTAAAAGATATTCCCCTTGTTGTTCTTAATACAGAGAAAGAAAATAAGGAAGAACAGTATGAATGATATTAAGAAAATTAATGATAATATTCCATTTTCTACACCTCCACTTTCAAAGGAGGTGGAAAATGTGATTAAAAATACGACTCAACAAGCTCAAAAAATTAATGTTGTAAATGAAAATATTGTTTCTTCACTAATTAAAGATAGAGAAAATAAAGTTTCCTCACCGATTCTTAGAGCACCAATTGAACAGAAAAAAAACAATCAAAGAATTAATGTTCAGGATGATGTACAGTATAAAATAAATATTTTTTCTCAACAATATATAAAAAATAATAATGAAATTATATCATCAGATAAACAATTATCACCCGAGCATTATGATATCAGTGATCCTCAAAGTCATAAATCAACGAAAGAATATGATTTTTTGTATTTGCAATTATCCTATCAAAATGTAATTCACCAAAATGTTTTAGATAGAATTAAAGATCCGGATAAACTTGATTACTATATAGATAAGTTAAATCAATTATCGAAAGGTATTGATGGTTTAAGGGAGCAATTTAAATCAGCGATAAAAGATTTTGAAAATAATAAGGAGGCTTATATTGATTATTGGATGGAAATTTATAATCAGATAAAAGAAAATAAATTTAAAACGGAAGCTGAGGTCGAAGATTTTTTAAAAAATAATAACATTCCTAAATCTTTAATTAACGAACTGTTATCAGGAAATATTAAATCTAAAAAAGATATGGAAAAGTTACTGGAAAATACATTTCCATTCTTAAAACTACCTGATGATCTCTCTAATTTATCTTTAGATGATTTAGATAAATTATATAGTAATTTATCTCAATTTTTTGATAATGTTTTTAAATATATGCCCAATGTTTCTATTAGTGAAGATAAGATTAATACAATCACTCCATATAAAGATGAATTAAAAGCATTAATTAATAAAACAGAAAATGAATCAATAAAAAAACAATTAGAAAAAATAAAAGAAACATATCGAGAACTTACGACGACTCAAAGTGCATTAGAACTTGAAATAATGTCAGATTCCTTATCAGGAATGGCGTTATTAACTTTTTTATTAGCGAAAACACGAGAATTAACATTAAAAGTGATGCTGCAGCGTTCTGAATCTGAGCAAAAACTTTTTGAGGAAATGCAAGAAGTTACTGAAAAATCACTTAAAGAAAAAATTGAAGATCAAAAAGCTCAAATAAAAAAACAAGAGGAAATTCAATTTTGGGCGGGTATTGGTTTAAAAATATTAGCTGGATTATTAGCAATTGTTGCTGGTGTTGCCTCCATTTTTACCGCAGGTGCTTCAATGGCTTTGATGGCTGTTGCGGTTGTATTGATGGTCGCTGATGCTGCGTTAACTATCGCAGATGAAGTGTACCAAGCAATACATGGAACATCGTTTATGGATGAACTAATGCAACCTATTACTGAAGCAATAATGGAGGCTTTAGATAAAATTGCAAATTTTCTGGTCGACGTAGTTTATAGCTTTTACGATTCATTAAAAGTATTGGGTGTAGATAAAAAAATTATTGAGGAAATAAAAAACTTAATGCGAGATAAGCTAAAAATGGGGCTTAAAATTTTAATTACTGCAGTTTTATTTATTGCTGCAGTAGCATTAAGTTTTATTGTTGGTCCAGCAGTAAATGGTATAACAAGTGCGGTGAAAAAGATAATTAATCAGCAAGTCAGAAATATGCTGAAGAAAGTTTTTAATGAAGCACTTGAACTCATGATGGGAAAAATGATTAAAGAAATTATTGCTCAAGTATTTGAAGAAATAATGGAAAAAATTAATAAATTACTCGCTAAAGAAATGACGAATAAAGCGAGTGTTATGTTAAATAGAACCGTAATTACTTCTAAGTTAGTCAATGCAACAGCAACAAATGCAGTTAATATTTATAGCAGTACTATTTCTGCAAAAATTATGCAATCTATAGCTGATAG
>JASLFS010000016.1 GCA_030150505.1 Vitreoscilla sp. | reverse complement strand
CCATATGAAGTGGCATTTTTTTCAACTTGTTGTGCTAACTCACGAGTTGGAGTCAATACAAGAACGCGAGGGCCTTTGCCTGGTTTATCGCTACGGCTTTGAATGCGGTGCATTGAAGGCAAAAGGAAAGCTGCTGTTTTACCACTACCTGTTTGTGCTGATACCAATAAGTCTTCGCCTCGAAGAGCTGCTGGAATCGCTTGTGCTTGAACTGGTGTTGGTTGAGTATAGCCTTCTGCTGCAACAGCTTGGACTAATGAATCACTCAGATTTAAATCTGCAAATGTAATAGACATAATATTCCTGATAATATCAGCAAAACAATTGACCTATTTAGCTATATATTAAATAGCATGTTGGTTTTGAATAGATATGAAAAACCGAGGTAAATGTGCCGATGAGTCTTTTGGGTTAAAACTATTAAAGACTGTAATGTGACATCGGCGACAACCAAGCTTTAAACGGCATGCAGAAGCAAATTTTAGAGAGCAGAGCACTCGAGATAATGGCAGCGTATTTGGGGTCGAAGACGATGGCTTCAATAACAATTTCTTTTTCGAAAATAAATTTAAACTTTGTTTTTAATTGTTAGATTAACAACAATCTGCAATTCTAGCGCTGTTATATGATTCTTGTCAAGAATTGACTAGATTTTTAATGAGCCCAAAACAATTAGGTAATCAATTTAAAAGGCAGGTAAAATAAACCCATTATTAGGTATACGTTAAGTTGTTAGATATATGAGCGAAATTTCTGCATTTGTAAATCGATTGGGTAAGAACATTAAACATTTAATGAAATGGGCAAAAAGGCAAGATTTAGAAGCCTGGCGCATTTACGATCGAGATATTCCCCAATTTCCTTTAGTTATTGATTTATATAAAGATAAAATCCATTTACAAGAAATTGATACTGGTTGGTTGATGCATGCTGATGAGCATCAAGAATGGCTAGGCCGTTGTTTAGAAGGCATTGAATTTGTAACAGGCTTAGGCAAGCATGATATTTATATCAAAACCCGCAAGCGCCAAAAAGGTCTGGCTCAATATGAAAAAACAGGGCAAGAAGGTGAAGACTTTATCGTTCATGAATCGGGACGAGCTTTTTGGGTAAATTTAGAAAAATACTTGGATACTGGCTTATTTCTAGATCATCGAAATACCCGTAAAAAAGTAGGTGATATGGCGAATAATAAGCGCTTTTTGAATCTGTTTTCTTATACGGGTAGTTTTACTGTTTATGCTGCAACTGGCGGTGCTATTAGTAGTGCAACAGTTGATTTATCGAATACATATTTAAGCTGGGCAAGGCGTAATTTTGCCTTAAATGGCATAGATGAACAAAAGCATCATATTATTCGTGAAGATGTTTTTGCTTATTTGGATGAGGCTAAAATTGCCCGCAAACAATTCGATTTAATTGTTATGGATCCACCAAGTTTTTCTAATAGCAAAAAAATGTTGGATATTCTGGATATTCAGCGTGATCAGCAAACGCTAATTGATGGCGCCATGGCACTTTTAGCAAAAGATGGCATGTTAATTTTCTCCAATAACTTGCGTTCTTTTGTATTAGATGAAGAGATTACCAAGCGTTACAATGTTAAAAATGTAACCAATCAATCCATTCCTGATGATTTTCGCAATAAGAAAATTCATCAATGCTGGGAAATTCAGCATCCTTAGCTTCATTTAAATGACATATTAAATTAATGCATACCGATGAGTCTAACCATCAGTATGCATTAGTTTTTCTGTGTAAAAATTTCTTTATTTGGCCTTATCTTCTGGCTATGGCTTATCTAGCATTCTCAATAATGCCCGCATGAAAGGCATTTTAAGTCTTTGTAAGAGTCTAATTTTAATGATTATTTTGTCTTAGATTAATTCTACTTTATAGATTTCAACCCATCTAGGTAACTTTAATATGGTTTTTTCGCAACAATATAATTGGTTATGAATAAAACATAGTAATTAGTGTTTTTAAACTAATATTTTTTTATTCTAAATAGGAATCAGTAGGATAAAAAAAATAAAAAATTTGTATTTCTAGTTATTGAATTTTGTATTTCATTGTTATTGATATTACTTTTTTTCTGAATTTTATTCATTATAAATATTGGGTGGTTGTTATCTATAAATGCCCTAAAGATTTATAATTGATTGATATTCAATGGTTTAAATAAATAAAAAGAAAAATATTATTACTTGCTTATAAAGGTTACACAGATGGATTTTAAAATTACAACATTATCTCTTTCGATATTAAGTGCAATATCGACATTTTCTTCTGCAGCTATAGTGAATTTAACCAGTAGTACGAATAGTACTTACAATAATGTAGAGAATACTTATTATGAGACGATTGATAATCGTAACGTAGTATTTACCAATGTTCACTATGTTACAACGGATGAACATGGTACTGTTATTGTTGATGCTGTAAGCACAGCAAATCTTGGAGGTCAAGGTCAAAATACCAATATTCAGAATCAAAGCCATGTCACGATAAATACCACTGCGACAAATTTAACCGTTTCTGGTAACTCAACTGTTTTGGTGACAACAGAGGGCATGAATAGCTGGGGTAATAATCATGGTCCACAACATACCATTAATACTCCAACTATTTCAAATAGTGTGTATGACAATTCTCATGAAGTGTTAGATGGTACATATATTGCTGGCGGCTCAACAACAGTTATTGGGAGTAATATTCCTACTTCTACAGGATCGATTTTTAAAAATGGCTCAAGACAAACGGTTGGTACAAGAAGTTTATCTGAATATGCGGAATTTCATGATACTTCTTCCCAGGCGATAAATGGCGGCACTTCCAATGGAGCTATATTTAACAATAGTGCAAATCAAACGATAAACAGTGGTACATCTAATGGTTCTATATTTAATAATAGTGCAGATCAAACGATAAATGGTGGTACTTCCAATGGTTCTATATTCAATAATAGCGCAGACCAAACGATAAATGGTGGCTTATCAAATGGTTCTATATTTAATGATAGTGCTGATCAAACAGTCAATGGTGGTATATCTGATGCTGCTGTATTCAATGATAGAGCTAATCAAACGATAAATGGTGGTACATCTAATGGTGCCATATTTAATAATAGTGCAAATCAAATTAATAATGGTGGTATATCTAATGGCGCAATGTTTAATGATAATACCAGCCAAACAATCAAGAATAATGGTATTTCTAATGATGAAATACTGAATCATGATGCTAAGCAAACCATTGAAAATGGTGGCATTTCAAACAATGCTATTTTTAATCAGAATGCATCACAAGTTATTGGAAATGGTGGCGTATCAAATAATGCCCAATTTCATGATACATCAGTACAGTATGTTAAAAATGGTGGTACTTCAAACAATGCTACTTTCTATGATGGCTCAACTTATGTAGTAGAAAGTGGTGGTATTACCAATAATACTGTTCTGAAGGGTAAAGGCACCGAATTCTTAATGGGTTCGAATGCCACTGGTGAAACTACTTTGGAAGGTTCTGAAAATAATAAAGGTATTATTAAAATTCATGCTGGTGATGTTAATAATGCAGATGCAGCTAAAAATGGTGCAACAGTAGATAATTTTATTTTTGATAATGCTTCAGATCATGCCAATCATCATGAAAATAGCGAAGTACAGATTATTGCTCGCGCTACAAGCGCTGATGCAACAGATAGAGAGAATAGCCAAGTAAATTTTGGTTCTTTCAAAGGGAAAGGGCGAGTTATTTTCCAAACGGATGAAGACAGATTGTCTTATTCTAAAATGAATATTGGTACATTGGGTGAAGAGGGCATTAATCAGGAAAATACTTATGCAACTTTCCATTTTAATCAAGATATTCTTGGTGGAGAGTCTGATTTTATTAAAATTACCGATGGTTATGGCACGCATGGTTTGCATATCTTAGATAAAGATACTGGTAAGGAAGTGATTCGAGTTCGCCCACAATCGGTTGATTTTGCTGAGGTTGGCAATTCGAATAACAGCAATGCTCAGTTTGAAATCAAGGATGTTAATGACAATACATTAGATAAAGGGATAGATGCAGGTGCTTATGTGCATGTTATAAGCAGTCGACCTAGCAGCGATGAATCAAATACAATTTGGTCGTTTGGTGCATCTGAGCAATTAACTCCAGCAGCTCGTGCTGTTTTGGGTATGTCTTCTGCACCTCAACTTATGTTTAACAATGAGTTAGATAATTTACGTTCTCGCTTAGTGCAAGTGCGTGATGCAGAGAAAGTAAGTAGTGGTGTTTGGGCTCATGCAATCGGTAATCAAACAAAAGTTGATCGTGACCAGGTTCAATATAAGCTTAATCATGCTGGTGTAGAAATGGGTGTTGATAAGGCCATTGATTTCAATAATGGCAAATTGATTATAGGTGGATTCACTGGTTTTGATAATGCTGATGTTAAGCATGAACAAGGCGGGACTAGTAAAGTTGATAGTTATACTTTTGGTGCATATGCGACTTATTTAACCAATACAGGATGGTATGTTGATGGTGTTTTAAAATATAACCATTTCAAAAATAAATTACGCACAACATCAACGAATGGCTATGACGTGCGCAGCCATGATTACAATACTTCAGCCTTTGGTGCATCAGTTGAAACTGGTTATACATTTAAATTTAGCGGTGGTGCATGGGTAACACCGTATGGTCAATTGTCTTATAACTCTATTGGTAGCAAAGATATTACTTTAAATAATGAGATGACTGCGAAGCTTAACTCACAGAAATCTTTAACTTCTGAATTAGGTGCTACTGTTGGACAAGATTTTAAACTGAACAATCAAGCGGTATTCTCGCCATACTTTAAAGCTGCTTGGGTGCATCAATTTAAAGACAATAACGCTGTTGATATTAACGATTTTCATCATCTAACAACAGATTTATCTGGTAGTTCTGCTAAATTTGGCTTAGGTTTTAATGCTATGTTTAATAAGAATTTTACTATGTATATGGAAGTCGATACTAGAACGGGTAATCGAGTTAAATCACCAATTAATGGTCAACTTGGATTGCGTTACAATTTTTAATTTATTTTAAAAAAACAAGATAGCTATAATATTTTTAGCTATCTTGTTTTTTGTTGTATTTTAGATAATTAATTCAAATTGGTTGTTTGTTGTGTTTTATTAATGCAATAGCAAAAAAGATACAGTTGTATATGCAAACAGGCTTATATGGGGAATGCTAATATAAGCCTGTTTTTTTTATTAAAGGTGCTTATATTGTAATCAAGAGCTAGGATGAGGATTTTTAGTATTAATTGGTGGCTTGCACGATATTAAATTTATATTGGATATTTTGGCTGTTAAAAAGCTAAATTATTTGATTTTTAAATATAAAGTATTTGATTTTATGTATTTATTTTGTGGTATTTTTATGCAAGAGTATGATTTTAAAATAAAAAATAGCCCTACAAATGGGCTGTAGGGCATTGAATAAAGTCATATAAATGTGTCTAGTTAATATATCTGATATGGTATAAATAGTCTAACGTTTATACATCAAATAGTTTGATTTAAATCAATATTATCTATATTATAGATTTTATCCTTTTACTTATTGAAATAAAAGGATAAAATTACGTTAAATATTATATATAAATAAATTGTTGCTTAGTAGGTAAGGTTGTCTTTTTATGGGCAATATTCTACTGTTTTTTGAAAAAAAGACATTGAATATCAAGTAGTTGGTTTTTCGTGTTTTGGAAAAAAATGCTGTTTTAATGGGGAGTATCGAGCAGTATTGCTTTGGAATGTCATTAAATAATCGTGTATATTGAAGTTTCCTCTTGATGTGTGTGTTGTGCCACTAGCATAGTTATTATTAACTAGAGCTAGTGGCTTTTTTTATGTTAGCTTGATGGAAATGATGAGTACTTTATTTTGCAGTAGGGTACTTGGGATTAGGAATCAGTTTGAGCGTGTTCTAGCTTGATGATGAAGCTGGCTAGGGTTTCTGCTTCCATTTTTAGCATGGCATTTGAGCGGTGAACTTCGACTGTTCTGACTGAAATGCTGAGCTCATCAGCAATGGCTTTGTTGGTTAAACCTTGTAGAACAAGTTGTGAAACTGCTTGTTCTTTTTGGCTTAGGTTTTGATAGAGTTTTGCAATTTTTTGTTGCTGTAAACGTTGTTGTAAATGGTGTTTGGCTAAGCCCAGTGCGTTTTGCAATTTGAACAATGATACTGGTTTTTCTAAAAAATCAATGGCGCCTGTTTTTAAGGATTCCACAGCAAGTCCAATATCGCCATGTCCAGTTAGGAAGATAACGGCAAAGGGTAGTTTGTTTGCTTGGATATGAGCAAATAAATCTTGTCCGCTTAGATGTGGCATTCTCATGTCTAGAATCAGGATGCCAGCTTCAGTCAGATTGGCATTGTCTAAAAAATGCTGAGCATGTTCCCAAAGAATAGATTGTTCATTAATACTTTCTAATAAAAATTGACATGCTTCTCGTACGGAATGGTCGTCATCTATGATATGGATTGGATGCATGATAAATCCTTTTAATTATTTTGTTTGGTAGCAGTTTTTTCAGGGAGCCATAGGCTAACCTTGGCACCTTTAATGCCATCGTGTCGATTACTTAGATGCAGTTGACCGCCAATAGAGTTCAATAATCTTTCGCAAATAACCAAACCTAGGCCTAAACCTGTATTTTTGCTGCTTTTAAATGGTTCAAATGGGAAAGACAGCCGTTCTTGGCTGAATCCACCAGCATCATCCAAAATATCAATTTTTAAGAAATGATCAGATTGGTCACAATCTGAGTGGATGCTAACAACATTTGCACCTTGCTGTTTGCTATTTAATAAGCAGTTCATCAATACTTGTTCAATAATGCTAGGCACAGTATTGGCGATACAATCTTGGTTAATATTGTTTTGAATAACGATAGGATCTTTAGAATACTGAATATGAAAAAATGAAATACATTGTTGAACCAATTGGTGTATTTGACATTGTTGTACACTGAATTCTGGCTTAGGTTTAACAAATGAGCGGAGATTATGAATGATTTCTACGCTTCTTTGTATTTGTTCAATAATCTTTTCTTGTGCTTGTTGAATTGATTGTGTCTCTGGAATTGGCTGTAGGCGAATAAGGCTACCTTCAGCATAGCTTTGTATCACTGCTAAAGGTTGATTAATTTCGTGTGCAATACCTGAAGTCATTTCACCTAGCAAATTAATTCTATCTGTTTGTAGCATTAATTCTTCATATTCCCGTACTCGCTGATAGGCGGATTTTAATTTTTTCTGTCTTCTATGTGCCAGTACGCTCATCCATGCAGTATTGAGTAATAATAAAATCAATGTAATTAAAACACTGCCCATAATCCAATAGTTATCACGAATCCACAGTTTAGCAACTTGCCAAATGTTCATTTGATCAGGGTGTTTGTAGATGGATCTTAAGATATCTTCAGCTTCACGAGAAGTAACAGGCAATGTCCATTGTGGTAGATGAGCAGGTTGAGTTTGCAATAGAAAATTAGTCATTTCTTTCGCAAAAGAATTAGGAACCGATGGTAGTGCTGCTAATGTCCAGCTAGGTAATAAAGGGCTGCTACTAATACAACGTTCATATTCATGAGTAGGGTGAAGGGCACGGAAGTCTTGTTGTTTAATTAATCCTTGTGCTTGCATTTCCTCCATTAAACAAACGGGAGCGATGGCTGCATCGACTTGGTGTGCATTTAATTGAGTGAGGACTTGATCAATAGGATAATCAGTAAATTGCACCTGATAATCTTTACCTTCTCTCAAGTTAGCATCTTTTAGTAATTTGTAACCCATTAGATATCCACCAAAGGCTTTGGGATTAACGGCAGCAATTTTTTTATACTTTAAATCTTTAATGTTTTGAATAGTACTATCAGTATTCACCCAAATCGTTGTGCCGACTTCTTCACTGGAGCTGATGGATGAGAAACTATTTTTTTCTAAGTTAGCGAGCCAGCGCAGATGGATTTTCTTTTGTAAACTGAGAAAACTGGTTTGGGGAGCCAATATAAAATCTAGTTTATGGTCATTGGCGACATTGCCCAAGTTTTCTAGGCTCAATGGAACCAATATAAATTGTTCATTTTTCCAGCGTTTTGATAAGCTTTTTTGCCAAGGAGACCATTTTTGATTGGCCATCTCATCGCCTCGCGGAGCCAAAACGCCGATGTACCAAGTTTTTGCATTAGCAAGATTGGGAATCAGCAAGCAGCTGAAGAGGATGATCATTCGTAAAATTAGAATATAAGCTCTCAAGGTTGTTGTCCTAAATCAATAAATACTGGCTTATGTGGTTTTCCACAATGTAGTAACTACCTATTATCAGCGACAATAAATTCAATCGTCAAAAGAATAATTAGTTGACGGAAAATTGTTTTAGGGATAATAACGATGAAACGACTCACAAAAACCTTAATCGCTGGTGCGGTTCTAGTAGCGCTTGGCTACGGCGGAGCTTTAATGATACCGCATAGCCGTGTTCAAACCGTAGATAATAATGTTGATTTAAAAGATAGTAGTTTAATTTCTCGTGGCGAATATGTTGCGAAAACAGCAGACTGTGCAGCTTGTCATACTGTGCCAGGAGAACAAGAATTTGCCGGTGGTTTAGCAATGATGACACCATTTGGGGCAATTTATTCAACTAATATCACACCAGATAGTGCAACAGGAATTGGTGAGTATTCATTACAAGAATTTAATGCTGCGGTTAAGCATGGTGTTCGTAAAGACATGAGCCCACTTTACCCAGCAATGCCATATGCATCATATACCATTATGCCTGATGAAGATATCAAGGCTATGTATGCATACTTTATGACGCAAGTAAAACCAGTTGCTCAAGAAAATGCAGCTTCAACATTCCCTCGCATCATGAGCATGCGTTGGCCTGTTGCTTACTGGCAAGCATTATTTGCTCCTAATCGAGAATTCGTTGCCGATCCAAATGCATCAGGAGAAGTGAATCGTGGTGCTTATATGGTAGAAGGACCAGGGCATTGCGGAGCATGTCATACACCTCGTGGTGTTGCGTATCAAGAAAAAGCCTTAAGCAATAAAGACAATAATACTTATTTAGCAGGTGCGGTGATTGATGGCTGGAGAGCTAAAAGCTTGCGTGGTGAGGCTCAAGGTTTAGCAAGTTGGTCTGCTGATGAAATTTATGAATTCTTGAAAACTGGTCGTACAGATAAAGTTTCTGCATTCGGTGCAATGGCGGATGTTGTGGAGCACAGTTCTCAATATTGGACAGATGAAGATTTGCGCGGTACTGCTGCTTATCTGAAGCAGTTAAGTCCAGCCAAAGGCAAAATCTTAGAGATGCCTAAAAAAGAAGATAAGACAACTGAAATGTTATTGAACAATACTTACGATAATACCAATCGTGGTGCAGCATTGTATGTTGAATATTGTTTCACTTGTCACCGTGCAGACGGCGCTGGTGTACCACGAATTTTCCCTGCATTGAATAATAATAGTGCAGTGTACGCTCAAAATGCTCAGTCAGTTATTCAGGTAACGCTTGAAGGTGCTGCGATGCCTCATACGCCAGCTGATAAAATGGCATTTGTTATGCCAGCATTTAATAATCTAAGTGATGAAGATGTAGCAAGTGTTGTAAACTTTATTCGCAATAGTTGGAACAATACTGCTCCTGAAGTGACTGCTAAAGATGTCGCTAAAACTCGTCACTTTATTAATAATAAAGCGCCGAATGTTCAACCATCTAAGGGAGACAGTAAATGAGTAAAGTAGCTAAATGGTCAGTGGCCGCTGTTGTGGTTGCCTTAGTTGGAGTAGGTGCTTATTCATTATCAGGACCTAAATTAACAGGCTCTAACCCAGAAAAATTTGAAATCGTTAATGAATCAGGTAAAAAAATTGGTGAATACATGATTCCGGATGATTTAGAGATTGCTAATGAGGCAAACGCTGAAGAAATCCGTTACGGTAAATTATTATTAAATGAAACCAAACGCATGTTGCCTGATAATGTTGGCGCATCTATGAACTGTAATAGTTGCCATATTGCGGAAGGTAAACAAGAGTTTGGCGCACCTTATTTGACCACGAGCCATCAGTATCCAAAAGTGATGCCTCGTTCGGGTAAAGAGGTTAATTTGGCAGGGCGTATTAACGGTTGTTTCCAACGCTCAATGAATGGTAAGCCATTGGCAGTTGATTCGAAGGAAATGAAAGCAATGTTAGCTTACATGGATTGGTTGAGTAAAACACAGCCAGCAGATGTTAAAGTTAAATTGGTTAACTCAGGTCCTGTTGATGAATCATTGGTTCCTAATGTAGAGCGTGGTAAAGACATTTATGCTATGCAGTGCGCTACTTGCCATGGTGATAATGGTGAAGGAATGAAAGATAGCCGTGGTAATATTATTTTCCCACCTTTATGGGGTGATGAATCTTTTAACATTGGTGCTGGTTTAGCTCGTACTTATAAAGCTGCTCAATTTGTTAAATACAATATGCCAATGGGTGTTCAAAAAGATGGTATGTGGGGACAAGGCGGAGTATTAACAGATCAAGAAGCTGTTGATGTATCTGAGTACTTTACTCATATGCCAAGACCAGATTTTGCTGGAAAAGTAAATGACTGGCCAAATCGTAAAAAGCCGAAAGATGCCCGTTATTAAGAAATTTGCAGAATGGTAGTGATTGATTCCTGATGGGATTATTCATTTGCTCCCTTGTAATAAAGGGAGCTTTTTTTTACCTTTAATTTCTTTAATAGTGTAAATCACTATCATTATTAATAGTATAATTCACTTTATTGTTTAACCCTGACTAAGAGAAGAATCAATGAATCATTGGGAAAAATACTTGCAGTTAAAGCAAGAGCAGCCGTATTTAAGACAAAAAGATGGTGCAGATGCTTTAGGCGTAGGGGAAGGTGCTTTATTGGCAGATGCTCCTGGTGTTATTTATTTGGATGATCCTAGGACTATCTTACAAAAGCTAGAAAACATGGGGCCTTTGCAGTGCACTGTGAGAAATGATGTGGCCGTTCATGAAAAAGTAGGGGTTTATAAAAACTTAAAAGTGACTGAGCAGTTTGGTATCGCGGTGAATGCAGGCGGAATTGATGTTCGGTTGTTTACAAGTAGATGGCATGCAGCATTGGCATATACTTTCTTTGCCCATGAAAGAGAGTTGCATTCAATTCAATTTTTTGATGAATATGGTTTGGCTGTCCAAAAAGTATATTTACAAGATGAATCATATTTACCTGCTTGGCAGGAGATGCTTAGTACGCACGATAGCGAAATTAAGCCTATTTTTAAAAATGACTTTAAACGTCAAATACAAAGCAATCCAAAACTTTCAGAGCAAGAGTTGAGTCAATATCATTCATCTTGGTTTGAGATGAAAGACGTCCATCAGTTTAATAAGTTAATAGCAGATTATGATTTGTCTCGAATCGCTGCTTTTGAACAAGCACCAGCCAATCATGCATTTCGTTTACAAAAAGAGAGTATTGAAACTATTTTGAATTTGGTGCAAGCACAAGAAATTCCAGTGATGATTTTTGTTGGTAATCGTGGTGCGGTGCAAATTCAAACGGGTACTATTCATAATGTGAAAAGATTGCGCGGTTGGTTAAATATATTGGATAGTAAAGAGAATGATTTTGTTTTACACTTGGATGATGAAAAAATTCAAGATGTCTGGGTGGTATTCAGATATTGCCAAGATGGTCTAGTTAGCTGCTTAGAGGCATTTGATAAAAATGGTGATATTGCTTTAACTTTATTTGGACAGCGGTCAGAAGGCCAAGCAGAGTTAGCAAGTTGGCAAGCTGCTTTGTGTGAGATTGCACAATGCCAATTGCCTCAGTAATAAAATAGAATAGGAATGAAATGAAGAAATTAGTATTGGGACTAAGCACTGTTTTGATGATGCAAGCGGCGCTAGCAGAGAAAATTGTTGTACTGTCTCCTGATGTTGCAGATATTGTTGTTGCCATTGGTGCTTCAGCTGATGTTATCGGTCGAGATAATAATAGTAGCCATCATAAAAGTTTATCTAAAGCCAAAGATGTTGGTGTATATCGAGCGCTAAGTCCAGAGCCAATTGTGGCACTTAAACCGACTGTGGTTATCGGTTCTTGGATGGTTCAACCAGCAGGTTTGTATCAACAACTTAATAAAGTAGGAATTAAAGCTGTGAATGTTTCACCAAAAGAAACAGGTGAAGATTATATTCGTGGGATTAAAACTATTGGGCAGCTAACTGGCAAAACCCAAGCAGCTAACCAACTAGCAAGCAAATGGCAAACGCAAATGAAAGCTTTGCCTAAAAGCAATAAACGGTATTTGTTAAGCTATGATGGCCGTTTGGTTGCAGGTAAAAATACCGTTGGTGATTACCTTATCCGCCAAGCGGGTGGGGTTAATGCTGCTGCAAGTATTGATGGCATGAAGCCGATGTCTCGTGAGGCTTGGTTAACAGCGAAGCCAGATGTTATTGTGATTGCTTCTCATAATTTAGGTGTATTAGGTGGTTTGGCTAAATATAAAGCTCAACCTGAAATTAAAGCTTCTCCTGCTGCGGTAAATAATAAAGTAGTGGCTTGGGATGCCAAAGATTTCTTACGCTTGGGTTTAGATAGCTCAAAAGTGGTACAAAAACTGCATCAATTGGGTAAGTAATCTAAGAAGATGGGAAAGTAATGAGTTCATTGGTGAAGCTAGGGTTATCAACGGTAATTCTAGCTGTATTGGTTTATGTTTGCCTTGGCATGGGCGGAGACGAGTGGATTCGCCCAGAGCAGCTGCCTATTGAGCTATGGGAATTGCGCTGGCCTCGTATTGGAACCGCTTTGTTAATTGGTGCGGCATTGTCATGTAGTGGCGCAGCCTTACAAGCTTTATTTGGAAACCCTTTGGCAGATCCTAGTTTGATTGGTACTTCTAGTGGCGCGGCATTGGGCGTGGTAAGTATGTTAGCGATTGGAAGTGTTGGTATTGGCATTCCCATTGCGGCTTTTATTGGCGCAAGTGTTGTTTGTTTATTGGTTTTGCTAACACATCACTTGTTTGGCGGAGGTCGAGTTGGTTTATTGGTTATTGGTTTCGTTCTCAGTGCTTTTTGCGGTGCGATTGTGAATCTCATCATGTTTGTTTCTGATGATATGGTATTGCGTAGCGCAACCAATTGGTTGATGGGTAGCCTTGCCAATGCAGGATTTATTCCCATTCATTATGCTTTAATCGGCGCTATTATTGGTTTGATTTTATTAATTTCCTTAGGTCGCCAATTAGATTGCTTGATGCTAGGTGAAGAAACTGCAACATCCATGGGCGTTAATGTTAATCGAACCAAAATATTAACCATTATGGGTGCCGCTATTTTAACGGGTGCTGCGGTATCTTTATCGGGCATTATCGGTTTTGTTGGGATGATGATTCCCAATGTAGTTTCTCGTGTTTATGGTGGTAGCCGCCAAAAAATCATGATTATTTCAAGCATTATTGGCGCAGTGTTTTTGTTGTTGGTTGATACTGTTGCCCGCTCAGTGGTTTATCCTGTTGATGTTCCTGTTGGCATTGTCATTGCTATTTTTGGGGCACCTTTTTTCTTGTGGTTATTCTTAAAAGCGAGTAGAGGCTAATGAAAACTGAAATGGTTTTTGAGCTTCAGCAAGCTCAGGTTAATTTTCATAATCAATGTGTTTTGGATATTGAACATTTAGCGATTCCTAAGGGTGTTCATTGTGCGATTATTGGCCCGAATGGTGCTGGTAAAAGTACCCTGTTAAAAGGGCTTTTAGGGCAATATGGTTTGCAGGTGCGCTGTAATCAACAAGAAATCAATCAGGTTGTGAAGCAAGGTAAAATTGCTTGGGTTGGACAGCATGAAAATTTTACAGTTAGTTTAACTGTATTGGATTATGTTTTATTAGGACGATATCCGCATATTTCTTGGTTTACCCGTCCATCAGAACAAGATAATGCAGAAGCTAAAAAATGGCTTGAGCATTTTGGTTTAATGAGCATGGCGAATAAACGTATTCAACAGCTCTCAGGTGGGGAACAACAACGGGCAGCGATTGCACGTGCTTTTTTACAGAACACAGAAATATTGTTATTGGATGAGCCCAATAATCATTTGGATATTCGTCACCAACATCAGTTAATGCAAGCTTTAAAGCAGCATCCACAGCAAGAAAAATTATCATGTATCATGGTTTTACATGATTTATCTTTGGCTGCAAATTATGCAGATTATTTTATATTGATGCATGAAGGAAAAGTGTTAAAACAAGGTTGTAAAGAAGATGTTTTAACCCATGCTAATCTTCAGGCAGCCTATGGATGGGATATTACACCAATGAAAATGCCATCAGGTGCTTGGGGATTCGATAGTTTCTCAGTCGCTTGAGTCATCAGATTGCTTCAATATTATTGGTATTTGTAAAATAAGAAATACGCTAAATCGATGTTTATAACGGTTTAGCGTATTTTTTTATCTGATTTAATGATGGTTACTTTTGATTGCTTAAGGCCATTGCATTTCACCAGTTAAAACTTTTGCACTTGTTTCTAAAGAGCCAATTTCTTTTTGATTTGGATATTGTTGCTTCATGAATGTGATGGCTGCTTGCGCATTCTCTGTTTTCTGAATGGCATTTTGCATGTTAGTAATATACTGATTTGTATAAAGGATAGATTGATAATCTAAATTTGCTTCAGGTAAAAAATGTGCGGGAATGACGGTGGTTGGCTTTAATGCAGTCATTTGTTGTAAGGTTTTTTGCCATTTACTTTGTGAGGAAGCAGTTTGATTATCAGCCATCCAAACATGAATATTATCTCCATAAACATTAACACCGCCAGCAATGGTTTTCTGTTGTGGTATCCAAACGTAAGTGTGTTCTGGGTCAATATCATCCCCTTTGATTTGTAATATTTCGCCATCAACATACAGTTGATTCTCTGTTAATGCAGTAGGCACAATAATTTTATTCGGGGCATTTTCTGCCATTTTGGGAAACCAATAATTTGCTTTTAATTGGTAATTACTTTTGATGGTGTTAACGGTTGCCTGCGTAGCCACAATTTTTGCATGAGGAAATGCTTGCTGTAAGGCTTCCAAGCCAAAGTAAAAGTCAGGATCTGAGTGGCTGATGTAAATAGTGGTTAATTTTTTACCAGAATCTTTGATTATCTGAACCAAATGTTGGGCATCATTTTTTTGAAATTGTGCATCAATTAGAATGATTTCGGTTGGGCCACTGATTAATTCAGAAGAGACCGAAAACATACTGTTTTCACCTGGGTTATAAATTTCAATATTTAAATCAGCAGCATGAATATAACTACAAGCTAATGAAAGAAAGAGTAGATTGGTTATTTTTTTCATGATTTATCCTGTTTCTTTTCGAGAATCTCGAGTGAGAATGGCTAAGGAATACTGATGAAAGATAAGAATGATTTCCCGAAATTCATTTTAAAATTTTAGCATTATTTATGTTTTTATCATTATTGTTTTACGTTATTTGATGAATTTTTTTCAAAAAAATACCTAATGTACCAGCTCTATTAACAACAGATTATTTTTCATCTCCATGTAATATTCAACTTTTATACTCTACGTCTATTGTCATGGATTAGGGTAATTCGCATGTTGTCACTACGAAATATCAGTAAAAGCTACGGTGCCATTAACGTTATAAAAAATATTAATTTTGATGTTGCCAGCGGAGATATTGTTTCAATTTTAGGACCATCTGGCTGCGGAAAAACCACTTTATTGAACATAATCCTCGGTTTAACGCAATCGGATTCAGGTAGTTTGGTATATCAGGGTGAGGATTTAACACGGGTAGCGATGCACAAGCGTGGTTTTAATATCGTCTTTCAAGATTATGCTTTATTCCCACATTTAAGCACTTTACAGAATGTGGAATATGGCATCCGCAATTTAAAAAACAAGCCCAGTCCAGTGCAAGTGCAAGAGTTGATAACGTTATTGGGATTATCTGAGCATCTTCATAAAAACATTAATTTATTATCGGGTGGTCAAAAACAGCGAGTGGCATTGGCTCGCACCTTGGTCATGAATCCGCGGGTTTTATTATTAGATGAGCCATTGAGTGCATTAGATGGGGTGATTAAAGAATCGATTAAAGAGCGCATTAAAACCATTGCAAAAACCTTGCATTTGACTACGTTAATTGTTACGCATGATCCAGAAGAAGCGATGACATTATCAGATAAGATTTTAATTTTAAATCAAGGTGAAATTGCACAATATGGTACGCCACAAGAAATTATTGAATCTCCAGCCTGCGATTTTGTAAAAGATTTTATTTTGAATCAATTGCACATTAAGCGCCATAATATTTATCAGCTGTTCGGAGAGCATAATGCGCGAAAAACAGCTTGAAGTTAAAGGGTTATATGGCATAGCCATGGTGATATTGTCAGCATTTTTAGTGGTGCCCATGCTGATGTTATTGCAAAAAGCTTTTTGGGGTAAAGATGGATTTGGCTTGGATAATTTTTATGCCATTGTACAAAATCCAAAATTTACAGCAGCATTGATGAACAGCTTTTTGGTTTCGGTGGCAACGGCATTTTTGGCAACGATATTGGCATTTATTGTTGTGTATGCCGTTAATATGACTCATCTGCCCAATAAGCTAAAGAAAATTTTACATATTGGCGTGCAATTGCCCATGTTATTGCCAACCATTACTTATGGTTTTGTGATTATTTATACTTTTGGCAAGCAAGGGTTATTAACGCAATTAATGGGTATTCAAATCTTTAGTGATATTTATGGCTTCAAAGGTTTGTTAATGGGTTACACCTTATACACTTTGCCAATTTGTTATTTATTATTAAATAATGCATTCAAATATATAGATAAAAAATTCATCATTGTTTCTATGGTCATGCAGGATAGCGCATGGCGTCGTTTCCGTACTACTTTATTGCGTCCCTTATTAGGCACATTAGCTGCTGCAATGGTTCAGGCCTTTTTCTTATCATTTACAGATTACGGCATTCCCGCTTCAGTAGGTGGTCGTTTTGAGGTGGTGGCAACGCAGTTGTATCAACAAATGTTAGGTGTGAATCCATCGTTTGAAAATGGTGCGGTAATTGCCATTATGATGTTGTTGCCGTCTGTTCTCAGTATTTCTTTATTGCAATATTTATCTCGTTTTAATGTGACAGCTAATGCACACAATCAAGTGGAATTAAAACGTTCGTGGTGGCAAGACAGTATTTTTGGTTTGGCTGCAATGTGGATTGTCTTGAGTGTCGTTGGTGTTTTTCTGGTGATGTTTATTGCGCCATTAACTGAAAATTGGCCATATATTTTGCGGTTTAATGCATTTACCTTGCAAGATGTTTTAACGTCAGAAAGCATGATGAGTACTTATAAAAACTCATTATTAGTAGCATTGCTAACGGCAATATTGGGCACATTTATTGCATTTACCAGCGCACTAACAGTGGCTCGTTCACAGCTAAAGTTAACAAGTAAGTGGTTGTTGCAAGCATTGGTTATTGTGACCAACACCATACCAGGTATGGTTTTAGGTATTGCCTATTTGTTATTTTTCTCAGGAAGTAGTTTGCACAATACTTTAGCAATCATTGTTTTGTGTAATGTGATTCACTTTTTCTCAACGCCTTATTTAATGGCAAAAGATGCTTTAAGTAAGATGAATCATCATTGGGAAGATGCTGCTAGTTTAATGGGCGATACGTGGTTGCAAACTTTTTTCCGAGTGATTTTGCCCAATGCTAAAAATACGTTGTTACAGATTTTTTCATATTTGTTTATCAATGCGATGGTAACGGTCAGCGCTGTTATTTTCATCACTGGTGCACGCACCATGGTATTAACCACCAAAATTAAAGAGTTACAACACTTCGCTAAATTTGATGAGATTTTTATTTTATCCATATTAATTTTATTAACCAATTTAGCAATGTTGGCATTGGTTCGGGTGTTTTCAAAAATTTCTATTCAATTACCGCTAGTTAAACGTTTATCGATGTCAAGGAAAGTAGAATGCAAAGCAAGTTAAAAAAAGGGTGTTTATTAACCGCTATTATTTTGGGTTTAAGTGCTTGTGGTGGTTCTGATAACGCTTCAAAAACGGTTGTAAAGCAAGTGGTTATTTATACCAATGCTGATGATGAAGCCAAACAAGCAATGGAAGAAGCACTTAAAGGCGCTGGTTTTGATGGGCAATATTTACTGCAAACATTTGGTACATCTGAATTGGGTGGACGTTTGTTGGCAGAGGGTAAAAATATTGAAGCGGATATGGTTACCATGAGTTCGTATTTTTTAGATAGCGCTCAACAACAAAACAATATGTTTATCCCATTGACGTTTGAGCGCAAGACATTGCAGAAATTTCCTGATTTTTATGCGCCAATTACGAGTCAAGAAGGCACGATTATTGTTAATACTCAAGAATTAGCGGAGAAAGGGTTGGCAAAGCCAAAATCATTAAAAGATTTAGGTAAGCCTGAATACAAAGATCTTATTTCTATTTCTGATCCAAATGGCTCTTCGACTGCATGGTTATTAACCCAAGCCATCATATCTGAATATGGTCAGGGCGATGAGGGAAAAGCGGTTATGAATAGCATTATTGAAAATGCAGGTCCTCATGTTGAACAATCAGGTTCTGCGCCATTAAAAAAATCGCGAGCGGGTGAAGTTGTGTTTGGTTTTGGTTTGAGACAACAGCCGGTATTGGATAAAGCAAAAGGTTTACCAATTGATTTGATTGATCCCATTGAAGGTAATTTTGCTTTAACTGAAGCGATAGCCATTGTTGATAAAGGGGATAAAACCAATCCCGTTGTTATGAAAATGGCCGAAGTAATTATTAAAGAAGGTAGAAAAGGATTGCAAGCATCTTATCCAAATGCTTTGTATGAAGGAGAAGTCACTGATAGCGAGCAGAAATCGGCATATCCAAAATCTTTCAGGCAGCCACTAACAACGGATTTATTAGAAGAACACAAAGCATTTTTTCATAATAAATATTAATGCTAAAGGTTTCGAGGAAAATGGAAATGTTATCTTATAAATTATTAACGCCGGGGCCATTAACCACCAGTGAAACGGTTAAGCAAGCCATGTTGGTTGATCATTGTACTTGGGATGATGATTATAAAATCATTACGCAAAATATCCGCAAAACCTTATTAAAACTAGCACATGTCAATGAGCAAAATTACACCACAGTATTAATGCAAGGTAGCGGCAGTTTTGGTGTGGAATCGGTATTAACCAGCGTTATACGGTCGGATGAAAAAACATTGGTGATTAGCAATGGTGCGTACGGCGAGCGCATTGCGACTATTTTGGATTATGCCAAGATTGATTATATTTGGATGCGATTGCCATTTTCAGAGGCGGTGGATGCTAACGCAGTTGAAGCATTGCTACAAAAAGAAACTGATATTAAACATGTTGTTATTGTTCATTGTGAAACCACAACTGGCATGTTAAATGATATTCAAGCAGTGGCCAATGTGGTTCACCAACATGGTAAAAATATGATTGTGGATGCGATGAGTAGCTTTGGTGGGATTGAAATTCCCATGGGAGATTGGCACATTGATTATTTAATCAGTAGTGCCAATAAATGCATTCAAGGGGTTCCTGGTTTTGCTTTTGTCATTGCTAACCGTAAGCATTTAGCAAGCTGTAAAAATATCGCTCGCAGTTTGAGTTTAGATTTGTATGAGCAGTGGAAAACCATGGAACAAGATGGAAAATGGCGCTTTACTTCTCCTACTCATACTGTTTTAGCATTTGAACAAGCGTTGCAAGAGTTGGAAGAAGAAGGCGGTGTTGTGGCTCGTTTTCAGCGCTATAAGGATAATAATCGCGTCATGCGCACTGAATTAGCCAAAGTTGGTGTGTTGCCATACATTGATGAAAAAGTTCAATCGCCATTTATTACAACATTTATGTTCCCAACGAATCGATTTGATTTTAATAAAATGTATGCCTACATTAAAGAACGAGGATTTGCTATTTATCCTGGTAAATTAACCGATGCCGATACTTTTCGATTGGGTAATATTGGTGAAATCTATATGGAAGATGTTTTAGAAGTGACTCGTATTATTCAAAATTATATGAAAGAAGAGGCGTAGGCATGGCACGTATTCAAGCCGTTATTTTTGATTGGGCTGGTACAACAGTGGATTTTGGTTGCATGGCGCCAGTTAAAGCTTTTATGGAAGCATTTAAGGCATGGAATTTAGATGTTACTTTAGAGGAGATTCGTGAGCCAATGGGCATGGCAAAGCGTGACCATATTGAAACCATGCTAAATATGCCACGAATTAGAGAATTGTTTCTAGCACATTATCAGCGTGATTTTACACAAAGTGATATTGATGACATTTATATCTTGTTTGAAAAACAGTTATTAAGCAGTTTGAGCCAACATGCAACCCCAAAACCTTATGTTTTAGAAGCCATTCAAGCTATTCGTGATATGGGTATGAAAATAGGTTCGACGACAGGATATAACCATAAGATGATGGAAATTGTTACCGTGGGCGCAAAAGCTTATGGTTATGAGCCTGATGTTTGGTATTGTGCGGATCATGTCGATGGTTTTGGCCGACCATATCCTTATATGGTGTTTAAAAACATGCAAACATTGGGTATTGCATCTGTTGATGCAGTGGTTAAAGTTGGTGATACGCAAAGTGATATTGCAGAAGGATTGGCTGCTGGTGTACGAACTATCGGTGTTGTTGAGGGTAGTTCAGAAATGGGGTTAAGCGAAGAGGAATGGGCTGTTTTAGATGAAAATGAAAAAGACAAATATCGCATTCAAACACGGGAGCGTTTTTTAAGTTATGGCGCTAATTTCGTCATAGATAATTTCTCTGAATTGCCGAAACTTTTAAGTAATTTGCCCGTTTGATTGGTAGTGAGACGAAATAAAAATAAATGATAATGCAGCCATATTTGATGGTTACATTATCATTTTTTGATGGTATTTAAAAATTGTTGTTATCGTCAATCGCTAGCGCATTAAAAACCGCAATAAGGCTTTAAATAATCGACCATATGGTGGCAAGAGTAATGACATGCCATTGATTTTGGATTGTTTAAAAATGGGTTTTAGATGCGAAAATGTTTCAAATCCTGTTTTGCCATGATAAGCACCCATGCCTGATGCGCCAACACCACCAAAGGGCAGCTTTTCTTGAGCCACATGATACAAAGTATCATTCACAGAAACGCCACCAGAAACGGTATTGTTTAAGACATTTTGAATATCCTGTTGATTTTTGCCAAATACATATAAGGCTAATGGACGCGGATTGGCTCGAATATCCATTAAAGCTTTGTTGATGTTGCTATAGGTTAGCAGTGGCAAGATAGGACCAAAAATTTCTTCTTGCATGAGAAGCGTGTCATTGGGTAATTGAGTGACTAAGAATGGTAGTAATAAAGTATTGTGATTGTGGTTGATAGAGTCGCTTAATGGAATGAAGTTCGCTCCTTTGGATTTAGCTTCATCAATGATATTTTGCAAATGCTTTTTTCTTCGTGCATTAATAATATGAGTGTAATCGGGATTGGTCGCCATATTGGGATAATGTTTTTTTACCCATTTTTTGGCTAGCTCAATAAATTGATCTATATGATTTTCTGGCAAATAGACATAGTCAGGTGCAATGCATGTTTGTCCTGCATTGATTAATTTACCACTGAGAATGCGAGACACTGCATGTTCTAAGTTGGCATCTTCTAACACAATTGCAGGTGATTTCCCGCCAAGCTCTAAAGTAACAGGCGTTAGGTTTTGGCTGGCAGCTTTCATGACCATTTTGCCAACCGCCGTTGAGCCAGTAAAGAGTAAATGATCGAATGGTAAGGCAGAAAATTCAGATGCAATGCTTGAATCGCCTTCTATAATCACAAGCTCATCAGCATTAAAGTACAGTGGTACCGTTTCGGCTAACCATTGGCTAAAAGCGGGTGCATATTCTGATGTTTTAACCATGACTCGATTACCAGAAACCAGGGCTGCAATTACTGGACCCATTGTTGAAAATAATGGGTAATTCCATGGCGCAATAATACCGACAAGACCTAGTGGCTGTGGTTGGATGGTATTTTTCGCAGGCCAAAACCACCAATCGGTCGCTATTTTGCGTTGCGCCATCCATTTTTTTCCATGTTTTCTGGCGTGTTTTATACCGGATAATGTTGGGAAGAATTCACATAATAATGTTTCATCGGTGCTGCGGTGACCAAAATCCTGATTAATGGCTTTGCAAATAGCTTCTTGGTGTTCACGTAGCATGCGGTTTAGCTTATCTAAACGATGAGCCCTAGTTGTCCATGTGACCGTTGTGGTTTCACGACTGGCTTGGTGCAGAGTTTTGAATTGCTCTTTGAGTAATTGTAATGAATTCATTCAATTTCTTTCGGTGGAATATGGCTAATTGCTGCTTCGGCTAAAGCCGTAATAGTCAGGCTAGGATTGACTCCTAAATTGGTCGAAATGTTGGAGCCATCAATTACATATAAATTTTGATAGCCAAATACCCGATGTTGAGCATCACATACGCCATATTCTGCAGATTTAGCGAGAGCAGCACCGCCCATGCAATGTGCGGTAGCTGGAATTTTTAGAAAGACATCCGCAATGCAGTTAAACGCGGAACCATTGAGTTTTTCAGCAGCTTCTAACGCCAGATTGGTTGCTGAAGGAATATGGCTAGGAATGGCTTTTCCTTGAGTTGCTAAATGCTTGCGCCAAGGCATTAAAAAACTGCGTTTCCATATAATTTGCAGCGGATAGGGGGTTGCTTGCATGCATAAAAAAATAATTGATTCACGAGCTACATTTTTAGGCCGTATAATTTGCCAAAATCTAACAGGGTGCCCTAGCGCTAATTTGATTATCTTAGTTAGCCATTTCCAAAGTGGCAATCGTCCTGTACGAGTGTAATTCATAATGATGCCTAAAAGGCTAGCAATATTTGAACCTGCTGGAAATCGAGTTGCTTCAATGTGTGTCCCATCATTTAAATAAATACCTGACCCAATGGCAATGCCTTTTGAAAAATCTTTGGTTGTATTTGGAAAGCGGATGCCAATTAAGGATTCAGCATTGGTAAAAATATTTTTTCCTAAAGCATTAGATATGTGCGGTAAATAACCTTTGTCTCGCATGGAAAATAATAATTTTTGGGTTCCAAGGCTGCCAGCACTGAGAATAACATTGCGAGCAGTTATACATCGTTTTGCTTGCCCAGCTGTTTTTACGGTAATTCGATAGCCATCACTGCCATCTTTTTCAATACCCAATGGTTCAATTTTTGTCACCGTGGTTTGTGCCAAAATATTGGCGCCTTGTTTTTTTGCAAAGTATAAATAATTAAAATCTAAAGAATTTTTAGCTAGAAATCGACAGCCCACCATACAACCGCCACAACTAACACAAGGTTTTCGAACAGGACCTTGGCCATGAAAATATGGGTCTCCATTAATGATAGGGTGTGCTTGTTCATCATTTTCGCCAAAATATACAGCCACTCTAGTGCGGTAAAAGCTAGCACTCGCATTTGCATATGTACTGATTTGCTGAAGCGTGGTATCTGCATCAGCTAAAGTCGGGTTTGTTGTCACGCCAAGCATAGATTGTGCCGTTTGATAATGAGTGGGCATGATGTTTTTCCATTGGTTTAATCCCGCCCAAGAGCCATGCTCCCAGATGGATTGACTTGGAATCAGCAGGGTATTTGCATATACGATTGAGCCACCACCTACCGCATTGCCATGTAAAACCAGCATGTGTTTGAATAGGTTCATAGCAAAAAAACCACGACATGCCAGAATGGGTAACCATAAAAATTGACGAATATTACTGGTGCTTTTAGGCATATTTTTTGGCGTAAAATAATGGCCTTGTTCAGCGACAATAACATTGTAATTCTTTTCTGTTAGACGCATTGCTGCAACGCTGCCACCAAATCCAGAACCGATAATAAAGTAATCTGTATCAAATGCTGATTTCATGGTCTTTCCTAATATTATCAATATATTATTATGTAATTTGTACTAAGTAATCTGTGCGTTGCCTATGGATTAATCTAATGGTGGTTGATATCTAAAATGATTATTTAATATGTTTTTTATTATATTAAACCAATATATTGCATTTATTGTAATGCTTTAGTCATACAAATAAAAATTTACCATAGATCATGGTAATAAGGCTAAATAAATTCATGAAATGAAGATGAGAATAGGGATATTAAGAATGAGGAAGATATAACACCTCTTAAATATTAAGTGTATTTAAGGTGTTTTGATGGGTAGTATGGATGACTTGTTCTAATTGAATATTTTTTAGGTTGGCTATTTCTTGTGCGATATGAAGAATGTTTTTAGGATGATTAAACGTTTCATTTGCCGCCTGAGGTTTCATATACGGAGCATCTGTCTCTAATACAATATGCGCTAAATCAATTTGCTTGATGGTTTGGCGTATTTTTTTTGCAGTCGGATTGAGTAAGATAGAGCCAATGCCTAATTTAAAGCCTATTTTAATAAACGCATTGGCTTCTTCTAGGCTGCCTGAAAAGGCATGCATTAATCCTTTAATTGGATAGTTTTTGATAATAGACCAAAATTCTTGATTGGCTTTTCTTAGATGCAAACTAATGGGGCGGTCTAGCTCTAGCGCTAATTGTAATTGGCGGACAAACACTAGAATTTGTTGCTCTTTGGTTTGTTGATCTGGTTTGTTGTAAAAATCCAATCCAATTTCGCCAATGGCAGCATGTGGATTTTGATGCAGATATTTTTCTAAATCAATCCAATCAGTATTTTGAATATCATTTACCCAAAAGGGATGAAAACCAAAGGCAGGGTAAATTTTGGTGGGATAGATTTTTGAGATGTGCTGAATATTTGCAAATTCATTTGCTTGAGTAGAGGGCAGTAGAAATTGCTGTATTCCTAGATGCTGGCACTCATCTAAGATAATGGGTAATTGCTCAATAATCGGGAAATGATTAAGGTGGCAGTGACTATCAAATATAGGCATAGCTAAAAGCCATACTTTTAGAGTATGGCTTCATTGTATGATTAATTTTCAGTAGTAGACGGATTTTGTACGACAGTTTCAGCTGCAGCCGTATTTTCAACTGTTTCTACAGGCTGCTCATTCTGCATGCATGGGTGTGCTTGAGCAATTTTTTGTTCTTCCTCTGTTACCTCGCCTTTGAAGCGATTGTTCAAGTCAAAACGTTTTCCACCGCGTGCCAATGCTTTGATATAGCGTGGACGACGGCAGTGGTTGGCTAGAACACGGGCCACTAGGGTAGAGTCAAATTGTGGTAGATGATTGATTAAATCCTGATCAATACCGATTGCCAACGGCTTAAATTTCTTAAAGACGTCATATTTTTTATAAATATGATCGGCAATCATTTCTGTTTGTTTTTTCTTGCTCATGGTTTGTACTGCAGCTTTTAGCGCAGCGCCCATGCTTGTTTCATTATCCATCATTCTAAAAATCCTTACCTACTTAAATCAGGTAATTTTGTTGCTCTATCCATTGCCTCATCGGCACTTGGGGTTAATAAAAATCTTACTTAAACCGATTGCGATTAGCAAAGTTGTTATTTTCTCACAAATTTGCAATAAAGCGAAATAATACTAGCAAAATTATTGGCATTGGTTGGGCAAATTCTGCCAAGCACGAGAAATCATGGTGCCGTTTGAGTATAAGTGAATTTTACTGCCACTGATGCCATCAGGTACGATTTCAAACACTAAACCTTCTATTTTGGTAAAAGGATTAACCAAAGAAACAGTAGTGCCTCTATCTGCGTAAGATTTTGTTTCATAAAAACCTTCTGGCAACTTAAACTTTTGTTTTAGTTGGTTTTGAATGCACTCAGCGGCATTGGTAATGTTGAGTTTACTTTGAATACTGACAGTCGGAGCTTCTTCTCGTTTTGGTAAGGCTCGGTAGTTGAATAATTTTGTATCTTTAATGACAATATAATCATCATTTTTGACATTGTTTGTATCTGTTGTTTGGCAGGCACTAAGTGAAAGCATAGTTAATACAGCTACTAAAAATTTTTTTACAGACATAATTTTCCTGTGTTTTACCCACTATTTCGTGTTGTTAACTTACTTTGGACTAGATAATCTTACGGCAGAATATAGATTTTGCTAATCATGGTAACAAAATATTACATTATAATTTTAATTATAATGAATTTTTTATGTATGGGTGTTGGTAGGTAATCAAAGAAGTAATAGATTGTTATATAATAGTCTGGTTTTATAAATTGATTGGCAGTGGGGTTTCTTTTTGAATTCAGGCAATATACAAACGATTACGTTAGCATTCACTGGTGCATCTGGCATGCCTTATGGCATGAGATTATTGGAATGTTTATTAGCAGCAAAAAAAAATGTTTGGCTCTTGTATTCTCAAGCTGCTCAAGTAGTTGCCAAGCAAGAAATGGATTTGACCTTACCTGCTCAAGCAAGTACTTGCCAAACTATGTTAAGAGAACGCTATCAAGTAGGCGACTCTTTAAGAGTCTTTGGTAAAGAGGAATGGTTCGCTCCATTGGCTTCAGGTACTAATCCTGCCGATGCAATGGTTATTTGTCCTGCTAGCATGGGTACCATTGCTGCCATTAGTCATGGTTTATCAGATAATCTAATTGAACGCGCGGCAGATGTTAGTATTAAAGAGAAACGACCATTAATTATCGTTCCCAGAGAAACGCCTTTTTCTGTGATTCACTTACAAAACATGCTTAATCTTGCTCAGGCTGGTGCAACTATTTTACCTCCGGCCGCTGGTTTTTATCATCATCCGCAAACGGTACAAGATATGGTGGATTTCGTTGTTGCACGAATTTTAGATCAACTGAAGGTTGATCATCAATTGATGCAAAAGTGGGGTAGTTGATTATTTTTAATTAAAAAATGATTGACAGCATGGTGAAATGCCTTATAGGATATCAGTATGAATACGCAAAATATGAACTTTACTTCTTATTATTATTGGTACCGCACATTTGAGCGGCGCCTTTTTGCGTGTGCGTGATTTGAATATAAATGAATCACTGAACAAAATAAAAGGAAAACAGCCGCTTTTGTAGCGGCTGTTTTTTTATGTCTTCATACAGCTGCAACAAATAGGCTTCATAATCAAATTAGTCAAACGACTTTGGAGGTCAATCATGACAACAGCAGCGATTAAAACAATGGATACAGCTAAACAAAACTCATCTGAAGCTTTGCGTCGCTGGTATATGGCTGTTGATGGCAATGCCCACCAAAAGCACTTATGCCCGCCATCATTGGGCTTTAAGCAAGTTGATATGATTAGTGAAGCTTTTATTCCTAGTATTCGTATGATTGCTTGTATGATTGCAGCCATGCGCCATGATTTTAACCAACCAAGCCCAGATGTTTTTACTGAAGAAGCAGATTGGTTTGCTGCTCGAATATTGGTTTTACAAGTTGAAAATTTTTATTTAGATGTCAGCTTGAAATCAATGTTAGAAAAAGCGAACCAACGAGCCATGGATTTTGCTCAAAAGCATCAATTACCCTTTAAAAAAGCCAAAATGAAAATGAGCTTGCACTCTGGGCGCCCAGATAATTTATTAATTATTGAAACAGAGTTGGGGCAGGATAGTGAAGATTCAGGAATGATTCAGAATAGTTTGTTATTAAGTCATTTGGCTAATGTTAAGATTTAGTATCTTGATTCTTTAGGTATTAGTTGGCATCATTGATAAAACAAAAAAAGGAAATCAATGTTTAGCAACTACCTACCTATTCAATATATAGAGCCAGTTTTTCGTCCGCCTAGCGAAGCGAAATCACTGATTTTACAAGTAACCAATGGTTGCTCATGGAATGAATGCACATTTTGTGAAATGTACACACAACCACAAAAGAAATTTGCAGTCACTGATGAGCAAAAAATCATTGCTGATTTAGAAGCAGCAGCAAATTATGGCGTTCGTCGAGTTTTTTTAGCCGATGGCGATGCGATGGCGTTATCGACGCGACGTTTAATGAAGATTTTACAATTAATTAAACATCATCTACCAAGTGTTGATCGGGTATCCAGTTATTGTTTGCCGAGCAATGTTAAAAATAAAACAGTATCGGAACTCAAAGAGCTGGCTGATGCGGGATTAAAGTTAGCTTATATAGGTTGTGAGTCTGGCGATGATGTTGTGTTGAAAAAAATTAATAAAAGTGAAACCTATGAATCCTCACTGGATGCCTTATTGAAGTTAGGTGAAGCAGGTATTAAGCGCTCAGTGATGATTTTAAATGGATTAGGTGGTAAAAAATATTCGGCTCAGCATGCTTTGAACTCGGCAAAACTCATGAATGCGAGTCAACCGGAATTTTTATCAACATTGGTGGTTACTTTTCCACTTGGAATGGAACGAGTGTTATCTAAATTCCCTGATTTTGAAGCGCTCACACAGCAAGAACTATTTCTAGAAATGCGTTATTTGATTGAGTCTTTGGATTTAAAACAAACGGTTTTTAGAAGTGATCATGCATCTAATTATTTGGTTCTAAAAGGACGTTTGGGACTGGATAAAGAGACAATTTTAAAAAAACTAGATCTTGCTATTGCTCAGCCAGAACAAGCTAATTTGAGGCAAGAGTGGATGAGAGGGCTATAATCAGCCTTGTATATCAAGTTTAAAAAAAGCCTAGCATTGAATCATGCTAGGCTTTTTTATTTTTTAATTACTTTATTTTTTCAGTGTTTTCAGAATCTTCTGTTGTGTTATTTGGTTCATTTTCAATTGGAGCTTCAATCTGATTTTCATCGCCTGATTCTACTGGTGCATCTTCTGTATTGCTCGGTTCCGATTGCTGATCATCAGTATTATTTTCTTCTAGTATGGCTTCATCTTCTTTGGTGAAGGTAGGGGTGTCTGTATCTTCATGTTGAAGGTTTTCATAAACACCTGTTTCAATACCAGCACTCACACTCACAGGCATGTTGACATATGCTTTACGGAAACGCTCTGGAACGTTTACTTGTGTGAATGAAACAATAAACAAGATTGCTGCTGAAATAATATAAACAACCGAGAATCCATAAAAGCTGAAATATTTCATTGCAAAGCCAAGAATTAATGGCGAAATAAATGAGCCCATGCAGAAGCAAAACAACAAACTTCTGCCAACTTCTACAACGTTTGAACCTTCTGGAATTCGGTCATTGGCACGTGCGCAACTCAGAGAATACAGTGTGAAAATACCGCAACCCATAATGAATGAAGCAATATTAAATGCGTATGGAATGGTGTTGGGTAACAACATCAATAGCGCACCAATAATGGTTGCAATGCATGAGCACATTAAGGCAATGCGTCTGCCTATTTTGACAGAGAAGCTACCCATTGGGATTTGAATTAGCATGCCAGCTAAGACCGCAGCACCGATAAAACCTGAAGCAGCTAAATTATCTAAGCCTTTGTTGGTTACAAAAACTGGTGACATGGTTAAGAAACCACCGACACAAATACCTGCTACTAAGCTGCCTATTAGAGCCAACGGAACGACTTGAAATACTTTGGGCAAGCTAATTGGCATTTTTTCAGGCAATGATGGTTGTTGTATTCTGGTTAGCATGATAGGAATGATGGCAAAGACAACAAAAATTGCACACAACGTCATGTAATATTTGCTAACAAATTCACCGCCAACTAACCAAGAAACAATGAGGAATGATAAATAGAAAGTCATGGTATATGCGCCCAATACCATGGCTCTACTGACATGATCACTTTTTTCATTAATCCAGCTTTCTATGACCATTAAGTTAGCATAGTAACTGAAGCCCATTAGAAAGCGTAAAATCATGAGAATGGTAATATCTTCCACGATGGTATGCATCATCATGCCAATGGTGACTATGGCTGAGAACATGGCAAAGCATCGAATATGACCCACTTTGGAAATCCATTTTTGAGCAGCAATTGCACTAATAACGGCACCAAGGTAAAAACCCGCATTAATAAAACCAATTTTATCCGATGTCACCCCTGCATCAGCTAGGCTGACGTTGGAAAAAATCATGAATAAGCCCATACCTAGAAACATCCAGGTAATGGCAAAGAATATTGAGGAAAGAGAGCGCACAGATTTCATTACTTATACCTTATGAAGAAGAGTGGCAAAGATAAAAAATGCCTTATTTTAAAGCACTTTAGCGTAACAAAGCCAATGAGTTTTAATGATTTTACCAATAAGAGTGGATATTTCATGTGAATGTTAAATAATATCAACTTGCTATTAGAATATGGAAAATGATTATTGATATTTATTTGGTGGTAAAAATGAAGAATGTCTGAAAAATAATGATAAAAATAAAAGCCCTATGATTGGCATAGGGCTTTAAAGTTGCGAATTGTGACTAAAATTTTAATCGTTTTTTTCAGGTAAAATTAGGTTTAGCACTATCGCTAAAATGGCACATAAACCAACACCAGCAAAACTAAAACTGCCAAATTTGATTAACATTCCACCTACGCCGGTTGTTAATACTGCGCTAATGATGACCAGATTTTTGGGTTTCATTAAATCGACTTGGGCATCAACTAATGTTTTTAGACCCAATGATGCAATGGTGCCAAATAACAAAATCATAATGCCGCCCATAACAGGAAGTGGAATAGATGCTAAGAAAGCATTAAATTTTCCAAAAAAAGCCATAGCGATGGCGAAGATAGCCGCATAAGTCATGATTTTAGGATTGCTATTTTTTGTAATCATGACTGCGCCGGTTACTTCTCCATAGGTTGTTACCGGAGGGCCACCGATTAGACCGGCAATACAAACGCCTAAACCGTCACCTGCTAAGGTTTTATCTAAGCCAGGATCCTTGGCGTAATCTTTACCTGTTACGTTGCCAATAGCCATGACGCCGCCAATGTGTTCAATTGCGGGTGCAATTGCAACTGGAAGCATAAATAAGGCCGCATGCCAATTGACTTCAGGGGTTACAGATGCAGGTATTGAGAACCAAGGTGCATCAATAATGGCTTGGGTATTAACAACGCCAAGTGATAGGGCTAAAAGATAACCAGCAACGACACCAATCAGAATAGGGACAAGTTTCATCATTTTAGTGCCAAATACAGTCACAATGACGGTAATGGCAAATGTGAAGCTTGATAGCATAATTGATAAGCCATAATCCATGACTTGTTGATCGCCTGACATGCCCATGGCCATTTGGCTGGCTACTGCTGCAACAGATAGGCCAATAACCATGATTACGGGTCCGATGACAACTGGTGGCAATAGTCGGTAAACAGAACCAACACCGCGCCAGCGAATGAGCAGCGAAAATACAAAATACATAAAACCAGCGGCAAATAGACCAAACATTGTGCTGGGAAGTCCCCATTCGCTAATGGAATAGATAATTGGGGCAATAAAGGCAAATGATGAGCCTAAAAAAATGGGCACCTTTCTTTTGGTGACCATTTGGAAAAGCAATGTGCCAAGACCTGCGCCTAATAGAGCGAGGGCTGGATTAAGACCAGTTAGTAACGGTACTAAAACCATTGCGCCAAAAGCGACGAATAGTATTTGAGCACCGGCAATGGCCATTTTTAATTGATGCATAATAAAAATCCTCTAAATTGTGGCAGCATTATAAACCTTTTTGTAAAAATGAAAAAAATATTATCATTGGGTGGTATTTTAAATAATTAATTATTTTTAATTAAATGATTGCCCATAAAAAAATCGCTAGCAAAGCTAGCGATTTTCTATTGTGTTGAAACACAAATTGCTTTATGGGCGCTCAAGGGCTAATGCAACACCCATGCCACCACCGATACACAATGCAGCAAGACCTTTTTTAGCATCACGGCGTTGCATTTCATGTATTAGTGTTACTAAAATGCGAGTGCCTGAAGCACCAATAGGGTGACCTAATGCAATTGCTCCGCCATTAACATTCAGTTTTTCTGGGTTGAAGTTAAGTTCACGGTCAACGCCAATTGATTGTGCAGCAAATGCTTCGTTTGCTTCAATTAAATCAACTTCATCCAATGACCAGTTAGCCAATGATAATGTTTTCTTGATAGCTTCAACTGGACCCATTCCCATGATTTCTGGTTCAACGCCAGTTAGTGCGTAAGATTTTACATAAGCCAAAGGTGTTAAACCCAATTCTTTGGCCTTCTCTTCGCTCATCATCATCACTGCAGCTGCACCATCATTAATGCCTGATGAGTTACCAGCTGTTACTGTGCCATCTTTTTTAAATGCAGGACGTAATTTTTGAAGTTTATCAATGGTTAATCCAGCTTTGATATATTCATCTTCTTCAAAGACGATTGGATCACCTTTGCGTTGAGGAATGATAACAGGAACGATTTCATCTTTAAATTTACCTGCTTTTTGAGCTGCTTCTGCACGGTTTTGGCTGCGCAAAGAGAATTCATCTTGTTCTTCACGGGTGATATTGTATTTATCAACAATATTTTCCGCCGTGATTCCCATGTGATAGCCTTCATAAGCATCAGTTAGGCCATCTGCAACCATGCTATCAACTACTTTGCCATCACCCATGCGTTGACCTGTTCTCATGCCAGGCAATAGATATGGGCTTAAAGACATTGATTCTTGTCCACCAGCAATCACGATATCAGCATCGCCTGATTTAATAGCTTGTGCTGCTAGGTGTGTTGAACGTAGACCAGAGCCACAAACAACATTTAATACACTTGCTGGTGTGCTAACAGGGAAGCCTGCTTTAAGTACAGCTTGGCGAGCAGGGTTTTGGCCTGCACCTGCTGTTAGTACTTGCCCCATGATAACTTCACTAACATCTTCTGGTTTAACTTTGGTTTCTTCAAGTAAAGCCTTGAAAACTGTTGCGCCTAATTCAAACGCAGGTGTTTTTGCTAATGAGCCTGAAAAACTACCGATTGCGGTGCGTTTTGCAGCAACAATTACTACTTTAGTCATACTAAATCTCCATTTGTTTACATAAAGTGAGTCATAACAGCGTTAAGTGCGGTAGCTGTAACATATTCACCAGGTGCATCACTAATAGCTGGATAAGCACGATTTCCAAATGATTTTGGTGCGGCAATTTTTTTGCCTGAGCGAGTTGATAGCCAGCTGCTTAAATCTTGCCACCAGCTACCAGGTAAATGGGTGGCTGACTCTAACCACTCATTATCGCCTTGTGATAAATTATCATTAATCCAATAGCCACGTCTATTTCTAGAAACAGGATTGATGGCTCCAGCAATGTGTCCAGACTCACCAAGTACAAATTTTTTCTCTTGGCTGCCTGTAAATAAAGGGATGCCCATATAAACTGATTTCCAAGGTACGATATGGTCTTTCTCTGCCGCAAAGAAGTAGGTTGGAATGGTAATTTCACCTAAATCAATTGGGATGCCACAAACTCGTAAAGTTCCTGGTTTTGTAAGCGCATTGTTGAGGTAGAACTGACGCAGGAAGAATGTATGCATCGGTAGTGGTAAATCTACAGAGTCATTGTTCCAGTATAGTAAATCAAATTTACTTGGTGTTTTGCCTTGTAAATAATTGTCTTGTACATAGCCCCAGATGAGATCATCAGGGCGCAATGCTGAGAATGTTGCTTGCAATTCTAAGCCACTTACAATGCCACCTTTTGGAACACGAGCTTCTCTTGAACGAACAAATTCTTCTGAAATAAAGTATCGGATATCACCTGGTTCAGAGTGGTCAGCAAAAGATGCCATGAAAATTACGTTATTAACGCAATCTTCACCACGAGCCTTCATAACACACAGAGCAGTTGATAAAATTAATCCGCCGATACAGAAACCCAAAGCATTAATTTTGTCTTGTTTCGTTATGTTTTTAATGGCGTTGCTCGCAGCAATGATGCCACGCTCAACATATGTATCCCATGTAAAGTGCTTCATTTCCTCATTAGCACTACGCCATGAGATAAGGAAAACAGTTTGCCCTTGTGAAACAAGGTATTCAACCAATGATTTTTCTGGGCTTAAGTCCATTAGGTAGTATTTGTTTACGCAAGGAGGTACAACCAGTAAAGGCACTTCATGTACTTGAGGGGTTGTTGGTGTGTACTTAATTAGTTCAATTAATTCATTTTTAAGAACGACTTTCCCCGGCGTTGCAGCAATATTTTGACCAATAACAAAATCGCTATCATCGGACATTGTAATACGACCTTTTTCCAAGTCGTTCATGTAGTTTTGCATGCCTTGGATTAAGCTTTGTCCCTTGGTATCGATGGCTGCTTTAAGAGCATCAGGGTTGGTCATTAAGTAGTTTTTTGGGTTGAGTGCAGCTAGGTATTGTCTAGTCATGAACTGTAAATTATCTACTTTTTCTGCACTTAATCCTTGTTGAGAGGCTGCTTGATTTAATTGGTTTTGAATGAAATCACAAGAACGTTCGTAAACTTTTTGTAAATTATCGAAGTAAGCGCTAGATAAACTGGCATTTTCTTCACTATTGGTATCGGTTGCAGTGAAAGCAGGAAGTGAGGTCAACATAGATTGCATACTTTGTTGCCAAGCTTGGGATTGGGTGCTGAGGTAGTTTTGCCATTGTTGCATCATGGGATCAACATTAGCCTGATTGGCTTGGTTAGTTGATGGCTTCCACGCATTCAGCCAAAAATTCTGAAAATTTTCGAGAGACTTGGTAATCTGTTTCGGATCAAATTGAAAAGGTTGGCTCACACAATACTCCTTAACATAATAGTTTTGTAAACTATGTTATTAATAGAAATGATTTCCTGCTATACCAATAAACCATTAGAATTTTGGGTTTATAATTTCATTAATTATTTTATATGTAATATACATGATCTGTTTTATTTGTATATTTATTCAATATAATCTATTTAACTGAGAGCAGGTACATTCTTTGCTAATTATTTCATTTCTTAATCTATATTCATATCATATACTGTTTTCATAAAATTGATTCAATTTATTTGAAAAATAAATAAAAAATTATTTAGATGATGATTCTTATCTTGTTATTAAAACAGTTTTAAAGAGGATTCTTCGTGAAGGATAAAATAGCTAACTTTGTACAATTCGCCAGCCATTTTGGCTATTATCCAGATGTGGCTGAGCAATCAAAATTATTATTAGAAAGCACATCTTTATTAAAGCCTGCTGCCGTGTTGATTTTACTACAACAGCATTCAGAACAAGTTGATGTTTTGTTGACAAGGCGGTCTGTTTTTTTACCAACACATAAAGGGCAAATTTGTTTCCCTGGTGGTAAAATTGAAAGTAGAGACCATGATGCAATTGATGCGGCACTTCGTGAAACGGAAGAAGAAGTGGGCATTATTCGGCAAGATGTTCAAGTATTAGGTTGTTTACCTTTGTTACCGACTATTTCAGGGTTTACAATTGAACCAGTGGTGGGATGGCTGCCGAATCAGACATCATTGAACCTCAATCATCAAGAAGTTGATGAAGCATTTTATTTACCATTGCACCAAGCTTTAAATTTAGGCAATTACCAAGAACGAGAAATTGTGAAAGCACAGCATGTATTAAATACATGGGCTTTACCTTATCAAAGTTATGATATTTGGGGAGCGACAGCTGTTATTTTGCATTATTTGGCTTTGGCTTTTAATCACTACCCAGACAGACAAGCACTACATCATGAATTTACACGTTAGTCACATACCATTATTTTTTCTTTACGTTAGTTTTGCTATTTGGCTGGCGTTAATTGTTTGGGGATGGCCTTCCTTTCAGAAGGCTTTAATCGACCGTTCAAAAATATTATTTGCTAATTTTATGATGATTAGCATTATGTGGTCTTTACAGGCGAGTGTTGGGCAGGGTGAATTAGCAGGAATGAGCTTTCATTTATTGGGTGCTGCCATATCGTTTAGCATGCTTGGGTTTATGGGGGCATTTTGGTGTATGAGTGTAGTAGGCATTCTTTATGCTTTGATTTTTTTAGGGCTTGATCAGCTTTGGAGTGTGCCAATTAACTTATTAATGACTGTTTTGCCTGGATTGTTGATTGCCCAGCTGACATTGTATTTATCAAGGCGCTATTTACCACATCATTTATTTGTTTATATTTTTGTGAATGGTTTTTTCACTGGTGCTTTGACCATTATAGGTTCTTCACTGGTGATGATGATTGCTTTACAAGCTTTAGGTGCTTTTGAGGCGAGGGCGATTTGGAATAGTATTTTTCCGGTTTATTTTCTTCTGTCGTGGGCGGAGGCTTTTATAACTGGGTTATTTACCGCTATTTTTGTGGCTTTAGCACCGCAGTATTTGCTAACATATCAAGATAGTATTTACTTACCAAATGATGGTCCACAGATTTATAAATAAGTTGGGCGAATATAAACTAACAATTTACTTGATTCAAAAAATCAATAATGACAAGATAGGGCTTGAAAAAAGATGTATCTGGCTATATCTTTACAGCAATGTTTCACATTTTAAAATTAAGGAATAACGATGAGTGATTTAATCTTACACACCACAGATGCTAATTTTGAAAAAGATGTTTTGCAAGCTCAAGGACCTGTTTTGGTGGATTTTTGGGCACCATGGTGTGGTCCATGTAAAATGATTGCTCCTATTTTGGATGATATTGCTCCAGCTTACCAAGGTAAATTAACCATCGTTAAGATTAACATCGATGATAATAATGAAACACCAGCTCAATTTGGTGTTCGTGGTATCCCAACATTAATGATTTTTAATAATGGTCAAAATGTAGCAACTAAAGTAGGTGCTTTGACTAAAGGTCAATTGACAGCATTTATTGATGCTTCACTTTAATTGAATCTATATTAAAGAGCAGTTGTTACAACTGCTCTTTTTGTGGCAACCGCCAGCGGTTAATATTTAATATTGACTTTTTAAAATGATAAACCTACAATGAGTACGTCTTAAGTAACGCCCAACTCGGAATATCAAAGCGTTATTTTCTATTTAAATTTTCAAAAATGAATCCAGACAAAACAATAACTATCTAGCAATCACTATTGCTGGATGTAGATTGACTAACGATAGGCGCCTATTTATTCAATTATTGGTGTCTAACATTCTTATTTATTCAAAAAAGCAAGAATTCAATATGCATGTATCTGAACTACAAAATCAACACGTTTCAAAATTATTAGAATTAGCCGAAGAACACGGACTAGAAAATGCCAATCGTTTGCGTAAACAAGATTTGGTTTTTGCAATTGTTCGTCATTTGGTAAAAAAGGGAGAAAGCTTTACAGGCAAAGGTACCTTAGAAATCTTGCCTGACGGCTTTGGTTTTTTACGTAGCCCTGATACATCATATTTGGCTGGACCTGATGATATTTATGTCAGCCCAAGTCAAATTCGTCGCTTCAATCTGCACACTGGTGACACGATTGAAGGTAGCGTTCGTACGCCTAAAGATGGCGAGCGTTATTTTGCTTTGGTTAAATTAGATATTATTAATGGTGATGCACCAGAAGTTTGCAAGCATAAGATTCTATTTGAAAATTTAACGCCATTATTTCCAACGAAACAGTTTAAGCTTGAGCGCGATATGCGTGGTAGCGAAAATATTACTGGTCGTGCAATTGATTTGATTTCTCCAATTGGTCGTGGTCAGCGTGCTTTGTTGGTTGCTCCTCCTAAAACGGGTAAAACAGTTATGTTGCAAAATATTGCTCATGCTTTAACTGATAATTACCCTGAAGTTGAGTTAATTGTATTGTTGATTGATGAGCGACCTGAAGAAGTAACTGAAATGATGCGTTCAGTGCGTGGTGAAGTTGTTTCATCAACATTTGATGAGCCAGCTCAGCGCCATGTTCAAGTAGCAGAAATGGTTCTTGAAAAAGCAAAACGCTTGGTAGAGCATAAAAAAGACGTGGTGATTTTGTTGGATTCGATTACCCGTTTAGCTCGTGCTTATAATACTGTTGTGCCTGCGTCAGGTAAAATTCTAACAGGTGGTGTTGATGCAAACGCATTGCATCGTCCAAAACGTTTCTTTGGTGCTGCGCGTAATGTTGAAGAAGGTGGTTCTTTGACGATTATTGCTACAGCATTGGTTGAAACTGGTAGCCGTATGGATGATGTGATTTATGAAGAATTCAAGGGTACTGGTAACATGGAATTGACTCTAGAGCGTCGTTTGGCTGAAAAACGAGCGTTCCCAGCGATTAGCATTAATCGTTCTGGTACACGTCGTGAAGAGTTATTGGTACCAAATGATCAATTGCAACGCATGTGGTTGTTGCGTAAGTTCTTACATCCAATGGATGATATGGAAGCAATGGAATTCTTGTTGGATAAACTAAAATCATCTAAAAATAATGCTGATTTCTTTGATTCAATGAAGCGCTAAACTGCAAAGATGAATTGATTTTATATTTAAAAAGCCAAATTTTATATTTGGCTTTTTTTATGGGTTGATTGAAATCGAATTTGAATGGGTAACAAATAAAATATTTTGTTTTACAATAATGGCTAGTTTATTGGATGGGTGTTGTCATTATGTATTTGTTGGCTTTAGATCAAGGTACAACGTCAAGTCGTGCAATTGTTTTTAATCAGAATTTAGAGATTGTTGCCAGTGCTCAAAAAGAATTTAGTTTGTTGACGCAACGAGCAGGTTGGGTGGAGCAAGATGCTTTGGAGATTTGGGCTAGTCAAATGGCTACCGCTCAAGAAGCCATTAGCCGTGCGGGGATATTATCAACTGAGATTGCGGGTATTGGTATTGCGAATCAACGTGAAACAACTATTTTGTGGCATAAAAAAACAGGAAAGCCACTAGGTAATGCGTTGGTTTGGCAAGATAGGCGAACACATGATTGGTGTTTATCGCAGGAATTTTTGGCTCCACGAGTGCAAGAAATAACAGGATTAAGGATAGATCCTTATTTTAGTGCCAGTAAATTGGTTTGGATGTTGGATGCTTATCCTGAAGCTAGGCAATTGGCGAAGGATGATTTATTGGTAGCAGGTACCGTGGATTCTTGGCTTTTGTGGCAATTAACACGGGGTGAGGTTCATGCTACTGATGTCAGTAATGCTTCACGAACCATGTTGATGGATTTAAATAGTGGTTGCTGGTCGGAGGAATTGTGTCAGGCATGGGATATTCCGATGAATATTCTGCCAAATATTGTTGCTTCTGGTGGAAAAGTAGCTGAAACAGCGAAAGGTTTATTTGCGAAGGAGATTCCGATTATTTCCTTGATGGGCGATCAGCAGGCTGCATTATTTGGGCATGGGTGCCGAGAGGCTGGAATGGCCAAAAACACTTATGGCACAGGTTGTTTTATGCTAATGAATACAGGTAGTCAGGTGGCGTTAAGTCAGCATAAATTATTATCAACTTGCGCTTGGCAGCAAGAGAATCATGATAAGCAGTATGCATTAGAGGGCAGTGTTTTTATGGCAGGCGCCATTGTGCAATGGTTGCGGGATAATCTTGGTTTTATTCGCAATAGTGAAGAAGTTGAAGCATTGGCCAATACAGTTAATGACAGTGCTGGAGTGACGTTAATTCCTGCTTTTACTGGTTTAGGTGCGCCTTATTGGCGAGCAGATGTTTCGGCAAGTATTAGCGGCTTAACTAGGGGGTCTCATAAAGGACATATTGCTAGAGCAGCATTAGAAGCTATTGCTTTTCAGGTGGCTGATGTATTAACTGCAATGCAAAAGGATGCGCCAGTGACATTAACAGAATTGCGTGTTGATGGCGGTGCTAGTTGTAATAATATGTTGATGCAGTTTCAGGCAGATATTTTGGGAGTGCCTGTTTTGCGTCCGACCATTACAGAAGTAACGGCTCTTGGTGTGGCTAAAATGGCTGCATTGAGCTTGGGTTGGATGAATGAAAACGATATTGATCAGTTGTGGCAGTTGGATCGGAGATTTGAGCCTAATATTACCGACACGGAGCGAGATGAGTTACGTGGAAAATGGCAGCAAGAAATTGAGAAAGTATTGCAGTAAAAAATAAAAAGTAGATTAAAAGGTAGCAAATAGCATGCTACCTTTTTTAGTTTTGTTTGGGTTTAGTCTTGGCCCAATAATGCTTCACGAGTAATCGCAAATACAAAACTATCTCCGCTAGATGTTGGTAACCAGTTGAATGTTAGTTCAGGGAAGTGCTGGCACAAAGCTGCTTGATGATGACCAATATCCATAACTAAAACACCTTGCTCATTTAAATATTTAGCAGACGCTTGGATGATTTGAGTGATGTAAAATAGGCTATCATGGCCCGCATTTAAGGCTTGAATTGGCTCGTAGCCATATTCTTCAGGCAGCATGTTGAGTGTTTCTTCATTTAAATACGGTGGATTAGCAACGATTAAATCGTATGTTTCATCAATGCCATCAAATAAATCAGTATGAATCAAATGAATGCGATCTTCTAAATCATAATCTTCAATATTCATTGCTGCTACTTCTAAAGCGTCAATGCTAATATCAACTGCGTCAACTTCAGCGGTTGGGTAGTAATCAGCAATTTGAATAGCCAAACTACCTGATCCTGTTCCCAAATCTAAAGCGCGATGAATGAGTTCAGGGTAAGGAATCCATGGCGTCAATGCTTCTTCAAAAACCTCAAAGATGAATGAGCGTGGAATTTGTACTCGCTCATCAACATAAAACTCGTAATCTCCTTGAAATGCTTGATTGGTTAAGTAAGCGGCAGGGATTCGCTCTTCCACGCGCAAATCAATTAAAGCGCATAATTGTTGCAATTCTTGTGGTAATAATTTGGCTTCTAAGAATGGATTGATGTTATTCAAATCCAAACCCAAGGTTGTTAAAACCAAATAAGCGGCTTCATCTTCTGCATTTTCACTGCCATGGCCAAAACTCAATTCAGCTTCTTGGAAGCGGGTTAAAGCATAGCGCCAAACATCACGAACGGTTTGTAGATATTGAGTTGCTGCGGGCGTGTACATATTTATCCTAATGTTGCGAATGAATGCTTTATTATAACTGACAACATTGACGCATAATATGTTTTCATGGGTTACAATAAAGCATAATGTAATAAAGTAAAAAGAATTATTTTGAGTATGGATGCTAAATTGTTAGAGCAATTATCATTAACCGAAGCTAGCCAAAAAAAATTGGAAAAATTGGGATTGCGGTCGCTTTGGGATGTGGTTTTGCATTTGCCACTGCGCTATGAAGACGAGACACATATTACACCGATTATGGATGCTCCAATCGGTGAAAGTGTTTTGGTTGAAGGAACTGTTGTTGCGCAAGAGGTGCAGTTTCGACCAAGAAAGCAATTGGTTGCCAAAATAGAAGACGAAGCGGGACATCGTTTGGTTCTACGCTTTTTACATTTTTATCCCAGCCAACAAAAACAATTAGCAGAGGGCGAGAAAGTCAGGGCGTTGGGCGAGGTGAAGCATGGTTATTTTGGTGATGAGATGATTCATCCTAAAATCAAAAGTGCTTCTAGTACTGCCTTGGCAGAACATTTAACACCTATCTATTCTACCGTTAATGGTTTAAATCAACCGACATTGCGTCGAATCACAGCAACTGCTCTAAAGAAAACAGATTTAACAGAAATCTTGCCCAATTCATTAATAGAGCAATTGGGTTTGTGTAGCTTAGAAAATAGTTTACAAATTTTACACAATCCAACTCCCGATATTTCCATCAATCAATTACAAAACCAATCTTTTCCTGCATGGCAGCGTTTGAAGTTTGATGAATTGCTGGCTCAGCAGTTATCAATGAAATTGTCTCGTAATCAACGTGAACAAGGGCAAGCTCAAGCGCTATTGGGTAATGGAAAGTTGAGTAATGATTTAATTTCCAGATTAAGTTTTCAGCTCACCAGTGCACAAGATAAAGTGCTTGGAGAGATTTATGAAGACATGCGAAAAAATCATCCCATGCATCGATTGTTACAAGGTGATGTCGGTAGTGGCAAAACAATTGTTTCTGCATTGGCTGCCTTAACAGCCATTGAGGCTGGTGTGCAAGTGGCAGTTATGGCGCCCACGGAAATTTTAGCGGAACAACATTATTTAAAATTTCAAGAATGGTTTGAGCCATTAGGTTTAGAAATCGCTTGGCTTTCAGGCAGCCTAGGTAAAAAAGCAAGGCGGGAAGCAAAAGAAAAATTAATACAAAATGAAGTAGCGATTGCCATTGGCACTCATGCATTGTTTCAAGATGATGTGGCGTTTTTTAATCTTGGTTTAGTGATTGTGGATGAGCAACATCGTTTTGGCGTTGGTCAACGCTTGGCATTAAAAAATAAGGGTTCGGATGTTCATCAATTAATGATGTCAGCCACGCCAATTCCTCGTACTTTAGCCATGAGTTTTTTTGCAGATTTAGATGTTTCAGTTATTGATGAGTTACCACCCAATCGAACACCCATTAAAACTAAATTAATTAATAATACTCGAAGAGAAGAAGTTGAAGGTTATGTTCGTAATGAATGCCTAAAAGGGCAACAAGCTTATTGGGTGTGTCCATTAATTGAAGAAAGTGAAACGTTACAATTGCAAACAGCCGTTGATACGCAAGAGCAATTGCAATATGCCTTACCAGAATTCAAAATTGGTTTGGTTCATGGGCGCATGAAAGCTGCGGAAAAAGCTGAAGTTATGGCCGCATTTAAAGCTGGCGATTTGGATATTCTGGTGGCAACAACGGTTATTGAGGTTGGGGTTGATGTGCCTAATGCTAGCTTAATGGTTATTGAGCATGCAGAGCGAATGGGATTATCACAATTACACCAGCTGCGTGGGCGAGTGGGAAGAGGAAGCGCTGCCAGCGTTTGTGTTTTGCTTTTTTCAGAGCCATTGGGTCAATTGGCCAAAGCCAGATTAAAAGTTATTTATGAACACACCGATGGTTTTGAAATAGCCAGAGAAGATTTAAATATTCGTGGCCCCGGTGAGTTTTTAGGAGCCAAGCAAAGTGGGGCGCCAATGTTGCGTTTTGCTAATTTAGAAGAAGATTTGGAGTTGTTAGAGCAGGCTAGAAACTGGGCGCCCATTTTATTAAATCAATATCCAGACGTAGCAGATAAGCATTTAGAACGTTGGTTAGCAAGCCGAGCAGAATATTTAGCAGTTTAAAATGGATTAAACGCATGAATAACGAACACTTAAATTTTATCATACAAAATTTTCAAATCACTTTACAGGCAGCCTTACCCACAGGAAAAATCCTACCGTATTTGCCTACAGAAAAACCACAAGGACGAGTGATTGTTATTGGTGCAGGTAAGGCAGCAGCCAGCATGGCACACGAACTAGAAAATGTTTGGCCATATGATGATGTTCCATTATCTGGTCTGGTCATTACTCGTTACCAGCATGCAGTGCCAACTCAGTGGATTGAGGTTATTGAAGCATCTCATCCTGTTCCTGATCATCAAGGACAGCAAGCTGCAAAACGTATTTTAGAAATGGTTAGTGATTTAAATCAGAATGATTTGGTGATTGCATTGATTTCAGGTGGTGGATCTGCATTAATGTCACTGCCAATTGAAGGATTGGCTTTAGCTGATAAACAAGCCATCAATGTTGCTTTACTCAATAGCGGTGCACCAATTGAGAAAATGAACATCGTTAGAAAGCATTTTTCAGCGATTAAAGGTGGTCGATTAGCCAAAGCAGCTTATCCTGCATCAGTCTTAACTTTGGCGATTTCAGATGTGGTCGGTAATGATTTAAGCAGCATTGGCTCAGGGCCAACGGTAGCTGATTCGAGTACTTGGAAAGATGTGCTAAGTATTATTCACGACTATCAAATTAAGTTACCTGAATCAGTGCAAAAATTGATTACTCAAAAGATTTCTGAAAACGATGAAACACCAAAACAGCTTAATAATAGCCAAGCAAAGGTCATTATTACGCCTGATTTGGCTTTTAAAAGTGCCATTCAACATGCTAAGCAGCAAGATATAGATGTAGTTTATTTGGGCGATCAAATTAGTGGTGAGTCTGCCGAAGTTGCCAAAGTGTTTGCTGGAATAGCAAAACACTTTAAGAAACAAGTTCAACAAAATAATCGACCTATGTTATTGCTATCAGGTGGAGAAACCACAGTAAGCTTATCGTCATCTAATGAAGGTAAAGGTGGTCGTAATAGTGAGTTTTTACTGGCATTATTAACAGAATTGTCGGCAGAAGATAATATTTATGCTTTAGCAGCAGATACAGATGGAATTGACGGTAGTGAAGATAATGCTGGAGCATGGATAACGCCGGAAACATTTCGGAAAATAAAAGATTTACAGATTGATATAAAACAGCACTTAAAAAATCATCAAGCTTATACTTGTTTTGCAAAATTCTCTCAGTTAATAACAACGGGACCAACAAAAACAAATATCAATGATTACCGAGCAATCTTAATCGTTGCTTAAAAAGGAAAGTACATGAAAGCTGTAATAGCGTGTTTGGGCTTGCTGTTGTCAGCAGTAAGCATGGCCAAAGATGTCATTATTCCCTTTGAGGAATTTTCAACTCAATATCGAGCAGATATTGTGGTTGATAGCCAGGATACGAATAAATCAAAAAAATCAGGCGTGGTTCGGGTGTATGAAAAAAGTAGTAATTTACCCATTATTGAAATGCAATCCAATCATTTAGATTTAGACATTGATGATGGCGCTTTAGAAGCCAATATCTTGAATCTTCCCAGTGGATTGGGCAGTGTTTTGGTTTATGACGACTTTGATAGAGATGGCTTAAAAGATTTTGCCATTATGGATGGACAAGATGCCTGTTACGGTGGACCTTCTTATGCGCTTTTTAAGAAGGAGCAGGGGCGCTATGCATTTGATAAAAGTTTTAAGAACACCGCACGTAAAAATTGTGGTTTTTATGCAGATGACGAAGATGAAAATGTTTTACATGTGACAACCAAAATAGGCTGCTGCCAGTATCTATTAGAAACTTATCGTATAGATGAAAATCATCAGCGTAAAATATGGAAGACATCTGAAATCGCATTAGACAATACGCTTGCTTATGAAATTGATATTACCAAAGAGTTTGATACATCAGGAACCATGATTAAACGAACTCGCCGAGCAAAACTAGTTGCCTTGGAAGATAAAAATTTCCAGCCAACATTGGCATTTGATTTAAAAGATGGCGATACTTTAAAAACACTTTATCTTTTTGAATTAAATAATGGTCAATTGGATATTGCCGTGACTGAACATCAAACACATGATGTATCTGAAAGTTTACGGTTAGCAAAAAACTACCCATCCTTAGCGACCAAATCACCAGCTGTATTTACTTATGATGAGAAACAGCAAAGGCTATGTTTCCATCATCATAATACGACTTACTCAATTATTGATGATGCTCAGCGCACAGGTATTTTGATTTCTCAATCTAATTCAAGTCAATTTATATCTATGGTGGGCGGTAAGCAAGGCGAATTAAAGAATATTACGAAAAGCGCCATGGCCAACGTTGTTAGTGGGGCTTGTTATTAAATGATTTAGCTAAGGGGATGCTTGGCTAAATCTGCATATTAATAATAGATAAAAACTAAAATAAAAAGGAGCGTAAGCTGTGGCATTAATTTATCCATTAAAAGCTTTTGATGATAATTATATTTGGGTTGTACAGCATTTAGACAGCGTGATTGTTGTGGATCCAGGCGATGCTCAACCAGTGCTTGAGCATCTTGAAAAGAATCAATTAACATTGCAAGAAATTTGGATTACTCATCACCATGGTGATCATATTGGTGGTGTGAAAGCATTGAAAACTCATTATCCTGATGTGAATATCAGAGGGCATAAAGCTTTGGGTTTTGCCAATATAAATCATCAAGATAATGATGCATTTGAGATGTTTGGTTTATCCATTCAAGTTTGGGATATTCCGGGACATACGGCAACACATCAAGCATATTTGTTAAATGATACGGCATCATTGCATATTTTTTGTGGTGATACTGTATTCAGCGCCGGCTGTGGGCGAGTATTTGATGGGACAATTGAGGATTTATACCAAAGCTTCCTAAGATTTTCTAGCTTGCCAGACAATACGTTATTTTATCCAGCACATGAATACACTGCGAATAATTTAAAATTTGCAGCTGCTGTGGAGCCGAATAATCACAACATTATTGATGCTTTAGAAAAAGCTCAAAATAGCCATTTAACATTACCTGTTACTTTGGCGCATGAAAAAACAATTAATCCTTTTTTCCGCATCAATCAACCTGCTATTTGGCAGGCTGTTGAGAATGAAGGCTTTGCAGCTAAAAGTAATGAAGAAGTATTTGCTGCATTACGAGAATGGAAAAATCGGTTTTAATATTTTTCGAATGAAAACTGTGGCAATTCAGTGGCCAATTGCAATGTTTGTAAGCGCGTTTGCTGGTCATAAATGCCACAGGTAACAATTAATTCATCTGGTTGAAATTCTTGTAAAAAATGATTCAGTGCTGGTGTAATGGAATCAACCGTTCCAACGAATGAACAACTTAATGCTGCAGTTGCCGTTGTTTTTTCTTGTTCATTCCAAAATGCTTCCATTTCTTTGGTTGGCTTGGGAATCGGCAAACGATTATTGCGGTGCAAGTGAACAAAACTTTGTAGTTTAGAAGTAAATTGAAATTGAGATTCTTCAATGGATTCAGTTAACAGTAAATTAGCGGCGATGCTGACATAAGGCTTTTGTAATTGAGCAGATGGACGGAAGTTTTGGCGGTACACCTCAATAGCTTGTTTAAGCATATTTGGTGCAAAGTGTGATGCAAATGCATAAGGTAAACCCAAATAAGCCGCTAGCTGTGCACCATATAAACTAGAACCTAAAATCCACAGTGGAATATTGAGACCAACCCCAGGGATTGCTTGAACTGTATTTTGCGTGGTATAGGGTTGGAAATATTCTTGTAGTTCAACAATATCATCAGGGAAGCGCTCTGAATCTTCAAATGAGCGGCGTAAAGCTTCAGCTGTTTGCATGTCACTGCCAGGTGCTCGACCTAATCCTAAATCAATTCGATTGGGAAACAACGATTCTAACGTGCCAAATTGTTCTGCAATAATCAGCGGAGAGTGGTTTGGCAACATGATTCCACCCGCGCCGATGCGAATATGTTGGGTATGATTGCCAATGTGACAAAGGAGCAAAGACGTTGCTGCGCTGGCAATAGCAGGCATGCTGTGATGTTCTGCTAGCCAAAAACGTGCAAATCCACAAGCTTCCGCTTGTTGTGCCATTTGTACTGATTGCTCAATGGCAGTGCGGATGCTTTGTCCTTCTCCCACAGGAACGAGATCAAGGAAAGAAATAGGAATTTTCATGGTTGTTTTCCTTTTGTTACCAATAATGACTAAGTTAAGTGATGAATGATCATTACAATTTAATGACTCTATCAGCTTTAATATTATTTTCAATCATGGTTTCAGTGGTTTCTTTGAAGCGTTGGCGCATTTGGTTAACTCGTTGTTCCTGTGATCTGCTAATTGCTTGTCCGCCAGGAGTAACTTGTTCTTGCAAGATGGTTTGAAACGCTGTTTCACGTAAATTTTCACATTGTTGATTAATATCTTGAGCTGCTTGGGCAATATCTTTTTTTACATCTGGATAATTTGCAATATTTTGGTTTAAGCAATCGACTAATTGTTGCCCAGCATTATTGCGCTCATGGGTATTATAAAAATCATTTCTGGTGATATAAGTCGGTTCGTAGGAGGAGCATGCGCTTAATATGAATACAGAAATAAAGCATAAGGTGAAAGGGCGTAATGTCATTTCATGACTCTCCAAATAATATTCATATGAATAAATAACAGAGTCGCATGACTTTAGCAAGAAAGCTTTGTTAGCAAGATGAATACTGCAGAATATTTTACATGCTAATGTAATTTTAATTGCAATTTGAATAAAGTGCTTCATGGCTGAAATATTTCGCAGCTGGTTGAAAATTGCTTTAATATTAAGCTTTAGCCCAAAGGTATTCAGATGCTTACTTTATACATTGCCAATAAAAACCTTTCCTCTTGGTCACTTCGCCCGTGGATATTGCTTAAAACATTGGGTATTCCATTTGAGGAAGTTTTAGAAAATTTTGTTGATGGCGGCAGTAGCCATTCCAAATTTAAATTATTTTCCCCTACAGGTTTGGTTCCTTGTTTGGTGGATTCAGCAGAGAAGATTACTGTTTGGGATTCTTTGGCTATTTGTGAGTACATAGCAGAACAGTATAAACATGCTTGGCCTGAGGCAAAAACAGCCCGTAGCTGGGCTAGAAGTGCGACAGCTGAGATGCATTCTGGTTTTCAGGCTTTGCGTAGCCAATGCGCGATGAATTGTAAAAGTGTATTTGAAACGCCAGAGTTAAATCCTGCATTAGCTGCTGATATTAATCGTTTAAACCAACTTTGGGAACAGGGTTTAGAGCAGTTTGGTGGGCCATTTTTAGCTGGTAAAGAATTTAGCATTGCTGATGCATTTTTTGCACCTATCGTTTTTCGTGCTATTGGTTATCAATTGCCACTTAGTGCGGTATGTCAAAAATATCTGCACAATATAATTTCATTACCTGGGATGCAAGAAT
>JASLFS010000037.1 GCA_030150505.1 Vitreoscilla sp. | reverse complement strand
ATAGTTGCTGGGTTTTATTTTTTGGTAATTTTATGATTTTAAATATTATTTATTTTTGTTTGTGCATCATTGGTTGGTTTTGCTGCTTTGTTTTGGCCTCGCCGACAGGAATCGAACCTGTATTTTACGCTTAGGAGGCATACGTTCTATCCGTTGAACTACGGCGAGGTTTTTGAGGGTTTAGCTAATTCTCGCCAGAGATGCTGTTGCAAGATCTTTTAAAGCTTGTTTAATATTGGTTTCTGGCAGAGGTGTTAGTGCTGCTATGGCTTGATTACAAGCTTTTTGTGCTTCGCTTGTTGCATAGTTTAATGCATCGGAATGAATGACATGGTGATGAATTTTATTAAAATAATCACGATTGGCTTCTGTTAGAGCTGTACGAACATCGTTTGCAGCCTCTTCAGATCCTTGTCGCATGAGATAAATAAGAGGTAGGGTTGGTTTTCCTTCTGCTAAATCATCGCCAACATTTTTACCGATTGTTTCTGCATCGCCATTGTAATCTAAAATATCATCAATAATTTGAAATGCTGTGCCAATGTGCATACCGTACTCGGTTAGAGCTTGCTCATGAGCTGGAGATGCTTTTGCTAAAATAGCTCCTACTTGAGCGGCTGCTTCAAATAGTTTTGCTGTTTTGTATTGGATGACTTGAATATATTCTTTTTCTGTAATATCAATATTTCCAATATTCATCAGTTGCAAAACTTCACCTTCAGCAATGATATTGGTTGCATTTGCCATTACTTGTAATATGCGTAGGCTGTTTGATTGAACCATTAGCTGAAATGCGCGTGTATATAGGAAGTCACCAACGAGTACTGCTGCTGCATTCCCGAAAATGTTGTTTGCAGTTTCACGACCGCGTCGTAAATCACTTTCATCAACCACATCGTCATGAAGTAATGTTGATGTGTGAATAAATTCAACCATGGCAGCTAGTGAATAAAGCTGTTCATCATCATAACCGAGAGCTTTGCCAGATAAAATCGTGAGAATCGGACGCAGTCTTTTGCCGCCACCACTAATAATATATTGACCAACTTGGGAAATTAAAACGACCTCGGATTGTACCGCTTTATTAATAACAACATTGACTTTTTCTAAGTCGTTATCGAGGTTTTCTTTAAAGTACGGGATATTTTCCAACATAGTCGTTACATCAATTCTTTATAGTGACAGTTAATGAAAAAAGATTTGCGCAATCAGCAATTATAGCAGCATTCAATTTTACTGTGTTAACTTGAGAGTGGTTTTGTATTGAACTTTATCTTCAAAAGCACTTATTTTCTGTTAAAACAGAAGTATTCATGTCTTCATGAGTGATATCAAATTGGGGTTTGTTGCCAAATAGGCAGCTTAGCTAAAATAATGAATAACTTATTTTGACAGGCGGCATTAAAGAAATTATAATACTTGGCTTCCTTATCAAAGGATAGGGAATTAATTTATTCGTGGAGTTGAGTATGTACGCGGTCATAAAAACTGGCGGTAAACAATACAAAGTTACCGTTGGCCAAAAATTGAAAGTAGAACAGATACCAGCAGAACTCGACAGCCAAATCGTACTAGACAAAGTATTGATGATTGCTGACGGCGAAGCTGTAAAAGTTGGCGCACCTTTTGTAGAAGGTGCTGAGGTAAAAGCTACTGTGATTAGTCACGGTCGCGGCGAAAAAATTCGCATTTTTAAATTGCGTCGCCGTAAACATTACCAAAAACACCAAGGTCATCGTCAGAATTTCACCGAAATTCGCATCGATGCGATTGCTTAATTGAAGGAGTGATTTAAATGGCAACCAAAAAAGCTGGCGGTAGCTCTAAAAACGGTCGCGATTCAGAAGCTAAACGCTTAGGTGTAAAAGCCTTCGGTAATGAATTGATCCCTGCTGGTTCTATCATTGTTCGTCAACGTGGTACTCGTTTCCACGCTGGTAATAATGTAGGCATGGGTAAAGACCACACTTTATTTGCAAAAGTTGACGGTTATGTAGAGTTCACTGTTAAAGGTGCTTTAAACCGTAAAACTGTTAATGTTCGCCCTTACACAGGTAACGACGAATAATTATTTGCTAGAAAAGCTAAAGCCCTGTCAGAAAATGATGGGGCTTTTTTATTATTTACTTGAGATTTTCAGGTAAAATACAGAAATATTAGCTAAGGCTCATTAGGCTGCCTGAATATTATGATTAATAATACATGCAACCTAATGGGCTTTTATAGGATTAAGCACAATGAAATTTATTGATGAAGCCAAAATTGAAGTAGTGGCTGGCAAAGGTGGCAATGGCGCAGCTAGTTTTCGCCGTGAGAAATTTGTCCCATTTGGTGGACCTGATGGCGGTGATGGTGGTAAAGGCGGTAGTCTTTTTGCTATTGCAGATGAAAATATTAACACCTTGGTGGAGTACCGTTTTGTAAAACGATATCAAGCTAAAAATGGTGAAAAAGGCCATGGTGCTGATCGTTATGGTAAGGGCGCAGATGATATTGAATTGCGCATGCCAATTGGTACTGTTATCTATGATGTTGATACTGATGAGCTTGTAGCCGACTTAACTGAGCATGGCCAACGTGTTTGTTTGGCTCGTGGTGGTAAGGGTGGCTTTGGTAATATCCATTTTAAATCATCGACTAACCGAGCTCCTCGCCAATGTACGCCCGGTGAAGATGGTGAAGCACGTAACTTGCGTTTAGAGTTGAAAATCTTAGCAGATGTTGGTTTGTTAGGTATGCCAAATGCAGGGAAATCAACACTAATACGAGCAGTTTCTGCTGCACGCCCTAAAGTCGCAGATTATCCATTTACCACGATGCATCCTAATCTAGGTGTGGTTCGTTTGGATGAAAACCATAGTTTTGTGATGGCAGATATTCCAGGGTTAATTGAAGGAGCTGCCGAAGGTGCTGGTTTGGGACATCGCTTTTTGAGACATTTATCTCGAACTGGTTTGTTATTGCATGTTGTTGATTTGGCGCCTTTTGATGAAAGCATTAATCCAGCAGAAGAGGCTTTGAGCTTAGTTGAAGAGCTTCATAAATACGACGATGATTTACATCGTAAACCACGTTGGTTAGTTTTAAACAAATTGGATATGATTCCAGAAGAGGAACGACAAGAGAGAATTGATGCTTTCTTAGCGGAAATTGGTTGGAATTACACGACACCAAATGATGAATATGTTTTTGATATGGAAACACCACGCTTGTTTACCATTAGTGCATTAAGTCATGATGGAACCCAAGATCTTGTTTATCAAATCCAGCGGTATTTAGATGAGAAAAAACTATTAGAAGCAGAAGAGAAACAACAAGCTAATAATATTGAGATTGAAAAAACAGTCACTGATACCAATATCTTTAAGCCTGAGTAAATTTTATAGTCACCACTGAGAGTAATATGTTAACTGTATATAACACTTTGACGCGTCAAAAAGAAAAATTTGAACCACTTGATCCTAAAAATGTGCGCATGTATGTATGTGGCATGACTGTATATGATTACTGTCACTTAGGGCATGCTCGTGTTATGGTTGCTTTTGATATGATTGCTCGTTGGATTCGTCACTTAGGTTACCCATTAACCTACGTACGAAATATCACAGATATTGATGATAAGATTATTGCCCGTGCTGCTGAAAATAATGAAACCATTGGTGCACTAACTGGTCGTTTTATTCATGCAATGCATGAAGATTCTGCTTCTTTAGGAGTGTTATCTCCAGATCAAGAACCTAGAGCGACTGAGTTTGTAGAAGAAATGATTGCTTTAATCGAGCGATTAATTGCCAATGGTAAAGCTTATGCCGCAGAAAATGGGGATGTATATTATGCTGTGCGTGAGTTTGCTGCTTATGGTCAATTGTCTGGGAAAAGCTTAGATGATTTGCGAGCGGGTGAGCGTGTTGATGTTGATTCTTATAAACGAGATCCTTTGGATTTTGTTTTATGGAAGTCAGCAAAAGCGGGTGAGCCAGCATGGGAAAGTCCATGGGGCTTAGGTCGTCCAGGCTGGCATATTGAATGTTCAGCAATGGGCGAAGATGCTTTTGGTCAAACATTTGATATTCATGGTGGTGGTGCTGACTTGCAATTTCCTCATCATGAAAATGAAATTGCTCAAAGCTGTGGTGCAACAGGTGCTTGTGTACATGAGCCTGATAGCCATGATAAGCACTTGCAAAGCCATGTACGTTATTGGCTACATAATGGATTTATCCGTGTTGATAATGAAAAAATGTCGAAATCTTTGGGTAATTTTTTCACCATTAGAGAAGTGCTAGAGCAGTTTGATGCAGAAGTCGTTCGCTTCTTTATTCTACGAGCACATTACCGTAGCCCATTAAATTATTCTAATGTTCATTTAGAAGATGCTAAAAGTAGCTTAACACGTTTGTATACTGCATTGAGTAATGTTGAAATAGCTGATTTCGATTTAGAAAAAGACAGTAACAGTTATGTAGAGCGTTTTACAGTTGCCATGAATGATGACTTCAATACGGTTGAGGCCGTAGCTGTTTTATTTGAATTGGCCAATGAAGTGAATAAACAGCATGATGCTAAATTAGCAGGTTGTTTAAAAGCTTTGGCTAGCACACTTGGTTTATTACAGCGTAATCCTGCTGAGTTTCTACAAGGTGGAAGTCATTCTGATGCAGATAAAATCGAAGCATTAATTGCAGAGCGACAACAAGCTCGTGTAGATAAAAACTGGGCAGAATCGGACCGTATCCGTGATGTTTTAAAGGATATGGGAATTGTGGTTGAAGACAAGGGTGGCATTAGTACTTGGCGAAAAGCATAATGATTGTTTTTTTATCAAATAACGCTTGCTAAACGGCAAAAAAGCATAGATAATTTAGGGCTTCACATGTAGTACAGGCAAATCCCCTGTGCCCGCTTTTAAGGAAAAATTATGAAAAAAGAACTTCATCCAGAATACACTGAAGTGCAAGTAACTTGCTCTTGCGGTAATGTTTTTGCTACTAAATCAACAATGTCTAAAGACAAATTCTCTATTGAGGTTTGCTCTGAGTGCCATCCTTTCTACACTGGTAAACAAAAAATCGTTGACAGTGCTGGTCGTGTTGATCGCTTTAACCAAAAATTCGGCAACATGTTCAAACGTTAATTTTGAATATGCATGCAAAAAAGACAGCTTTGGCTGTCTTTTTTTATATCTAATCAGTTTATGAAGCTAGAAACGTGGTCTAGTGAAGTAAATATTGTTAAACTGAGCTCAATTGATTGATGGATGCTTATGTTAACTTACCAAGCAAAAAAACACGCTTATTCTCCCTCGCTTGATGAAAAACCATGGTTATTATTATTATTGGTTTTTGCATGGCTATGGCCAGGGATTTTTAGCCATGATTTATGGAATCCTACTGAACCTAAATTCTATGCATCTGTTGAACATATGATTCAGTATGGACAATGGGCATTACCTCAGGCAGTCGGGCAGTGGCAGCTTGATGTTTCACCATTGTATATTTGGCTTGGAGCCGCTTCTAAATTATTGTTTTCTCCGTGGCTGACGGATGCTTTTAGTGCTGTTCGAATGGTTAGCGCATTGTTTATGGTGCTAGGACTGTTGGCGGCAGGGATAACTGGTAAAGAGTTATTAGGGCGTTACCAAGGGCGAAGTGTGGTCCTTATTTTAATTGGTTCCATTGGCTTAGTTATGCCAGCCCATCGAATGGATAGTATTCCATTGATTTTTACTGCCATGAGCCTATTGCTTTGTGGCTTGGTATTTTTGCAAAATAAAAAACACTGGTCATTATTAATATTAACCAGTGCATATGTTTTATCTTTTTACAGTGGTTTTTTACTGTTATTAAGTATTGCGCTGATCATTTCTATAGCAGTCGTTTCTCAAACACCATGGCGCAGTCGGGCATCGGTTATTACGATTGTTTTGGCCATTATTCTATCTTTACCATTGTGTTTAATTTGGCCTTACGCATTATATAAAACCAATGTAGCAGCGTTCGATACTTGGTGGAAATTTCATTCGTTTGCTGATTTTGGTGGTGTTGGTTCAATAAAATTATCTTTTTCGTTGTTTTATTATTTAGATAATATCGCTTGGTATGCTTTACCAGCATGGCCTTTAGCTGTTTGGGCTGCTGTTAAACATAAAAAAACAGAAGCTAAAATTTGGAAGTTTAATTTAACTATTTTTGCTATCGGTTTAATTGTTTTGGCAGCAATGCCAAATCGTTATACTGAAAATACTATTTTGATATTACTGCCATTGGCTATTTTAGGTGCATCTCAATTAGATTCATTAAGAAGAGGTCCAGCAGCATTTTTAAATTGGTTTGGCATGATGACTTTTGGCTTGTTGGCTATTTTTATTTGGCTTGGATTTATTGCAATGAATTTAGGCTGGCCAGAAAAATTATCTGAACGTGCTGCTTATTTTAGTCCGTATTATCAGGTTGATTGGGATTGGTTTCCTATTGTTGTTGCGATTTGTTTTTCTCCTTTGTGGTTGTGGGCCGTGACACGAAAGAGAATTAAAGGACGGCAAGCGGTTACCAATTGGGCAGCTGGAGTGACTTTGGTTTGGTCATTGTTAATGACATTATTTCTGCCTTGGCTTGATGCTGCTAAAAGTTATCGACCTGTTGTGGAGCATATGGAGCAATCACTGCCTAATCAGTTACTTACTCAGATTCAGCAACAACAAGTTTGTATAGGCGTTGATAATAAAGATATTAATATTATTTTGCCATGGCAAACATATGGCAAGCTTCCATTAAAGACACAAGATTACACGCAATGTGAATATCGATTGATTGTTGGAAAAGATATTATTCATGAGTGGCAGGATAAGTTGAATTGGGAAATTGTTTGGCAAGGAGCTAGGGCGCGTGAAAAAAATGAATGGTTTGCTTTAGCGAAATATGTTAAATAGTTAATTTATCAGTGTGTAGTTGATGAAAATCAATGAGTAAAAATTGCCACCGAAAATCTTGGATTAACATGATAAAATGCAGCTTTGATTATCCAACTAGTTAAGTGCCAATCATTGGGAGTAGAAAATGAGTTCTGGGGATATGCAACAAAATACAATTAACAAAGATCCTGCTGAGATTGAAAAATTTAGTCAATTAGCGCATAAGTGGTGGGATATGGATAGTGAGTTTCGTCCTTTACATGAAATTAATCCACTGCGGTTAAAGTACATTACTGAATATGCAGATTTAGCAAATCAAAAAGTATTGGATGTTGGCTGCGGTGGCGGCATATTGACTGAAGCCCTGGCAAAATCAGGTTCTGATACTGTTACTGGGATCGATTTGGCTGAAAAATCTTTACAGGTAGCGAAACTGCATGCTTTAGAAACTGAGTTAGGTAATGTCAATTATCAGTGCATTCCTGTTGAAGAGTTAGCAGAAAGCCAACCAGCTAGTTTTGATGTGGTTACTTGCATGGAAATGATTGAGCATGTTCCTGATCCCGCGAGTGTTGTCCGAGCTTGTTCAACATTGGCTAAAAGTGGCTCAATGGTGTTTTTCTCAACGATTAATCGTAATCCAAAGGCGTATTTGCAGGCAGTACTGGGTGCTGAATATGTTTTAAGATTATTACCCCGCGGCACGCATGATTATAAAAAATTTGTGACTCCTGCTGAGCTAACAAGAATGTGCCGTCAAGTGGGCTTGGAAGTCATTAATTACAGTGGACTAACTTATAATCCATTAAGCAAGTCTTACCGCTTAACGGATAAAATTGATGTTAATTACATGATTGCTTGTAGAAAGATCTAAATAGAATGCATGGGTTTTAATGATCTTTTATTGGAGTAATTACTCAAATTAAGATAGTATTTATTCTTTAATTAAAATGTATTGTTATTGGTTGTTATAAAATAGCATTACCTTGTTTGTTAGGTACTCATGTTAGCCATTTTTCGTATTGTAATTGTCGTTATTTATGCTATTTTAGTGTGTGTTTTGGGTTTTATATATTGCTTATTTAGCCCTAGAAACCCAAAGCATGTCATGTTGTTTGGTCGTTTATTTGGTAAGTTGGCACCTGTTGTTGGTGTGAAGATGGTTACCCGGATACCAGAGCAGCCAAAAGAGCCTATACCTTGTATTTATATTGGAAATCATCAAAGCAATTATGATTTAGTGACTATTTCTAATGCAGTACAACCTAGAACGGTATCGGTGGGTAAAAAAAGTTTGATATGGGTACCATTTTTTGGATTGCTGTATTGGATTACTGGCAATATTTTGCTAGATAGAAATAACCGAAACAAGGCTCATGGCACAATCACACAAATTGCAGGGCAAATTAAAACGCGTCAAATTTCAGTGTGGATGTTTCCAGAAGGTACCCGCAGTCGTGGACGTGGATTATTACCATTTAAAATGGGTGCTTTTCATGCAGCCATTGCGGCTGGAGTACCAATTATTCCTGTTTGCATGTCCGAAACAGATCAGCAAATTAAATTAAATCGCTGGGATAACGGCCGAGCAATTGTGGAGATGCTTCCTCCAATTGATACTTCTGCTTATGGACCAGAGCAAGTTAGGGAATTAGCTGAGCATTGTTATGCCATGATGGATCAGAAAATTAAAGCATTGACTAAAGAAGCTCATCAAAAACAGTAAATTATTTTTTATTTTTAAAAAGGTGCTAAATAACTTAGCACCTTTTTTTGTTTTTTTATAGTATAAGTAAATATTATGAGTATTTAGTTTTTGATTATAGGCGTGAAAATGAAGATTTTATTGGTTGAGGATGATGCATCATTAGGGCAGTCAATTCAAGAATGGCTGCTAATGGATGGCCATGTCGTTGACTGGATTGATAATGGAGAAATGGCAAAAAATGCTTTATTGGCACAGCGTTATGATTGTGTTTTGCTAGATCGAGGATTGCCTGGAATAACGGGTGATGAGTTATTGGTTTTTTTACGCCAAGATAAAAATAATGTTCCTGTCTTGATGATTACTGCCCAAGATACATTACAAGATAGGGTAATGGGATTGGATTTGGGTGCCGATGATTATTTGGTTAAGCCTTTTGATTTAGAAGAATTATCAGCTCGCTTACGAGTGATAGCACGTAGGATTTCTTCCTCTTTGGGAAATGAATTAAGCTGTGGGCATGTTGTTTTGAATTGGGAAGATAAAATCGCTTATGTTGATGGTGAATCGATTATTTTAACAGCAAAAGAGTTCCATATTTTATGGGCGCTAATGATGCAACCAAAACAAGTTTTAACACGTCAACAGCTGGAGGATAAGCTGTATAGCTGGGGTTCTGAAATAGAAAGTAATGCTGTTGAAGTACATATTCATCATTTGCGTAAAAAATTAGGCAGTGGATATATTCGAACGATTCGTAATTTAGGTTATACCTTGAATCAAGATCGATAGTAAGCGAGAAATAAAATGGGGAAATCAAAAAAAATATCGTTGCGTTGGTTATTGCTTAGTAGCATTTTGGGCGTAACGATACTGTTTTGGTTGATTAGTATTGGGATTATTTTAGGGGTAACTTGGAAAGAGACCAATAAAACGTACGATTATAATTTGCGAGAATCTGCGCATTTATTATTTCATATGGCCAGAAATCAAGAGGATTATTCACCACGCTGGCGAAGTGATAGGGAAGATTTGGATGATGAACTGGAAACAAAGCGTTTGTATTATCAGGTGATTCGCAATGACGAAGTAGTCATGTACTCAAGAAAGGGCAGCAAGATACCTTTTGTGAATGGTTTTGATGAAAAACGTGGATTTAGAAATGTTTGGGTGAATGAGCAAGAATGGCGTGTGTTTATTATTCGGGGTAAACATGGGCAATTAGAAGTACAAGTTGCACAATCAATGAAGCAGCGACAGAAACTATTATGGGAAATGATAGAAGATTTGGGTTTGCATGCTTTGGTGTTGCTAGTCATCTTAACGGCTGTCAGTAGCGCCATAATTTATTTTTTATTAAAGCCTTTGGTTAATATTACGAAGCAAATTTCGGAAAAAGATGCGAATCATTTGGATGTGCTGCCTAATCAATATCGGATTAAAGAATTAAATGAAATTGTAACGTCATTAAATGGCTTGCTGGCAAGTTTAAATCATGCGTTGGTGGCTGAAAGACAGTTTACTTCTAATGCAGCTCATGAGCTGCGTACGCATTTATCACGATTGGATATGAAGGTGCAGTTGTTGCAAAGGAAACGACCAGCTTTAATTGATGATTTGGTGGATATACGCACTGAAATTAAGCGATATACTAAAATGGTCTCTAATCTATTGATTTTAGCTAGGTTGGATCCGATTGCAGGCAATATTGAAGAACATATTCACTTTAGTGAAGTGAATTTGAGCCAATTAATTAAAAGAATCGTTTATTCGTTTGATGCTGATATTGTAGATAAAAATATGCATATTCAAGTAGACGTTCCTCATCATGATATTATTTTACAAAGTAGTGAAGAATTATTAAGTATTATGATTTCAAATGTTTTAGAGAATGCTATTAAATATTGTGAGCCTCAATCAAAAATTCATCTTCATTTATATGAAGATGTTAAGAATATTTATTTAACATTAGCTGATACAGGACAAGGTGTAAGTGATGAAGTTTTATCACAATTAACACAACGATTTTATCGTGTACTGGGAACCCAAGTAGATGGAAGTGGTTTGGGGCTATCAATGGTAAATGAAATCGTTAAAGTTTTAGGGTGGAAGCTGGAAATTGTTTCAGGGAGCCAATACCAAGGAATGAAGTTTAATTTTATGCTTCCAAAGAAATTTGTTAACTAGTAAACAATATGGTAATTGAATTTAATTAAGCTAATTTGCAGAAATTTGTATAAAAAAGTGAAATAATTATCAAATAATAGTAAAAATTTCTTATAATAGGATGTTTTTTTCTATTATTTATAGAAAAGTGGCATTTTCATGGTTATTGTGAAAGCTTGCTATTTATTGGTTTAATTTGTTATATAAACAAATTAATTCTTATTAACTTATATTTAATTAATTAGTCGATTATCCAATAATAATAATAAAGGATAGGAGTAAACACATGGATTTTAACGCACACTTCACGTTGGTAGCAGCTTGTTTTGTTTTATTACTAGGCTCTTTTTTAGTAAAGAAAATAAAATTCTTGGATAAGTATAATATTCCAGAACCTGTCGCTGGCGGTTTTTTAGTATCTCTTATTTTGTTAATGGTGTATCAAATTTGGGCTTTGGAGTTTAATTTTGATGAGGCATTACAAAAGTCACTGATGCTAGCATTCTTTTCCTCTATTGGTTTGAGTGCGGATTTCACGCGATTGGTTAAAGGTGGTAAGCCTATTTTGATTTTCGTGTGTGTTGCAGCGGGTTTGATTTTTATTCAAAACTCAGTTGGTATCAGTTTAGCAATGGCACTTAATCAAAAACCTTTATACGGTTTAATTGCTGGTTCGATTACCTTATCAGGTGGTCATGGTACAGGCGCAGCTTGGGGTGATATTTTTGATAAGCAATATGGTTTAGTTGGAGCCAAAGAGCTGGCGATGGCTTGTGCTACTTTTGGTTTAGTTCTTGGTGGCACGATTGGTGGCCCAGTTGCTCGTCGCTTGTTAAATAAGACAGGACGTAAACCAGAATTAGAAAAAGAAGTAGATGATAAAAATGAGGTGGCTTTTGAAAATCCAAAACATTTTCGTCGCATTAATTCTAGTTCAGTCATTGAAGTTGTGACTTTAATGGCAATTTGTATCTCAGTAGGCACTTGGGTTGCTGATTTAACAAGTGGCATGAAATATCAATTACCACCTTTTGTATGGTGTTTGTTTACGGGTGTGATTCTTCGTAACGTGTTAACACATGCTTTGCATTACGATGTACATGACCGTGCAATTGATGTTTTAGGTAATGTTGCTTTGTCATTATTCTTAGCGATTGCCTTGATGTCATTAAAACTATGGCAGCTAGCAAGTTTGGCTTTACCAATTTTGGTTATCTTGGCTGTACAAACCGTTATTATGATTTTGTATGCTTACTTTGTGACATTCCGTGTAATGGGCAAGGATTATGATGCGATTGTTTTAAGTGCCGGTCATTGTGGTTTTGGATTAGGTGCTACGCCAACAGCCATTGCTAATATGCAATCTATTACTAAAACATTTGGTCCATCACATAAGGCATTTCTGATTGTGCCAATGGTTGGTGCATTCTTTATTGATATTATCAATACAGCAATGATTCAATTGTTCATGTCAATTAGTACGCATTTGATGTAATAGAAATTTAAAATGATTTAAAAAAGCTGCCTATGGGCAGCTTTTTTTATATTTATCGCATTAAAAGAATCAGAATATTTTTTACCAAAATAGTTTGCTATAAAAAAGGCTAAGCATGATTGATTAGCCTATAAAGCATTAAGAGCGTTCGCGCCGTTTGGTTGCTTTGTTTTTACTTCTTGCTGTATTTTTCGGTTTTTTCTTTTTTTGATCATTTTTAGCAATGATTTTAGACATTAATGCAGATGCTTTGCTGTTTTTTTTGCCATTACGCTTTTCGTCTTTTGCGGCAAGATCATTTTTTTGGCGTTTTTTACCAATTTGTCCGCCACTAACTAAGCTTAAATCTATCTTGCTGGTTTCTAAATCAGCTCGAACTACTTTAACGATGACTTTATCGCCTAGCTGGAAGGTAACACCGCTACGTTCGCCTTCGATTCTCATTGTTTCTTGGCGATAATGGAAATAATCTTGTCCTAAATCACTGATATGAATTAAGCCTTCAATATGCAGGTCATTTAAGTTAACAAATATACCGAAGCTGGTTAATCCTGAAATAGTGCCTTCAAAAATTTCACCTTCTTTGTCTTTCATATAGAAGGTTTTTAGCCAGTTTTCTACATCTCGGCTTGCATCATCTGCTCGGCGCTCTGTAAATGAAGTATGAACACCAAGGGCTTGCCATGATTTTGGTTCGTAGGTTGATTTGGCTAAAATAGCTTTAATTGCTCTATGAACGGTTAAGTCAGGATAGCGACGAATAGGCGATGTAAAATGAGTATAAGCTGAGTAAGCAAGACCGAAGTGACCTTGGTTTTTCGGCTCATAAACAGCTTGTTTCATGGAGCGCAATAACATAATTTGCAAAGCATCTTTGTCTGCACGTCCTTCAAACTGTTCTGCCAATTCAGCATAATCCAATGGAGTAGGTTCATCTCCTCCATTTAATGTTAAGCCTAACATTGCTAATTGTTCACGCAAAGTCGTTAGTTTTTCTGGTGTTGGTCCCAAATGGCTACGGAATAATGCAGTGTGTTTATTTTCTAATAAGAAGTTAGCAGCACATACGTTTGCAGCTAGCATGCATTCCTCAATAAGGCGGTGGGCTTCATTGCGGATGACTGGCTCAATATGGTCAATTTTGCCATGCTCATTAAAAATCATTTGTGTTTCAATGGTGTCAAATTCGATGGCACCACGTTGTGAGCGTTTATTGACAAGTTTTTTATAAATTGTATATAAAGTATCAATATGGGGTTTAAGTGGATTTTCAGAGCCGTTTTCAATCCAATCCCAAACTTCCGTATAGGTTAAGCGAGCATGTGATTGCATTACAGCAGGATAAAATTCAAAAGATTTGATATTGCCTGCATAGGTAATAACCATATCACAAACCATGCATAAACGCTCAACATCAGGGTTTAGCGAACAAATACCATTGGATAGTTTTTCTGGGAGCATGGGAATAACACGACGTGGAAAATACACACTTGTTCCGCGTTCTTCTGCATCGGTATCAATGGCATCGCCTGGTTTGACGTAATGGCTAACGTCCGCAATGGCCACCACTAATCGATAATTACGACCTATTTTTTCAGCATAAACAGCATCATCAAAATCTCGGGCAGTTTCTCCGTCAATGGTTACCAATGGTAAATGACGTAAATCTACTCGGTTTTCATATTCGCTTGCTAAAACATGATTTGGTAATGCATCTGCTTGCTTGGTACCCGCTTTTGAGAATTGATGTGGTAAATGGTGTTTACGAACAGCAATTTCAATTTCCATGCCGCTATCGGCATAATTGCCTAAAATTTCGGTAATGTGTCCGCTAGCTGGCTGATTGGCACTTGGGAAGTTATCAATTTCAACGACAACGACTTGCCCATGTTCCACTTGTTCTTCAGGAGGAACCGGAATAACGATACTTTGTGTCAAACGAGGTTCCGCTGGAATCACTAAAATCATATTGGCTTGTAAGTGAACACGTCCCACGATGCTGGTGTTTGCACGCTCGATAATATCCAAAACCTGACCTAAACGACGGCCACGTCTATCTGTTCCGGTGGGGCGGATTGTGACAATGTCACCATGCATTAAGCTGCGCATTTGGCGCTCATACATTGCAAAGTCGCCTAAGCTATTTGGTTCTAATGGGACGGCAAAGCCAAAGCCATCTTTATGTGCTTCAATGCGGCACTTTTCCATGGCTAGTTTTTCTGCTACACATATTAAACCTCGGCGGTTAATGTATACTTGGCCATCACGAACCATTGCATTGATGCGGCGCTCAAAAAAACCTAATTCATGAGCACGAATATTAAATTGTTTTGCTAATTCTTTAGCAGATGTTGGTACACCATTTTGTTCTAAAACTTCAGTCATCCATTCTCTGCTAGGCAATGGATCTGAGTATTTTTGTTGTTCACGGGCTAAGAATGGATCTTGCGCACGTAAAGATAAAGATTGATGATTATTTTTGTTATTTTTCATAGTTTGTTTTTTGGTCATTCTTAATGTACTAATCTCTTGTATCAATAAAGTATTGAATTGTTTTTATAAATTATTCTTAGGCACTGGCTAAGAAAGAAATAGGGCATTGGTATTTAAAGTATATGAATGAAGTAATACCAATTGATGACAAAACGTGATAAACGTTTTTAAGAATTTAATAGATAGATTGCATTTATAATATCATTTGTGATGAGCTTTGCAATGATTTTTTATGAATTTAGATAGGAAGTGTCGTTATATTGTAAGGATAATATCGCATTAAATCCTATTGATTATGCTCATAAATATGTTTTTTTATAATACATGAGTTTTTTGAATTGTTTTATTGAAAAACAATCATTTGATTCATGTTTGTGGGTGGCAGATAATGAATACATCCAATCAATTGCTTGAAAGAAAGGCTTTTTTATGTCAAATATTGTTTTAGAAGAATTACAAAAACGCCGCAGTATTTATGTGTTAGGTCGTAATGTTAATAAAAGTGCTGAGGATTTGGCTGCATTAATTCAAGATGCTGTTGAAGCGGCTCCTTCTGCATTTAATTCACAAAGTTCTCGTGTATTGGTTGTCATGGGTGAGCACCAAGATAAATTATGGGAAACAACCAAAGATATTCTTCGTGCTGTTGTTCCTGCTGAATCATTTGCAGCCACAGAACAAAAAATGGATATGTTTAAAGCTGCTTATGGCACAGTGTTGTTTTTTGAAGATGTGAATGTTGTATCAGGCTTGCAGGAGCAATTCCCAGCTTATGCTGCTGGTTTCCCAGTTTGGTCTGAACATTCATCTGCCAATGCTCAGTTAGCTGTATGGACAGTATTGTCAGCTGAAAATATTGGCGCATCGCTACAGCACTATAATCCAATTATTGATGAAAAAGTCAAAGAGCATTGGAATATTCCTGAAAACTGGGCATTAAAAGCACAAATGCCATTTGGTAGTATTGAAGCTCCGGCTGGTGATAAACCATTTATGGCTCGTGAAGACCGTTTTAAAATTTATCAATAAATTTTTTACGGTGCTTTAAATTTAAAAGGCATTAATCTTGTTAAAGGTTAATGCCTTGTTTTTGTTCAGGCAGCCCCCATCTGTATACGATGATATCTTTTTATAAAGCCAGATTATGCAAATCGTTCAATATCCCAATAGTCCATTTAAACTCTATCAGCAATTCGAACCAGCAGGAGATCAGCCAGCAGCGATAGAGGGATTATTAGAAGGATTGGATGATGGCTTATCATTTCAAACATTATTAGGCGTAACGGGCTCAGGTAAAACTTATACCATGGCCAATGTGATTGCCAAAAGTGGTCGCTCTGCAATTATTATGGCACACAATAAAACGTTAGCAGCGCAATTGTATGCTGAAATGCGTGGTTTTTTTCCAGAAAACGCCGTCGAATATTTTGTATCGTATTATGATTATTATCAGCCAGAAGCTTATGTTCCTAGCCGAGATTTATTTATTGAAAAAGATTCGAGTATCAATGAGCACATTGAGCAGATGCGATTGTCTGCTACTAAAAATTTAATTGAACGAGATGATGTGATTATTGTCGCAACGGTATCGGCGATTTATGGTATCGGTGATCCTAATGAATACCATCAGATGATTTTGCATGTCACTGAGGGATTGATTATGGATCAGCGGGATATTATTTCTCGCTTAGTTACCATGCAATATGATCGAGGAGATATGGATTTTACTCGCGGATCATTTCGAGTTCGTGGCGATGTGATTGATATTTACCCTGCTGAAAGTGCTGAATTGGCATTGAGAATCAGCTTGTTTGATGATGAGATTGATAGCTTGCATTTGTTTGACCCATTAACAGGGCAAACCAAACAAAAAGTAGGGAGGTTCACTGTTTTCCCATCCAGTCACTATGTCACCCCCAGAGAAACAGTTTTACAAGCCTGTTCAACCATTAAAACAGAATTAGCCGATAGAATTGCATTCTATACCAAGGAAAACTTACCTGTTGAGGCACAGAGAATTGAGCAAAGAACACGCTTTGATTTAGAAATGTTGTATGAAATGGGATTTTGTAAAGGCATTGAAAACTACTCAAGACATTTTAGCCGCCGTCCAGAAGGTGAAGCACCACCCACATTATTAGATTATTTACCTGATAACGCTATGATGTTTATTGATGAAAGCCATGTCACTGTGCCTCAAATTGGCGCAATGTACAAAGGCGATGCAGCACGTAAGCATAATTTGGTTAATTACGGTTTTCGTTTACCATCTGCTGTTGATAATCGCCCATTGAAGTTTCATGAATTTGAAGCTTTGATTCCACAAACCATTTTTGTTTCCGCAACGCCATCTAATTACGAAGAAGAACATGCGGGAAAAGTGGTTGAACAAGTTGTTCGTCCTACGGCATTATTAGATCCTATTATTGAGATTCGACCTGTTGGAACCCAAGTTGATGATTTGTTAAGTGAGATTAATATTCGAATTCAAAAAGGTGAGCGGGTTCTAGTAACCACATTAACGAAGCGAATGGCCGAGCAATTAACAGATTATTATTCTGAGCTGGGTATTAAAGTGCGTTATTTACACAGTGATATTGATACCGTTGAACGTGTGGAAATTATTCGTGATTTACGGTTGGGTTTATTTGATGTATTGGTTGGTATTAACCTCTTACGTGAAGGTTTAGATATTCCAGAAGTATCATTGGTGGCTATTTTGGATGCGGATAAGGAAGGTTTCTTAAGAAGTCGCCGTAGTTTAATTCAGACCATCGGGCGAGCGGCAAGGAATGTTAATGGTTTGGCTATTTTATATGGCGACAAAATAACCGATTCGATGAAAGCTGCCATTGATGAAACAGAGCGTCGTCGACAAAAGCAGAAAGAATTTAATGAGCTGCATGGTATTGAGCCAAGACAAATTGTGAAGCAGGTTAAAGATATTATTGATGGTGTTTATACTGAAAGTTCTGGTCATAAAGGTAAGAAAAAAGGTTCAGATGTTGTGATTCGGAATGAACAAGATGCAGCAAAAGAGGTCACTAAATTAGAAAAATCAATGATGCAAGCTGCTCGTGATTTGAAATTTGAGGAAGCGGCTGAAATAAGAGATAGAATTCGTGTTATTAAAGAGCAATTTTTGTTTGGTGCCGTTTAATGGAAAAAGAGGCATGCTGTATTTTTAGAACTTAGGCAAAATGTCACTATTTGGACTAATTTAGCATGCTTGCTGTAATCATTGAATCAGTTACAATACCGCTTTAAATTTACTTTGAACATTTTGAAAGAAAAACGAGAGCCACATGAGCCAATATGTATATTCGATGTATCGAGTGAGCAAAGTTGTTCCTCCTCAAAAACAAATTATTAAAGATATTTCATTATCATTTTTACCCGGTGCAAAAATTGGTTTACTGGGTTTAAATGGTGCTGGTAAATCGACTGTTTTGCGTATTATGGCTGGTGTTGATCAGGAGTTTGAAGGCGAAGCTGTGGCCATGAGTGGCATTAAAATCGGCTACTTGCCACAAGAGCCTGAATTGGATCAAACGAAAACAGTGCGTGAAGAAGTTGAAAGTGGCATGGGTGAAGTAGTTGATGCCCAAAAGCGCTTGGATGAAGTGTATGCAGCTTATGCTGATCCAGATGCAGATTTTGATGCATTAGCAGAAGAGCAAGGTCGTTTAGAGGCCATTATTTCTGCTGGCGCTGGCGATAATGTTGAGCACCAATTGGAAATCGCAGCAGATGCTTTGCGTTTACCTGATTGGGATGAAAAGATTGAACATCTTTCTGGCGGTGAGAAACGCCGTGTTGCATTGTGCAAGTTGCTATTGTCTAAGCCTGATATGTTGTTATTAGATGAGCCAACGAACCATTTGGATGCAGAATCGGTTGAGTGGCTTGAGCAGTTCTTAGTTCGTTTCCCTGGAACTGTTGTTGCTGTTACGCATGATCGTTACTTCTTAGATAATGCTGCCGAGTGGATTTTGGAATTAGACCGTGGTCATGGTATTCCGTGGAAAGGCAACTATAGCTCTTGGTTGGAGCAAAAAGAAGCTCGATTAGCCACTGAGTCAAAACAAGAAGCTGCTCGAATGAAAGCCATGAAGCATGAGTTAGAGTGGGTTCGACAGAATGCTAAAGGTAGACAAGCAAAATCAAAAGCACGTTTGGCTCGCTTCGAAGAAATGTCTAGTTATGAATACCAACGCCGCAATGAAACCCAAGAAATCTTTATTCCTGTGGCTGAGCGTTTAGGTAATGAAGTTATCGAATTTAATAATGTGACCAAAGCATTTGGTGATAAATTATTAATTGATGATTTAAGCTTTAAAATTCCAGCCGGCGCAATTGTGGGCATTATTGGTCCTAATGGTGCAGGTAAATCAACTTTATTCAAGATGATTACTGGTAAAGAGCAGCCTGATTCAGGCGAAGTGAATATTGGTCAAACTGTTAAAATGTCAGTAGTTGATCAAAGCCGTAGCGATTTAGCCAATGAAAAAACGGTTTTTGATGAAATTGCTGAAGGCCGTGATATTTTACAAGTTGGTCAGTTTGAAATTCCTGCGCGCGCTTATTTGGGTCGCTTTAATTTCAAAGGATCGGATCAAGGTAAAACGGTTGGTAATCTTTCTGGTGGTGAGCGTGGCCGTTTGCATTTAGCAAAAACGCTTATTTCTGGTGGTAATGTATTGTTACTCGATGAACCATCAAACGACTTGGACGTGGAAACTTTGCGTGCACTTGAAGAAGCATTGTTGGAGTTTGCTGGCTGTGCATTGGTTGTTTCTCATGATCGTTGGTTCCTAGATAGAATTGCAACGCATATTTTGGCTTGTGAAGGCGATTCTAAGTGGACATTCTTTGATGGTAACTACCAAGAATATGAAGCTGATAAACGTCGTCGCTTAGGTGAAGAGGCTGCAAAACCAAAACGAATTCGCTACAAACCAGTTACACGATAATTGGTATGAACAAAAATAGCACTTGTTTTAACAAGTGCTATTTTTTATGCTTAGAATAAATTATTCAGATGCAGTTTCAGATGCTGCTGTGTTGTTTGGTTGAGCACCCCATGCTGCTGGTAATTTGTAGCCAGCGAATTTTTGATCTGTATAGGCTTTAAATTCATCTGAATTGTAAGCATCAGTAATATCTTTTACCCATTGTTGATCTTTATCTGCTGTGCGGATAGCACTCCAGTTAACATAAGCAAAGCTAGGCTCTTGGAATAAAGTATCAGTTAGCTTCATGCCAGAATCCATTGCATAGTTACCATTAACGACTGCAAAATCAACATCATCACGTGAACGAGGTAATTGAGCTGCTTCTAGTTCAACGATTTTGATATTTTTTGGATTTTCTGCAATGTCTTTTTTCGATGCAGTTAATGGATTAATATTTTCTTTTAGTTTCAACCAGCCCAAATCATCTAACATTACCAAGGCACGAGCAAAGTTACTTGGGTCATTGGCTGCAGAAACACTAACGCCATCTTTTACTTCATCTAGTGATTTTAGTTTGCCAGAGTACAAACCTAAAGGTGCTGTAGGCACTTGGAATACTTCAGTAATGTCCAATTTGTGTTCAGCTTTGAATTGATCCAAATATGGTTTGTGTTGGAATACGTTTAAATCAATATCACCATCATTTAGAGCCAAGTTTGGGCGAACATAATCAGTGAATTCAATCAAGGTTACTGTGTAGCCTTTGTTCTCCATAATAGGTTTGATTGATTCTTTAACCATGTTGGCAAAATCACCTGGAGTTGTACCAATTTTAATTTCTTTTTTAGCTTCCGCAGTAGGAGCTGAGGCATCTTGAGATGCAGGAGCTTCTTCTTTTTGACCACAACCCACCAAGCCTAGGCTCAGTGCGATAACACCGACTGATAAAGATTTAATCCAATTTGCTTTCATTTTATAACTCCTTTTTAAAATTTTCATTATTTATTCATTAACGTTTATCTAATTTTCTAGCAATCCAGTTACCAATAGTTTGCATTAAAATCACCAAGACAGATAACAATGCCACAATAAAGATGATAACTTCAGTTTGGAAGCGATAATAGCCATAGCGAATCGCTAGATCGCCCAAACCACCGCCACCAATCATACCTGCAGCTGCACTATATGACAAAATACTAATCGCTAAAACGGTGATGCTTGAAATCATGCTCGCACGACATTCAGATAGCAATACTTTGAAAATAATGGTTGCTGGTTTTGCGCCCATTGATTCTGCTGCTTCAATCATGCCACGAGGAACTTCACGTAGATTTTGTTCTACTAAACGTGAAAAGTAGAATACAGCTGAAACAGTTAAAACAAATGAGGCTGCAATGGGACCGATTGATGTGCCAACAATGGTTTTTGTTAGGGGAATTAATGCAATCATTAAAATTACAAATGGAAATGCACGCATGAAGTTAACAATTGCGTTTAGGGATTGATTGACTGTTTTGTTTTCAAATAGCTGATTTTTACCTGTTGAGAACAAGCAAATACCTAAAATAGTGCCAATAATCACGCCGATTGTTGTTGCTAAGCCAACCATTAAAAAAGTTTGACCTGTGGCGAGCCAAATTTCATCTTTCATTGAAATAATATTTTGAACGGCTTCGTTCAAAGATGTAGCGCTTGCCATAACTTTTTAGTCCTCTTGAATCAGTTCTTTACCAATAGCTGATTGAGCATGAATTTGATTACCATGAACATCAACAATTTCAACAATTTTGCCATGATTGAGCAAAGCTGCACGGTTGCATAGATTGCGAATAACGCTCATTTCATGGGTAACAATGACAATGGTAACGTTAAAGCGTTTATTAATGTCTTTTAAGCAACTTAAAACACTGCGTGTGGTTGATGGATCAAGGGCACTGGTTGGCTCATCAGCTAAAATAACATTTGGGCTTGGTGCCAAAGCTCTGGCGATGCCAACGCGTTGTTTTTGACCACCAGAAAGTTGGGCTGGATAGTGTTCTGCTCGGTCGCTTAGGTTAACGATGTCCAAACATTCAGCAACACGTTTCGCAATATCTTGTTTATCCCAACCAGCTACTTCTAATGGAAATGCAACATTTTGAGCGACAGTTCTGTTTGATAATAGATTAAATTGCTGGAATACCATGCCAATTTTTTGGCGAACTGCACGTAAATCTTTACTGGATAGTATTGTTAAATCTTGACCGTCAATATTGACATGACCTTCGTCTGGGCGCTCTAATAAATTGATTAATCGCAATAAAGTTGATTTGCCAGCACCTGAGTAGCCCATCAAGCCAAAAATCTCACCTTTTTGGATGTGTAAAGAGGTCGGCAAAACGGCATTGAACCAGGTTTTGTCTTGGTGTTGATAACGTTTAGAAACGTTGTCCAAGAAAATCATACAATCAAACTCCTCAACCAAAATAAATTAAGCCCGATGTGAAGAACACAACGGGCTTAACAGGAAAAGGGTAGATGCTTCATTGTCTAATGATAGATTATGTTCAATCAACATCCCACGCTTTAGCTGTTTAACGCCCGCAAGCTGTGTCAAATCGGCGTTACTAATAGTCTTCATTAAACAATTTTTAGTTTGGTTCGTCAATCATTTTTTTAATCTTAAGATAGATTGTTTGGTTATATCGCATGTTATAGCGTGAATGAATTTTAGCATTCGGTAATAAGATGTTTTCAGTTATGATAATGGCTATTAAAAATTAATAACGAATCCAAAGGATTGGTTGACATGGGAATAGTGGATGTTTTTCCTGCGAAAAAGAGTGCAGAGGCTGTTTTATGGGCTTTGAATCAACATTATCCGGAAGAAACGGAAATCATTGAATCTTATTTAAAAGATTTGTTTGCCGCATTTTATGAGGGGCACAGTTGCATATTGGTGAATGCTAAAGATATGGCGAAGTTATCACAGGCACATCATTTGGTAACCAGTCATCCTCAATCTGGTTTGAAACCATTGGTATTACAAGATAAGCAATTATTTTTAGCTAAAATGTGGCAGCTAGAACAAGATATTGCTCATGCAATTTGGCGGAAGTTAGCTTGTAAAGCATCAATAGCAGAGGATTTTGATGCAAATGTATTATTGGCTAATTATTTTCCTGATACAGAATCAGCAGAGCAAAAACTAGCGGCGGCTTTGGCGCTGTTAAATACCATTATGATTATTACTGGTGGACCCGGAACAGGTAAAACCACGACAGTCGCTAAAATCTTGCTTATGTTATTGCATATGTATGCTGAGGATAATCCACCGAGTATTGCTTTGGTTGCTCCCACAGGTAAGGCGGCAGCGAGAATGACAGAGGCGCTACAATCTAGCTTACAATTTATTGATGCCAAAGAATCTTATAAAGATCGGTTACAAAAACTACAAGGCATGACGCTGCATCGGTTTTTAAAGATTTATCCGCCTAAATTACAAACGCCATATCATGAAAATAATCCTGTTCCTTACGATATTGTTGTCGTTGATGAAGCTTCCATGGTTGATTTGGGTATGATGAAGCAGCTTTTATGCGCCATGTCTAAAGAAACACGGTTAATTATTTTGGGCGATAATCAACAATTGCCATCAGTGGGTGCTGGTGCAATTTTGGCATCTTTCCCCAAAGAAACCATTATTTCTAGTGAGCAAGAGAGCTTGTTAAAACAATGGGTACCAGAGTGGATTGAAAAACTATCTGTCCAGCAGCATATAAGTCTCAATATGGCAGTTGCATCCTTAACATATAGCCACCGTTTTAATGATCAAGCTGGTGTTGGTCGATTGGCTAAATTGGTTCTAGCTGCCGAACCTTTGCAAAATTGTTTTGATAAATTTTCAACGCAACTAATGTGTGAACCATGCAAAGATAGTTTATTGAATGACTTTTATTTATTGCAGCAACGATATTGGCAGGCAATTGCTGATAAGAATATCGAACAAGCATTTTCAGCTTTGAGCGATACTTTGGTTTTGGCTATTTATCGTCAAGATATCAAAGATTTTAATCAAAATTACCGAGAGTTTTTAACGAAAAAAGGTAAAGCCAATTTAACCACGTGGTTTTCAGGGCAAGTTATTATGCTAACAAGCAATGACTATGTTTTGAATGTGTTTAATGGTGATATTGCTATTGTTTTAGAAGATAATTCTGGCAGTTTACAGGCGTATGTGCCAAGTGAAGATGGATTTAGAGGGATTCCTTTAAGTCGTTTACCTAGCTATGAAGATGCTTTTGCTATTACTGTTCATAAGAGTCAGGGCTCGGAGGCTAAGAGTGTTTGGTTAATTGGACCGGAGAATTCAATTGGGCAAGATGGCTTGTTTAATCAAGCATTGTTGTATACAGCTATTACTCGCGCGAAAGAGAATTTTAAATATTGGGGTAGTATGCAAAGCTTGGAGTCTGCAGCCAAGCGCAATGAGGAGCGTCGCACAGGTTTAAAAACTTGGCTGACAAATTCAATTTAACAATAAGATAATGATGATGAGTGGGTTAAAAAACTATATTACGCCAAAAGGCTGGCAGGCGTTGAAAGATGAATTGTATCACTTGGTACACAGAGAGCGGCCAGAGATGACGCAGGTCGTGAATTGGGCTGCGAGTAATGGAGATAGAAGCGAAAATGGTGATTATCTTTATGGTAAACGTCGTTTAAGAGAAATTGATAGACGCATTCGCTTTTTAACTAAGCGATTAGAAGATGCTGTGGTGGTTGACCCTGAGATTAGAGAAGAAACTGATCAAGTTTTCTTTGGTTCAACGGTGACAATTTATCGAGAAAATGGCGATGAGCAAATAATAAAAATTGTTGGCATTGATGAGATTGATACGACACAAGGCAAGATTTCTTGGATTTCACCATTGGCAAAGGCATTAATTAAATCTCGAGAAGGGGATGAAGTTGTTTTAAAAACACCTGAAGGCGATGAGATCATTGAAATTGTGTCTGTTCAGTATATTGAAATTAACTAACTAATAAGAATAAATTAGAGGGAATATGATCGTTATCGATAAGCAACAGCGTACCCACGCAACGATAAAAATGGCTATTGCGATGGCTATTTTTGGTTCCGTGGGTTTCTTTTCTGTACAAACAGGTTTGCCAGCGTTGGAGCTGGTTTTTATTCGCTGTATTTGCGCGACATTGTTTTTGGGTTCGGCTTGGTTGATTACGGGGCAATCAAAAAAAGAAGTTTGGGATAAAAAAGAAATCATTCAAATTCTGATTTGCGGTGTGTTTTTGGTGTTGAATTGGTTATTTTTATTCATGAGCTTTGAGGTAATGTCTATTACCATCGCGATTTCAATTTATCATTTAGCGCCTATTATGGTGCTGATTTTTGCAGCCATATTTTTAAAGGAGCGTTTGACTTGGGTCGCTGGTTTGGCTGTGGCAATGTGTTTTATTGGAACTTTATTTATTGCTGGCATCAATCAGGAAACGCAATTAAAAGATTTTATGGCTTCTGGTTTCTTTGTGGCTTTTTTATCTGCACTGTTTTATGCATTGCTAACCTTAACAGGTAAAGGGATTAATATAACCAGTACCTATGCTACAACATGGATTCAAACTTTAGTGGGATCTTTTTTATTATTCCCATTTGCTAAGTTATCTTATTTTGAGGGTTTGAACGCAATTAATTGGCTATTTATTTTGGCTACTGGGGTTATTCATACTGGTTTTGTTTTTTATTTGTTTTTTGATAGCATTCGAAAATTGACAGCCAGAACCATTTCTATTTTGGTATTTCTTGACCCTGCTGTTGCCATTTTACTTGATGTCTTAATTACTGGTTTTGTTCCTTCTACTATGCAATCGGCTGGTGTATTGCTAATTTTTGGCGCGATGGCGTTAAGTTTGGTTAAAATCAAAAAGTAATTGATTCGTAATCAATTAAAGTATTTTTACATTCCAATTGGGTATTATTTTGATATAAATAGTATGTTTTTTAGTAGAAAATGGTTGAGAAATTTTATCTGAGCAGCCATAATCCGCCCTACGCAAAGGAATAGTCACTCTAAAAAACATATTAAAAAAATAGACTTTTCAAAAATTAAATATAGCCATGTTACAAACTGGCGCCATATTTAGCTAAATTTCCGCAGTAAATTTAGGGTTAATATTTTCTTTATAGTGATCAAAATCATATTCTACATATCTGGTATCCATGGGCATAACTTATGGACGACTAAATATTTGCGATTCAAGATAAAAGGAGAGCAGGGATGGGGCATCAACAAGAGCCTGGTTTGCAACGAACATTAAAAAACCGACATTTACAATTAATTGCTATCGGTGGTTGTATTGGTACGGGTTTATTCTTAGGGGCAGGTAAAACGATTAGTTTGGCTGGTCCGTCAATTTTATTGGCCTATATCGTTATTGGATTTTTCTTATTTTTTGTTATGAGAGCAATGGGTGAGTTGCTACTTTCAAATTTAGAATATAAATCTTTTGTCGATTTCGTACATGATATTTTGGGACCTAGAGCTGGTTTCTTTGTTGGTTGGTCTTATTGGTTTTGTTGGGTGGTGATTGGTATTGCGGATATTGTTGCCATTACTGGTTATGTTCAGTTTTGGTGGGAAGAAGTGCCTTTGTGGCTGCCTGGAATGCTGACCATTGCTGCTTTATTGTGTTTGAACTTGCTGACAGTAAAACTGTTTGGTGAGCTTGAGTTCTGGTTTGCTTTGATTAAAATTGTCGCTATTATGGCTTTGATTTTAGTGGGTGGCTATTTGTTGTTCGTGGGTTTTGAAAGCCCAAATGGACATAAAGCAGCGCTATCGAACTTATGGACTGATGGTGGATTTATGCCTAATGGCTGGGGTGGTTTCTTTGCTGCCTTCCAAATGGCTATTTTTGCTTTTGTTGGTGTTGAGTTGGTTGGTACTACATCAGCAGAAACTGAAAATCCTGAAAAGACATTGCCTAGTGCTATTAATAAAATTCCAATGCGTATTATTGTGTTTTATGTTTTGGCATTGGGTGTCATTATGACTGTGACTCCTTGGAGTGCCGTTTCTCCAGATAAGAGTCCATTTGTAAATATGTTTAGCTTGATTGGTATTACAGCTGCTGCTGGTATCATTAACTTTGTGGTATTGAGCTCTGCAATGTCATCAGCTAATAGTGGTATGTATTCTACAGGCCGCATGTTATATGGTTTGGGTTTGTCTAAACTGGCACCAAAAGCGTTTGGTAAATTGACTAAAACAGGCGTACCTGGAAATGGTTTATTGTACTCATGTGCATTGCTAGTTGTTGGTGTGGTGCTATTGTATGTTGATGGTAACGTGATGCGTGTATTTACCATTGTGACGACAATTTCAAGCATTTGCTTCTTATTTGTATGGACGATGATTTTATTCTCATACATCAAATACCGTAAAACACGTGCTGATTTGCATGAGAAGTCGATTTATAAAATGCCTTTAGGCGTTCCGATGTGTTGGGTGATTATGGCGTTCTTTGCATTTGTTATCTATTTGTGTGCATTGGATCCTGATACGCTAGTTGGTTTAAAAGCGACTCCTATTTGGTTCTTAGCGTTGGCAATTAGTTATTTGTTTTATCAAAAAAATTTACCAGAGCATAATGCGGGTAATTAAAAGTAAAGATAGAAAAAGCTGCCCTAGGGCAGCTTTTTTTTGTATATGATAAAGTTGAGTTATGATTAATTTATCTACGATTTAGGAGTTAGTATGAAGCTTTTCCACACACCTCATTCTTGTTCTGTGATTCCATTGGCTATTTCTAAAGAATTAAATATTGATTTAGAAGTTGTCTTGGTTAATTTACAAGATAAAACATTGGCAGATGGTACTAATTATAATGAAATTAATCCAAAAGGATATGTGCCTGCTTTAGAGTTAGATAATGGCGAGGTTTTAACTGAGTTGTCTGCTATTTGTTTATATTTGGGTAGCTTGAAGGATAATTCACTACTACAGCAATCGCCAAGTTTAGAGTATTTTAAAACGATTGAATGGTTTAATTTCTTAGCAACTGAATTGCATAAGTGCTTTAAACCGAAATTTAAAAAACTATTCGGCGCTCCCATTTCTGATGATTGGCTGAAAGCTGCTGATGAAGATATTTACTTACGTTTGAGTTATGTTGAGTCGGTGTTAACTGAGAAAAATTATGTTTTAGGACAAACGGCGAGCCTAGCTGATTTTTATTTGTTTGCTATTATTGGTTGGGCAAAAAAATTACAGTTGGATTTGAGTTCGTATGAATATTTGCATATGTTCTATGAGCGCATGTTGGAGCGTGAGAGCGTGAAAACAGTCATGCTTTAATGCAATATTGAAGTGATTTTAGAAAGAGTAGCAATGAGTCATTGCTACTCTTTTTTTATTGAATTTAGATGGATTGGTTGGCTTTTTAAAGTGATTAATTCATCATATTTATCATTAATAAATAAATGAAAATTAATTATAAAAAAATTGATTGTTATTTTGTTAATAAAAAAATACTGGATATCCAAAAAAAATTGATGAGCTAATTTTAAAAAAAATAATCAAATTTTGCTGATTTATCGCTATGCGAAACACTGATTTCGGTAGTCGGTATTGAATGATTTTCGAGGAAAAACTTGGATTTGTATTGGCAAACTAAAGAAATATTATATTTATAATAAATAACTTAAGTTGTTTTTGGATGTGAAGTAAGAGATAAATGTTGAGTAAATATATAAACTTATTTACATTAAAGTCTTTGCTTTATTAATTAAAAGACAGTACGGTAAAGATACTGATTGCAAAAATAATACAAAAGATAGAGTTGAAAAATAGATGCATTATTGAAATAAACAATATTTAACAAGTTAATAATAATGCTGAAATGCAAAGGAGAATTTGAATGTCAGATAATGGTAATTTTGCCAAGGTACTCGGAAGTAAAGAGGTTTTGGCTTTGGCTTTTGGTGCGATGATTGGCTGGGGTTGGATTGTCCTCACTGGGGATTGGATTATCTCTGCTGGTAGTTTTGGTGCGATTATCGCTATGGCGTTGGGAAGCATTGTGATTATCTTTATTGGGCTAGCGTATGCTGAATTGGCTGCTGCTATGCCGCAAGAAGGTGGGGCACAGGTGTTCACTTATCGGGCATTAGGGCATTCGGCTTCTTTTTTATGTGCTTGGTCTCTTATCTTAGGCTATATTTCAGTTGTCGCTTTTGAAGCGGTGGCTTTGCCTACTGTGTTGGATAATTTAATTCCAAATTATCAGGTGGTTAAACTTTGGACGGTTGCTGGCTGGGATGTCTATTTAACATGGGCTCTGGTTGGTATGGCTGGAACCGCTTTGGTTGTGGCTCTGAATTATTTTGGTATTCAAAGCGCTAGTATTTTCCAAACCATGGTGACTTTGGTGATTGTGATTATTGGTGCTGTATTTGTCTTGGCTGCTGGCGTACAGGGCGGTGAAAGTAATTTATTGCCTCATTTTAATGAACAACAAGTTGCTGGTAGCCCGTTTAGCCCGATGTTGGCAGGTATGTTGCCTGTGGTGATGATGGTGCCATTTATGTTTGTTGGCTTTGATGTGATTCCGCAAACGGCTGCAGAGATTAATTTGCCACCGAAGTCGATTGGTAAGTTGTTGATTGTTTCTGTTTTGGCTGCCATGGTGTTCTACTGCGCGATTATTTTTGGTGTGAGTTATGCTTTGCCACAATCTGCTATGGATGGTGATATTTTAACGACGCCTCAGGCAATGGAAGCTGTGTTTAATACTCATTGGGCTGCTAAGGTAATGGTTTTGGCTGGCTTGGCTGGGATTGTAACCAGTTGGAATGCATTCTTTATTGGTGGTAGCCGTGCTATTTATGCTTTGGCTAATGCTAAGATGTTGCCAGCATTCTTAGGTAAGGTTCATCCTGTTCATAAAACACCTGTTAATGCGATTTTCTTGATTGGTATTAGTACGTTTTTTGCACCGTTATTGGGAAGAAAAGCACTATTGTGGTTTGTGAATGCGGGCAGTTTAGGCATTGTTATTGCGTATTTTATGGTATGTATTTCGTTTTTGGTGTTGCGCCGTCGTGAGCCTAATATGGCAAGACCGTTTAAAGTGAGTAATGGCACGTTGATTGGTATTATTGCTTCTGTTTGTAGTGCGGGCATGATTTATATGTATATGCCTTTTAGCCCATCTGCGTTAAACATGAGTGAGTGGATTATTTTCAGTGTTTGGATGGTTTTGGGTTTGTGTTTTTATATTAGCGCTAGAAGCCAGTTTGGTACGAAAGAATCTCAAAGAATTATTTCTAAAGAATGGAAATAAGCCCATTGATGAAATAAAAAAAGAAGCTGCTTTGATTGGCAGCTTCTTTTTATTTTTGGGTATATTTTTTAGCAGAAAATGGTAACAGGTGCGTGATCGCTAGGGCGCTCCCATCCTCTGGTTTCTGAGTCGGTTTGGACTTTTTGTGTGCGGTCTAGGATAGTTGAGGTAACGAGTATTAAATCAATTCGCAGGCCTTGTTTGCGTTGGTAGCGATTCATGCGGTAATCCCACCAGGTGAAATCAACGGCTTCTGGGTTTAAATGGCGGAATGAATCGGTTAAGCCTAAATCCAATAGATTGGTTAACCATGAGCGTTCTAAATCAGAGCAAAGTATTTTATCTTGCCATTTTTTTGGGTCGTAAACATCTAAATCACCAGGTGCAATATTAAAATCGCCTAGCAATACAACATTTTCATGGTTGGCTAATTCTTCTTTCATTTTATTGTGTAATGAGGCAAACCATTTTTCTTTGTAAGCATATTTTTCACTGCCAACCGCTTCGCCATTTACGCAGTAAACGTTGATGACACGAGTGTCACCGAATGTTGCAGCTATAACACGGCGTTGTGGGTCATCAAAATCAGTAAAGCCAATGCTGACATCTTCTGCTGGTAGTTTGCTGATTAGTGCAACGCCATTGTACGTTTTTTGCCCGTACCAAACGGCATGGTAGCCAATTTCTGTGAATGCTTCTTCTGGGAATTTATCTTGGTCTAGTTTTAATTCTTGTAAAGCTAAAACATCAACTGGGTTTTCTGCTAGCCACTTTAAAACGTGAGGTAGGCGAACGTTAAGCGAGTTGACATTCCAGGTGGTGATTTCCATACATTATCCTAGTGAGATGATTGAAAAAATAAAATTAGTTGGACTATAGCGATACCCATAACCAGTATGCCAGTTATTAAGCGAACCCATTTTTTTTGTAAGAAGTTTTTAATGGTATTGGCGATAAAACCGATTAAGAGTAAGTTGGGTAATGTTCCTAAGCCAAAAGCCAGCATGATTAAGGCTCCCTGAAAGGCCGAGCCTGACATTAAGCTATAACTGGATGCGCTGTAAACCAATCCGCAAGGCAACCATCCCCAAAGTGCACCAGCGATTAGGCTGCCTGAATAGGAGCGAATGGGTAATAGTTTGCCCAATAAAGGATTGAGATATTTCCAAATGGGTTTGCCAAGCGCTTCTAGTTTTAAAATACCTTGTGATAAACCTGCTAAATATAAACCCATAAAAATTAAGATAATATTGGCAAACACAAATAGGCTCTGTTGAAACCATTGAGTTTTATCCAAACCGATACCAATATGCCCGATAGAGCCTAATAATGCTCCGATGATGACGTAGCTTGATATTCTGCCAATATTGAGCAACAAAACCATTGGCCATCTTTTCATGTGCTTGGGTAATTGTAAAACAAAAGCTGAGCTTAGCCCGCCGCACATTCCAACACAATGTACGCCACCTAAAAATCCAATGATAAATATAGCTGTAATTGATAAGGCATCCATGGTGTCTACAATCAATAAAAGAGTCATTATATCGTTTTGTGGGATGGCTGGCTAAACGCTGTATTGATAAATAGGCTTGGAAGAGGGCATGAAGGAATTGGTTATGAAGTACCAGATGATGATTGATTGATATTAAAAAACAATTAAGGCACCAATGGTTCATTTGGTGCCTTATCGCATAGTTTGATATAACAAGGATTAATTAGCCATTAAAAGGCAATGATAAGAATGATTCGAGTGAATCATCTTTAATATCTAACCATGGTTGTGGCAACTCAGGTGCCAAAGTATTTGTCATGGTAGAGCGGTAGCATTTTTCTCGGAAGGTCATAATGCCTTCTTTTTTATCATCTTGCCACTCTTTAAGTAACTTAGCTTGTGTCTCAATAGCAAAATCTGGATAGTCAGTTTCATCTACTAAATTTCGAACATAGGCTGCCTGAAAGTCAATGGCATCAAAGCAACTTTTTGTTTCAGATAAGCGGTTTAACCATTTGTCGATATCTTCTTTTCGCTCTTGTTCTGACGGTAAATTAAACTGATCTAAAATATAATCTCTTGCTAACCAAGCTTGCGTATCAAACATATTAAATGTGAAATATTGGTCTTGCATGCCTAAGTAAATTAAATTTGGGTGTTCTTGCCAAAAAATACCTTTATACAATTGGTCAGGATATAGGCAGTTATTGGTTTGTAAACGCAAACGGTCTTCCAAGAATGGGAAGTGGAATTGGTAACCAGTACATAAAATAACCGCATCAAATGCTTTTTGTGAACCATCAGCAAAATAAGCAATATTTTTATCTAAGTGCGTTAATAAAGGAACTTCTTTAATACCCTCTGGCCAGTCGAAACCCAAAGGTTTTGAGCGATAGCTAATGGTAATGGAATTGGCACCATATTTATAACATTGCGTTGCAATATCTTCAGCTGAATAGCTACTACCAACCAATAAAATATCACGGCCTTTAAACTCCAAAGCATCACGGAAATCATGCGCATGAAGTACTCGACCAGGGAATTGATCCAAACCTTCAAAGTACGGCATATTGGGTGTTGAGAAGTGACCAGTGGCAACAATAACAAAATCAAACTCTTCAGTTTCTTGCTGCTCTGTTTTGTGATTCATGACGGTAACGGTAAATTTATCATTATCATCATTGTAAGTTACCCAACGAACAGGACATTCAAAACGAACATAACGGCGAATATCTTGTTTGTTTAAACGCCCCATAATATAGTCTTTTAAAACTGCACGAGGGGGGTAGGATGGGATGGGTTTTCCGAAGTGTTCATCAAATGAATAATCCGCAAATTCCAAACATTCTTTCGGTCCATTTGACCATAAATAGCGATACATACTGCCATGAACAGGCTCGCCATTTTTATCTAGACCTGTGCGCCATGTGTAGTTCCACATGCCACCAATATCATTTTGTTTTTCATAACACACGATTTCAGGTAAGTTTGTATCTCCTCTTAATCGTGCAGCTTCAAATGCTCGTAGTTGAGCTAAACCACTTGGACCAGCGCCTAAAATTGCAATTCTCTTTTTCTCTGTCAAAACATGCTCCATTTGTTGTTATTGACTTACTAACATATAAAATATATTGACATGCGTCAAGTTTATAAGCTTTTATTTATATGAGAAATTATTTATTTTCTATCAGAAATGATGCAATAAAAAATATGGCATTGTTGTTTTTTTGTTATATTTTTTGTGTTTTGAGAGCAAGTTATATAGATATAATTAATTAAGTCGATAGCTAAATTATTTTTTAATTTTTTTATATGTCTATCAACAAGATAAGCCCGTTTTTAAACGGGCTTATCTTGTTATTAAAAGTACTTTTTAATGGGGCGCGCGGGTAATGGTTTTTTTCAAATCATCAACGCTGATACTGCCAACGACACTTCCTGCTAATGGCATCTTTAATATATGCGGTTTTATTTTGCCAATAACATGCATTTCACACGGTTTACAATCAAATTTCAGTGTTAGAACTTCATTATTATGATGCAATTGCATCGGCGTAACCTTCGTTCGAACACCTTGAACGCCTTTTGCTTGTTTTGGGCATAAATTGAATGCAAAACGCAAACAATGTTTGGTAATCATGACCGGTACCTCACCAGTTTCCTCATGTGCTTCATATGCAGAATCAATTAAAGCAACGCCATGTTTTTGATAAAAATCACGTGCTTTTTGATTATAAACATTGGCAAGAAACGTTAAGTGTTCTTCTGGGTAGATTGGCGGAGGAGTGGTTTCAGCTTTGCGATAGCCACGAACATAAGCTTGTAGTCGAGCCTGTGTAAGCTCTTCAATCATTTCTCGACGAATTTGATTTAATTGTGAGTTTGGAATAAATAAATCAAAATTGTCAGGAATGGAAATATGATCAGCAAAATAAATGGTCTGACCCAATTTATTTAAAGCATCAATTAAACCTTCTTTCGCACGGTCAATATTTTTTGCTTGTTCAAACGATCCATTTAGGTTTTTGCTAACAGAAATACCTTCTTCACTCATGGCGGTTAACTGTAAACCTTGCTCATGAATATCAGCAAACCAATCCAGTTTTATTTTTCTAGCGCTGGATGTTTTTAGCAAGGCTTGTTGCCAATGATGATCTAGATTTCGATTTAAAACTTGCTCAGGACGAATTTTTTGTAATTCGGGCGGCATTTCATTTGGAAATACTTGATACAAATTGTCTTGTAAAGGTTTGATGGTATTGGCTCTAAAACCAACAATGTCACGCTTGATGAGAACATTGAGCCCATCGCCGTTATGCAATTCTTCATCTGCTTGAATAACCAAATGATCTTTGGCAACGGTTTGAATGCGTCCAATTGGCAAGCCAACAAATTTAGGAGAATCAAAAGCGCCAATATCAGTTTTACGGTCATTAACAAAATAATCAGTACTGCCGCGGTGGAAAGTTTTATCTGGATTGGGGATAAAGAAATGTTCAGTTAAGCCACTGGAAGCTCTGGCCAGTTCTGGTCTTTTTTCTAAAATTTTATCAAACTCTTGGCGGTAAAATGAGGTAATGTTTTTTACATAACCCATGTCTTTATAGCGTCCTTCAATTTTAAAGGAGCGCACGCCGGCATCAACCAAAGCTTCTAGATTGGTACTTTGATTATTATCTTTCATGGACAATAAATGCTTATCATAAGCCACAACTCGCCCTTGATCATCCGTTAATGTATATGGTAGGCGACAGGCTTGTGAACAGTCGCCACGATTTGCACTGCGGCCTGTGTCCGCATGCGAAATATAACATTGACCAGAAAAAGCCACGCACAGTGCACCGTGAATGAAAAACTCAATACTGGCATCAACGTTATCACTAATGGCTTTGATTTCTTGAAGATTTAATTCACGTGCTAAAACCAATTGTGAAAAACCTGCTTCTGATAAGAATTTGGCTTTTTCAACGGTGCGAATATCGGTTTGTGTGCTGGCATGAATTTCAATGGGCGGAATATCCAATTCTAAAATGCCCATGTCTTGAATGATAAGGGCATCTACACCAATTTCATATAAATCAATAATCAGCTCACGAGCAGGTTCAAGTTCATTATCATGCAAAATGGTATTGAGGGTAACGAATACTCGGGCATGAAATAAATGTGCAAATTGCACCAAATCCGCTAATTCTTTTAATTCATTATTGGCATTGTGGCGAGCGCCAAAACTTGGGCCGCCAATATAAACTGCATCTGCACCATGTAAAATCGCCTCTTTGGCAATCTCAGCATCTCTTGCAGGGCTTAGTAATTCTAAATGATGTGTAGGTAGTGACATATTTTTTGATATGGATTAAATCGTTAGGACAGTATTGTAGTCTTGATAAAAGGGATAAGCAAAATACCACCATTGAAATTGATTTTAATGGTGGTATTTGTATCAGAAATCAGATTATTTCAGTTTTTCGATATCATTTTGGCTGAGTACTCTTAAGCAAAGCTGATTATCTTCATGAATTAAGCCATGAATTTCGATATTATCTTTGCCTGTTAGCAGGTCGGATAAGTATTTTAAAATGGACTCGTCAATCACTTGCCCTGGCACGAGAACAGGAATGCCGGGAGGATAAGGAACAATTTGATCCGCACAAATTTTATTAATGAGGGAAGTATTGGGCTTTTTACCTTTAAGGATAGGTAAACTATTGCCAACAGAATAAAAAGCATCTCTTGGTAAGCAAGCTAAGTGACTAAAATGAGGAATGGTTAAATCGGGCTGATTAATGCGTTTTTTACGATTGGGCGTTTCTTGCGATAGCGTTTCTAGGGCATGAATCAAGCGCATGGTTTTTTCTGGTGTGGTACCAATGGTTACCAAAGTACTAATAGTCGCAAATGTCGATTTTTCGACTTGAATGTGAAAGCGATCAAATAGTATTTGTTGAATCAGGCTGCCTGAAAGTCCTGTGCCTCGTGTATCAATTGTTATTTTGGTTGGATCTTGTCGAATACCATCATCTTTAAGGCTATCAGGAAGTAAATCTGCCAATTCAAGCACTTTGAAAACACGCATTTTATTAATTTTGTCACGTAAAAATTGTGTTAGTTCCAAAGCCCTTGATAGAAGACCAAAGCCTTCCATGCTCATTTGTTGTCGAGCGACATCTAAACTGGCCAATATGCTGTATTGAGGGCTCGTTGATGCATGCATATTAAAGGTTTCACGCAATAAATGAGCATTGTGTTCAGGATCATTGACATGAACCATACTCGCTTGAGAAAACGCGGACATGGTTTTGTGAGTACTTTGTGTAACATAATCAGCACCAAGCTCCAATGCTGTTGGGCGAAAAGTAGGGTGGAAGCGAGCAAAGCCATACCAAGCTTCGTCGATAATCACTTTAATGCCTTTTTGATGTGCGGCATGAATAATGGATTTTAGGTCATAGCAAAGGCCATCATATGTACTGCTTGTTAGAATAATTGCAGTTGCTTGAGGATGTTCATTGATGGCATTAAGGATAGCTGTCAATGGAACGGGCGCAAATAATCCCAAGCTTTCATTAATAGAACTATCTAAATAAATCGGATTGGCACCCGATAAAATAACACCATGATGCACTGACTTATGGCAGTTTCTATCTAATAGCAAAGTGTCACCAGGGCGCAATAAACTTTGTAAAATAACCTTATTAGCCGTTGATGAGCCATTGGTTGCAAAGTAAGTATGTTTTGCACCAAATGCTTCAGCCGCTAAGTTTTGTGCTTGAGCAATAACCCCTTCCGGATGCAATAAAGAATCTAAGCTTTGCACCGATACTGATAAATCCGCCTGCCACATACTTTGCCCAACGAAGTGATAAAAATCACTGCCCCAAGCACTTTGTCTTAATGAGTCCCCATTTGAATGGCCTGGTGTGTGCCAAGAATCTGCATTTTGAGATACATATTCTTTTAAAGCAGAATAAAAAGGCGTGGCTGCTTGATGTTGGATGTGTTGGCTCACAGCACTAATAAGATTTTGATGATCTTTGTAGTGATGTTGAATTAAATGCCAATGTGCAAATTTATCATGCCATTTAGCATTGGCCTCCCAATAAAAAACATCGACTTCCGCACGCCATTGGGTTTGATAGGCTTGGTTAAAAGTTTGTAGTTGCTTGAGAGTCAGATGAGGAACATCCAATACAAAAGCTTGGATTCTTGGGTCATGTAAGGCATCTTGCCATTCTTCAAACGCATAGTTTTCAAAAACCAGCATCATTGGATCCGCAATATGCATTTGATTTTTTAGACTGCTATGGCCATCTTTCGATAAAATTGCGACGCTGCATAAGGCACTCATTGCTTCTCCTTTGTTATTTTAATATTTTTAATGATGATATCGACACCGTAATTTATTTTAATGGCTCATTTGAAAATGTAAAACAAAAAATTATTTATTTTGAAAACAAAAATATAATGCTTTTTTTGAAATATTTTTGAGAAAGTACTTGCCAAAACTCTTGTTCGTTGGCATAATTCGTTTTCTTAGAGATGCCGGCATAGCTCAGTTGGTAGAGCAGCTGACTTGTAATCAGAAGGTCCCGAGTTCGACTCTTGGTGCCGGCACCACTAAATTTAGTCTTAAGTCACTTAAGGCTTTTTTATTTCAAAAGCGAAATAAAAAAATTGGACAAATTGTTTAATTTTTACTTGCCAGATAAAATATTTTTTGGCATAATTCGCCTCCTAAATGCCGGCATAGCTCAGTTGGTAGAGCAGCTGACTTGTAATCAGAAGGTCCCGAGTTCGACTCTTGGTGCCGGCACCATTTAAATACCAAAAATTATTAGGTTTCCAGTTTCTAGCACTTATCCAGTGAGCGTATTCTCATTCCTAATATCATTTCGCCTATCAGCGAACCTTTTTAAATTTGGCACGATTTACTCAAGCCAAGTAAAACTCTCAAAATATGTTTATTTTATTGTAGCAGCGCAGCTATTGAATATTATTGGTTTTCTGACCAAGGGATAATGCTGCCTGATAGGTTTGAAAATGATATGAAAAAATTGAATTCGTTTGAAATATTGGCATTAGGATTTATGACTTTTGCCTTGTTTTTAGGGGCTGGGAATATTATTGTACCCGCCGAAATTGGTATGAAAGCAGGTTCTTCTGCTTGGTTAGCATCAATTGGTTTTTTAATGAGCGCCGTTAGCTTGCCATTAATGGCTGTGGTTGCATTAGCTAGGGTAGGTGGTGGTATGACTCAGTTAACATCACCCATTGGCAAAATAGCTGGTTTAGTCATGACAATCGCTGTTTACTTGGCCATCGGTCCTTTATTTGCAACACCTAGAACAGCAGCCGTATCATTTGAAATTGGATTAACACCATTTTTTAGATATTTTCCTTATGTTAATGATGCTTGTTTAGCTACTACGAACTGTTTGATGCAAGTAAATAAAATTACTCTTTTAATTTACTCTGTTTGTTATTTTGGCGTTGTGCTTTATTTGGTATTAACACCCAGTAAAATTATTGATCGCTTGGGTAAATTTTTAACCCCTATCTTGTTATTTGGTTTGGTGGTTTTAGGCATTAGTGCCATATTATTACCAGCAGGTGCCATGGGTCCAGTTCATGATAAATACCAAAAAATGCCATTTGTTACAGGTTTTTTGGATGGTTACCTGACCATGGACGCTTTAGCCGCACTGGTTTTTGGTTTGGTTATTACCAATGCTATTCGGAGTAAAGGCATTACTGATAATCAACTCATCACTCGTTATGCCATTTTGGCTGGCATGATTGCTACAGTAGGATTATCAATGGTGTATCTGGCTCAGATTTACTTAGGAGCAGGTAGTTTTGCTATTGCTGAACATGCTGCTAATGGCGGACAAATTCTGGCTATTTACGTTCAGCATACTTTTGGCAATGCAGGCAGTATATTGTTAATGTTAATTATTATCTTAGCTTGTTTAACAACGGCAGTTGGTTTATTAACGGCTTGTGGGGAATTTTTTAGCACCGTTACAAAGTTAAATTACCGTACTATCGTGATATTTTTGACATTATTTAGCTGGCTGGTTTCAAATGTTGGGTTAACATTGCTACTCAAACTTTCTATTCCTATTTTGATTGGTTTATACCCATTGGCCATTACTTTAATCGTATTATCTATTTTTAATGGATTTTGGAATCAACAAAGCATGGTTTTTGTTCCGACAATGTTTGTTGCTTTCATATTTGGTATTGCCGATGGGTTAAATGTTGCTGGTTATGAGCATTTAATTCCCCATGCTATGAATGCTTTATGGGGTATGCATTTGAAAATAGGGTGGGTGCTACCTGTTTTACTAACATTTTGTATGGCTTTCATGGTTGATAAAATAATAGCCATTAAAAAAGTAAAATTTATAATTGATGTATAAAAAAATAGGGCTTTATAAAAAGCCCTATTTTTAATATATCTTCATTTGCACATTAGTTTGCTGTTAACTTAGCGCATTCTGCTTCTGATAAGAAAACTTCTTTTTTACTGCCATCTGAGAAACTGTAAATATAGTTTACATCAATGCCTTTTTCTACGATTTGTTGAATAGAAGCACAACCTTGTTGTAGAATTTCACCATTATTAATTTTTTCAGAAAAGCTTTCTGCAGTCACATTTTTATCTGTAATTGTGAATTGATAGCTTAGTAAGTTATCTTTTCTATCAACATGGTCCAAAGTTATTGTGCCCATATTGATTGGAGTGCTTTTGTTCATTTGTTCTAGCTCAGCATCTAACTGCGCTAAATCAGTTTCTGAAGCTTTTATTTGTGTGCTTGCCGGAGCCGCAGTAGCTGCTGTATTTGTTTTCTCTTCTCCACCGCATGCAGTTAGCAATATAGCCAGTAGACTACTCATTAGAATTTTTTTCATATATTGTCTCTTTAATTTAAATTGAAAAACTATAATTATTGAATCCAGTAGTATAAAGGATTATTCATTAAAGTTATATTGATGATTTTTATAGTAATGTGAATTGTGATGACAATTATTTAATTTAATCTAACGACACTGATTCCTTTGCGGAAAAAGCGTTTTTTGCCATGTTGTTAAAAATACTCAATATATATTCAAACACAAAAAAAGCTACGCAAAAGAGCGTAGCTTTTAAATTTTCTTCGTAATTTATGCAATTTCTGCTTTTGTAATCACAACATTTTCTACAGGAACATCTTGGTGAGGACCGTGGCGACCTGTCTTAACATTTTTGATTTCATCAACAATATTTTGACCTTCAACGACTTTACCAAATACACAGTAGCCAAAACCATTGGCATCTGGAGAACGGAAGTTCAAGAAATCATTGTCTGTTACGTTAATGAAGAACTGGCTACTTGCAGAATGAGGTTGCATTGTACGAGCCATTGCAATTGTGTACTTGTCATTTTTCAAGCCATTAGCTGCTTCATTTTCGATTGGCTCATGAGTTGGTTTTTGGTTCATTTCTTGATCAAAACCACCACCTTGCACCATGAAACCATCAATAATACGGTGGAAAATAGTACCATCGTAAAAGCCTTCTTTGACGTAAGTTTCAAAGTTAGCAGCTGTTTTTGGTGCTTTTTCATGATCTAATTCAATGCCGATAACGCCAAAATTTGTGTGTAATTTAATCATTTAATTTCCTTTTAAATTAATTTTGAATGGTGATTCTTTTAATCACAATAGGTTTAACTGGAACATTTTGATGCATTCCTTGATTGCGTGTTGGTACCTTGGCAATTTTATTGACAATGTCCATGCCACTTGTTACGCGTCCAAAAACGGCATAACCAGCACCTTGCATTGATGTATCTCGATAATTTAAATTATCGTTATTCGCTACATTGATGAAGAATTGGCTGGTTGCTGAATGAGGATCCATTGTTCTTGCCATGGCAATGGTACCAATTTGATTCTTTAACCCATTTTGTGCTTCATTTTTAATGGGTTTTTTCGGGTTTTTTTGAGCCATATCGGGCGTAAAACCACCACCTTGAATCATAAAACCATCAATAACTCGGTGAAAAACAGTTTCATTATAGAAGCCACTTTTTGCATATTGGATAAAATTCTCAACTGTTACAGGTGCTTTTTTATCTTCTAATTGTAATTGGATATTACCAACATTGGTTTCTATGGTAGCCATGGTTTGGGCGTAAGTAGACAGCGAAACCAATAATCCTGTAGTTAATAGTAATTTTTTGATCATTTTATTCTCTCATGTAGAAGGTGCGGTTTGTAAATAACGAGGCAGTTGCTCATTGTCTAGTGTCCATGGGCAATCATTTTCTGTCCAAATGTGCTCTTGAGGACGTAGATTAGGGTCATTATCAAGAGTTACAACTCGCAATGATACATATGGCAAGATTGCTTTATCTGCTAATAGGGGCGTGCCACATTGCGAGCAAAAAAAGCGTTTTTTACCAGGACTTGATTCATAATGAGTAAGTTTATCTTGTCCTTTTATCCAGCGAAACTGCTCACGTTTTACCGCACCAGCTGCAATATAAGGAGCACCTTGCGCAAGCTGGCAAGTGCGACAATGGCAAAATTTAATGGTTCCAATGGCATCAACTTCATATTCTATGGCTTGGCATAAGCAATGACCACGCATAATGAATGCTCCTTATTTGAATTGAGTGTATTTTAAGAGCGTTTATGCT
>JASLFS010000013.1 GCA_030150505.1 Vitreoscilla sp. | reverse complement strand
TGGAAAAAGTATTAATAAAATCTTTCTCAGTTCTAGTAGTATCATTATTTGTGCTATTGGCATCTTTTTTTGTATATTATTGCCTAATTTATTCCTTCAGGAAATGTGGTTTAGTGCAAGAACTTTCATTACTTATCCAGTTGTATTATTTACCTTTGTTATTTTTGCGGTGCAGCTGAAAAGTTACAATAGCAGGTTAATCAATAATGTAACTAGCTTAGCCTTAGTTGCCTTAGTGATGTATGGTTTTGTGCTATCTAGTATCTTTGGAAGTATTTTAAAAAATAATGAAGAATACCATCTTTTTTTAGCCACCAATATTAGTCGTACTGTCTTGGAAAATGCTGAAGACGAAAACATTGGATTAGTGATAACAGGTAAAGCAGAATATGCACCAAAAAGTATGGCTCTTTATGCTAATTATCCTATTATGAAATTTTTAATACCCAATTATTTATCTGAAGGTTGGGTTTGGGGACGCATTAGTCAAAGTCCCTTCTATGTTTTTACTTGGCCTGAAAACAAAATAGACTTAGAAAAAAATAAATGTACTTTTCCTGTTATAGAGAAAAATGTACTTTATGATATTAGAAAAAATGATGTCGATTATATAGTTGATTTTGATAAAAATTGCGAATAACTCATTATTAAATGCTGTTCTTATTATTTATATAGTAAATTTTTAAGTACTATCTTCCAATAAAATATTAAGTTGATTTGTTTGAAGCATATTTTGTATATGTATACCATCGTAAATAAAAAAGACTTACGAAATGAAATTAAGCATTAATGTAAGTCTTTTTTACTACCACTGAGAATTTGGCGGTTCTAATAGGCTTTCTTAACCGATGACGAAGCATTAAGAGTGCATATGGTATTTATTATAATCAAGTTAAAAGTATTGTAATGTATTTATTTATCGGAAATATCAATTGCAGGATTTTCCGGGTAATTAGATCTTTTGACTTCTAATCCATAATCATTGTGGATTGATGCGTCGAATAAAAGAGTATTTTCATCAAATTGGTTACTTGTAATTCCCAACCAGTGCCCTAATCCTTCTGTAAAATTTAATCCTGATTTAAACGATTTGATATTTTTTCGTTCGTGATCATCACTAGATATTTTTACTAATGGAATATCAAAATGTTCCTTGATAGCAAAATTATTATTAATAGTTATGTTGTCATCTATTGTTCTTTGCACTAAGCCATGATCTGCAAAGTAAATCATGGAATAACTTTCTTTATTTATTTGAAATCTATTTTCTAGTATATTATTTATTTGATAAAGCAATTGATCTGTTTTTTCAATACTAGCCACATAGCAAGTTAAATCATTATAGTGAGGATCTTTTGTTGAATATTTAGGTTCAAATCCATGTAGTCGATCACAAACATATGGGTGGGAACCATATAAATGTAATACAACTAATTTTTGACCTTTTTGATGCAAGCTATTTTCGAATATTGGAAGAAGTTGAGCATCATCGGTATTAGTTGAAAAGGAATCAGCTTTTTTTATAAAATGAGTGAATTGACTTTTGTTTGCAATGGCTGTGACTGTTGTATCGAAAGTGCCAACATATCCTTGATTGGATAGCCAATGTGTTTGATAGCCAGCTTTATTTGCCAAGTCAACTATATTAAACCCATAATTTGCATCCCATTTGGTTTTATCAGATTTAGTTAGCATTAATCTTAAGGACGCAATGGTATTGGTTCCACCGCCTGTCATCCCATCTATAATTATTCCTTTAGTGGATGACAAGAAAGGGGTATTATCAATGGGATAGCCATAAGCATGATGAAAGTCTTTCCTTGCACTTTCTCCAATTACTAGTACATAAGTATCATATTGAGGTTTAACTTTAGTTATATTCCAAGCTGGTTCGACTGTTAGCTCCTGCAGTTTTTTATGTTCTTCATATAGGCTTGTTATTGATTTATACATTAACTTCGGGCTTTTAAAAAAATCTGCTGGCCAGATAAATATTAAGGCGATTATGAGCCATATTGTTTTATTTCTTAGATAGTTAATTTGATATTGTTTTGTGAATAACCGAAAGAAAATGGATCCGCCAATTAAACAGAAACTCTAGAGAAAAATGTTTAATAGGTATTTGTTTTAAAAACTCTTTAGTCTCATTACCATCAGTTGCTAACACTGATGCGATGTACTTAAAGCTAGGTGGCCCAAAGTTTTTTCCTATTGGTAGGCATGTAGCGTAAAAAATTAAAAAAGGGAATGCAATAAACCAAAAACTTTTTCGGGAAGCAGATAAAATTAATAATGCGGCCATAAAAGACAATGTATCTTTAAGTGTAATACTAAGACCAGTACCACTGACGGCTAATCGGGTTACTAAAAAAATAATCACTAATGGTGTGATTATTTTAAATAATAAAGGCTATTCTTTACGATGTCTTTGATGTGGAATGTTATTTTCATGTTTTATAGTATTTACATTATTTAACGTTTCAGCATTGTATCAAATGGTATTCAATTCGTCATATTTGACAATGTGATAATATGTTGCATAATTTTGATTGGTGATATTTTACCAATATAAAGGTCGGTGCTAATTAAGTAGGGTGGTGTTCTCTCTTGATTACGCTAAATATTACGGAGTTATAATGTCTACATCTAAAAATACTATTTTAGGCATTCCAAAGTTGCCACAAAAGGCGCTGGTTGTTTTAGTTCCCTTTATTTTGTCATGCATTATGAGCGGAGTTATATCATTTGTCAGTTTGGCTAGAAGTTTTGGCTTTGGTTTTCATATCATTTCACCTTGGTTGAGTTCATGGATGATGTCATGGGTGATTGCATTTCCAACGGTATTAATTGTTTTGCCCATCGCAAGACGATTTGCAATGAGTCTCGTGAAAAGTTCTTGATAAAGATGATTGCTTGAAATTATTAAACCAGCTTCGGCTGGTTTTATTTTTTAAAGTTAAGTCCATGTTAATATATAACAAAATATTATTTTATAGGTGGGTAATAATGCACTGTAAGCAATGTGGATTTGAATATAATAGCAATGCAAAGTATTGCTCAAATTGTGGGGATTCATTATTAGAGAACGAACATGACTTCATTGAGTATGAGGTTATAAATCAAAATAACCATTATCAAGCACCTGCTGATGATAGTTATCATAATGAGGAATTACCTAAAATATGGAATCCAAATGTTATTGGTTGTTGGGCTTTATTTCTAACGCCTCTATTTGGATCTGTTTTAATCATGAAAAACTGGAAAGCTTTAGGATACGAGCGACAGGCTCAGCAGGCACAATTATGGGGTATTGTTTTTTTAATTTATGTATTGGTTGCTGGGTATTTAGAAATAAGTGCTTCTAGATTAAGTTTACTTTATTTGTTAATTTGGTATTTTTTTAGTGTTAAAAAGCAAGTGACTTATGTTGAATATGAATTAAATTACCAATACATTAAAAAAAGTATTCTAATGCCCGTTATAATCACAGTTATCGTTATTATTTCTATTATTACGGTATTTAATTTATTTTTATAAATATAATTAGCCATGGCTAGTTTTTTTTATTAGTTAAGTAAGACATTTTTTTGGATGAACTTGCTGCCGATCGAATGAGAAATCCCTTCTTTTAATGCCTGAGTATGATGTACTCTTGGCCTCTGCTGTATTTGTTATATATGTCATAGATTTCTCCAAAAAGTCTTCTTTGTCATATAAAAACCCAATAATCAAGGCTCCCTGAAACGTTTCAGGGAGCCTTGATTATGTAAGCATTTTACTTATTCTGATATTGCAAGCATCTATTATTTCAAAATTACCATCTGTTTTGGACAGTGCTATTTTACAAGGTCTAGCTATTCATAAGCATGAAAAATTCTTGAAAATAATGACGTCATAAAAAATGGCTTTAATAGTTTTGAGATAATGACTAACTATTTAAGCTAGTAATACTCAACTAAGATTAAATAACCTAAAGTAATATAAGGATTATATAGTATGAATGACAAAGCTCAAAATGATGGTTAGAAAAAGGATGGATATAAAATTATTCATTTTATAATGTTTTAATATGACATATAAAAGTAATAAATTAAGCATATTCTTTATAAAAAATAATTATTTGCATAGTAATTATCTTTTCATTTACAAAGAAATAAATTATGATAATTGAGTTTGCAGTGTGAGAATATTAAAACCAATATGAATATTTATTTCTTTGTGTCAAAAATAAAACTAGTAGTATGTTTATCTTTATTTTGTACATTATCTAGTGCGAAGGTGATTGTTTATACCACGGAGCCAAGTAGCGCTCCTACTGAAGCCAGTATTAACAATGGCGTGGAAGTTGGTGAGAAATATGAGCAAGAAAATTCTAATGACATGATTTCTTTATCTGGGCTAGATGCTGATTTGTTGGACGAACAAAAAAAATTATCCGATCAAATTAAAGATAAAGAAAAGCAATTGCAGGATATACCAGAAGAGTTACTGGATTTGTATTGGCAACAAAATCCACTTGATTATGCCAAGCTCAAAAAACAGGCAGAAGATATATTAACGACGCAGCCTCAGAATGTAAAAGCTCTTAATACATTGGCTTTTTTATATGAAACTGGTTTTGGTGGTGAGCGTAATATTGATTTAGCTAAAGAATATTATAAGATCACTGCAAATAATAATTCCTTAAAAGGTATTGCTCGACTTTTTTTATATGGTGAGAAGCAGAGTGGTATGCCTGCTAAAAAAGAATTGACTGATAAAGAGATTAAAGATTGGTTACAAGATTATCAAATTTATAGTCAGGCCATTGATGATTATCAGTCGACAGATGCCATGATACAAATGGGGTTGTTATTTGAAATGGAAAGTGCCCCCGTTCAATTGCGGGATACTCGTATTTCATATGCTATGTATACTAAAGCTTTAGAAGCCGGCAACATAAAAGCCCAAGAGCATTTAGATAGAATTAATCAAAAGTATTTACATTATATGCCTAAAAAACCAATGGATAAAATTCCCATATTTGAAGAAATTCTACCTAAATAAGATTTTGTCTTGTGCAATATGGTTTCTATCTTTTTAAATTAATTGGTTGGGTCTAGTAGGGGTTAGAAAATAAGAACAAGAGATTGTCTGTACAAAGGTTTCAGAGTGTAGATTCCGAGGAATCATTAATCTTAATAGTTGTCCGTAATGTTGATTTTAGGAAGGTATTCGAGGTGATTGGTACGAGATTGATGAGTTAAAAATCTGATTATTCAATAGATTAAGCAGTAATATCAATTTTT
>JASLFS010000012.1 GCA_030150505.1 Vitreoscilla sp. | reverse complement strand
CCCAGTCCCTCTGGATTCTTTTATCTGGATTGTTTTTAATGGGGAGTCAATCCACATTTTTTGGCCCCCTTAAATACTCAGTATTACCTGAGTACCTGAAAGACAAAGAACTGATTTCAGGTAACGGCTTAATTGAAATGGGTACTTTCTTAGCCATTTTATTGGGGCAAATTATGGGGACTTTTTTAGCAGGTTTTCATGTCACCATTATCGTCTTAATTACCTTATTGGTTGCGATTTTTGGTACTTATACCAGTTTTAATATGCCCAATGTTCCTGCACAAAACCCCAATACACCCATTGATCCCAATATTATTCGCAGCACAAAAGCAATTCTAGTTGCTTCATTTCAAAACAAAGACATTAAAACTGCTATTTTAGGGATTTCTTGGTTCTGGTTACTAGGTGCGGTTTATACCACGCAGTTGCCGACTTTTACAAAAGTTCATTTAGGTGGGACAGATGCGGTATTCAATCTCATGCTGGCTTTGTTTTCTATTGGTATCGGTATCGGCTCTATTATCTGCGCAAAACTGAGTAAAGAGCGCCTAGAGCTAGGCTTGGTCTTAGTTGGTGCCGTGGGAATGTCAATTTTTGGTGCTTGTTTGGCACTAAATACTTTTGGTCCATACAGTGGCGAATTAAGAGGAATAACTGAATTTATTGCGGATCCAAGTGCTTATATTATTATGATTTGTATTGCTGCACTGGGTTTTTTTGGTGGTTTTTTCTCTGTGCCATTATATACATGGTTGCAAACTGGATGTGATGAACATTTTCGTTCATTTGCCATCGCTGCCAACAATATCGTCAACGGCGTTTTCATGATGGCAGCTGCGCTGTTAAGCATGGTATTGCTCATGTTATTTAATAGCATATCTTTATTGTATCTACTTGTTGCAATTGGTAATATTTTTGCTATGTATAGTTTAATTCGATTATCACCTAATATTTGGAAAAATAAATGGGATTGGTTAAAGCAAAAAAAGTAATCCAATAGAAAATTCCATTTCCAATAAAATACAATAAGATAAGCTCACAAGTGTGGTAAAGGATTGCTTTTCCCATTAAAGAGAGTTATTTTAAGTTATAAACAATAATAAATTGGTTACTTTTAGCAAGGCAAAGTGTATAGCAAAGCAAAGTATTGCCTATCTTCGGTTGTAATTTAATCAACAACAATAACGAAAAAAAGATGCTTTCACTACATAATAGAGAAATATCCAGGCTTAATTTAAAAAAATAAATTCTAATATTTTGCTTTATTAATTCGAAACTCCCTACTTTGCTCTATATATACATTAAGGCCATGTTTGTCTATTGATGTTAATAAACCAATTTTCGCCAAAACTGGCAATGAACTATTTTATGGAGTGCGTCACGATGCAATACCGATTTTCTAAAGCTATCACTAATACACCTAAATCGTTTATTCGAGAAATTTTAAAATTAACACAAAGCAATGAAATTATTTCTTTCGCAGGTGGCTTACCTAATAAGGATTTCTTCCCTGTTTCAGCTATTGCTCAAGCAGCTCAAGTGGCTTTAGAGAATGATGGCGAAAGTAATTTACAATACGGAATGACAGAAGGTTACACACCTCTTCGTGAATGGATTGTAAAACGCTATGAATCTAAAGGTGTAAACATTAATATTAATAATGTTTTGATTACCAGCGGCTCTCAGCAAGCTTTGGATTTATTAGGCAAAGTCTTTTTAGATAAAGATGACTTTGTTGCACTAGAAAAACCAAGCTATCTAGGCGCGATTCAGGCGTTTCAAATGTTTCAGCCACAATTTGCAGAAGTGAGCTTGGATGAAAATGGTATCAATTTGGCTGAATTAGAAAAAACCATGGAAGCAACACAAGCTAAATTCTTTTATGGTATTCCTAATTTCCAAAATCCAACTGGATTAACATACAATTTAAAATGCCGTGAAGCATTAGCAAGTTATCTTATTGAAAAACAAAAAGTAATGGTTGAGGATGATCCTTACGGTGAGCTGCGTTTCATTGGTGAGCATTTACCTTCCCTTTTCTCACTAGCGCCAGATAATGTTATTTTATTGGGCTCTTTTTCAAAAGTATGTGCTCCAGGAATGCGCATAGGTTGGGTAGTAGCCAATGAAGACATTATTGATAATTTAGTTACTGCTAAACAAGCCTCTGACCTACATACTAGCGTTTTCTCTCAACGTGTATTATTTGAGTATTTAAATGCCAATAGTTTAGATGAGCACATTGAAAAAATTCGTGCAGGTTATAAAGCCCAACGCACCACAATGGTTAACGCTTTGCGTGAATACATGCCAGAAGGCATTCATTTTACAGAACCAGAAGGTGGAATGTTTTTATGGGTAACTTTACCTGAAAACTATTCTTCTTTGGACTTACTCAATGTTGCTATTAAGCATAAAGTAGCATTTGTACCTGGTAATCCTTTTAGTACTGAAGAAAATGGCTCGAGTAACCAAATGAGATTAAGTTATTGTACCGTTGATAGTGAAGGTATTATTGATGGCATTAAGCGTTTAGCGGCCGCAATTAAAGAGTTTCAGGCAGCCTGAAACTGATTATAAAAAAACCACTGTTTATTAGCAGTGGTTTTTTTCTTTATGATATTTTCTTTCCATGTAAATGGCGTTTTGCTGCTTCATAATCTCCAGAAAAAATATCATTCATGCTTTCTAATGAATGGTAAATCGTCTCATCAATGGCAGCTTGTTCAGCAGCCAATGGTTTTTTTAAAACAAAATTAGATACTAAATTTTTATCACCAGGATGTCCTATGCCCAAGCGTAATCGCCAAAAATTAGGACTAGATAATTTAGACTGAATATCTTTTAATCCATTGTGCCCACCATTACCACCACCCTGTTTGAATTTTACAGTTCCAGGCAAAATATCCAATTCATCATGAATAACTAAAATATTTTCAGGTGGTATTTTATAAAAATGAGCCAGAGCCAAAACAGATTGCCCTGATCTATTCATAAAAGTTTCTGGTTTTAATAACCAAACATCTTTGTTGTTTACGTTAGCCTTAGCCACCTTACCAAAAAATTTTTTCTCATCTTTAAAAGGCGTTGCTTTTAAACGATAAGCCAATTCTTCAACAAACCAAAATCCTACATTATGACGTGTTGCAACATACTCTGGACCCGGATTACCCAATCCAACAATTAACTGAATAGAACTCATAATAACTCTTTTTATTGACTATTTGCTTTCGCCTCAGCTCTTAAGCGGCGGCTCTCTTTCGGATCAATTTTTAATGGCCGATAAATTTCAATTCGATCGCCATCTCGTGTTAATTGCTCCAAAGTTGCTTTTTTACTAAAAATGCCAGTTTGCATTGAGTCAAAAGACAGCTCTGGAAAAGCCATCAACACATCACTCATCGCAATGACATCACGAATAGGCATGCCATCTACCACTTGCAAACGCTGCAAGAACTGCTTTTTATCCGTTGCATAAGCAACCTCAACAGTAATTTTAGCCATAGCGCTTACCCGCTTCTTTAATAAATGCATCCACTAAAGTGGTAGAAATTTTACTGAAAACAGGACCAATAAGTGCCGATAAAATGCTATTCGAAAACTCATACTGTAGATTAAACTCTACTTTACAACCAATATCTCCTAAAGGTGTAAAATTCCACGTCCCTTCAAGCGATTTAAATGGGCCATTCACCAGTTGCATGTGAATTTTTTTATTTACAACATTCATATTTCTAGTTGTAAATGATTGTTTTATTTTCATATAATCCATGTAAACAGTAGCTTCTAACATGTTTTCATCTTTAGCATGAATTTCAGCTTTGCTACACCATGGTAAAAAAATAGGATATTCTTCAACATTATCAACCAATTGATACATCTGCTCAGCAGTATGAGCTACCAATACGGTTTTATTAACTTTATTCATAGCATCTAATAGTTAAATTAAGTATCTTATATTATGCCACGAAGTGTTTTGCTTTACGATAAGTGCAGGCTAAATGAACTTCTGGTAAAATAGCGCGATTGTAGAGAAAGGCGAATTTAATGAGCATTGCAAGTAATAAAAAAGCATTTCATGATTACTTTATAGAAGACCAAATTGAAGCTGGTTTGGTACTAGAAGGCTGGGAAGTAAAAGCCATTAGAGCTGGTCGCGTCCAACTAAAAGAAAGCTATATCCACTGGAGAAAAGATGCTTTTTATTTAGTAGGCTGTCACATCACAGCATTATCAGATGCATCAACTCACGTTAAACCCATCCCAACGAATCCCAGAAAGTTATTGCTAAAACAATCTGAAATTAACAAATTAATCGGCAAGGTAGAACGCAGTGGCTACACTTTAGTGCCGTTAAATTTGCATTATAAACGTGGATACGTTAAGGCTGAAATTGGTTTAGCCAAAGGTAAAAAACAACACGATAAGCGCCAAACTTTAAAAGAAAAAGATTGGAACCGCGAAAAGCAACGCATTGTTAAAGAACATAATCGTTAATTTCAATAGAAATATTTTCTCTACAATATAAAGCATATGAAAAAACGCTCACTCGCTTGGCCTATTACATTAATTTTAATAGGCGCATATTGGCTATTAAAAAGCCTTGATTTATTTCCAGGCACAACAGTGATGCTATCCATCATTCTCTTGGCACTTGCCTTGGTTATTTTATTGACTGATGGTCTAAACAAACAATCTTTTGTAGTTTGCTCAATGCTAACTTACACAAGCATAACCATATTGATCATTAATCACTGGCAACTACCACAATCCCCTTTTTGGGCAAGTGGCATGATTTTTCTGGGTTTATTACTACTCTTAACCCGTAGTAATTTACTACAAGAAAAACACAATAAACCAGATGATAATACTCAGTAACTTTTTAATATTAATTTGATTGAAGCCCCCATGGACAAAATTCTCATTCTCGACTTTGGTTCACAAGTCTCTCAACTTATCGCTCGTCGTGTACGTGAAGCACACGTTTATTGCGAAATGCATCCTTTTGACATGCCATTGGATGAAATCAAAGCATTCAATCCAAAAGGTATTATTCTTTCAGGCAGCTACAACTCAGTTTACGCTGACGATAGCTACCAAGCTGATCCTGCAATCTTAGAACTAGGCATTCCAATTTTAGGTATTTGCTATGGTATGCAATGGATGGCACATACCTTAGGTGGAAAAGTTGAAGGCGGCAATCAACGTGAATTTGGCTATGCTAAAGTTAATGTTCAAAACAGTCCATTAACACAAGACATCAGCGACTACTCTGACATGCATGCACTAGATGTTTGGATGAGTCATGGTGATAAAGTTGTTGCTGTACCTGAGCATTTCGATATCATTGGTTCAACAGACAATTGCCCTATCGCTCTGATGGCAAACCTAGAAAAAAACTTCTACGGCGTACAATTTCACCCAGAAGTAACACATACCAAACTAGGTAGCCAACTTTTAAATCGTTTTGTATTGGATATTTGCCAAGCAGCAGCTTCTTGGACAATGCCTAACTATATTGATAATGCAATTGCTAAAATTAAAGAGCAAGTTGGTGATGAAGAAGTTATTTTAGCATTATCTGGTGGCGTAGATAGCTCAGTAGCCGCTGTATTAATTCATCGTGCAATTGGTGATCAACTAACTTGTGTTTTCGTTGACCATGGCTTACTTCGACTAAACGAAGCTCAAAAAGTAATGGAAATGTTCTCACAAAACTTAGGTGTTAAAGTCATCCATGAAGATGCCTCTGAACAATTCCTAGGAAAATTAGAAGGCATTACTGATCCAGAACAAAAACGTAAAATTATTGGCGCTGAATTTGTTGAAGTTTTCCAAAAACACGCTAAAGAAATTCCAAATGCAAAATGGTTAGCACAAGGCACAATTTACCCTGATGTTATTGAATCTGCTGGCGCTAAACACAATAAAGCCCAAGCCATTAAAAGCCATCATAATGTAGGTGGTTTACCAGAAACGCTAAATCTAAAACTACTTGAACCATTACGTGATTTATTCAAAGATGAAGTACGTCAGCTAGGCGTAGCTCTTGGCTTACCTCATAGCATGGTTTACCGTCATCCATTCCCTGGTCCAGGTCTTGGCGTTCGTATTTTAGGTGCTGTAAATCGTCAATTCGCAGAGTTACTATGCCAAGCAGATGATATCTTCATTCAAGAATTACGCAATTTTAAAGATGAAAATGGCGTTGATTGGTATGAGAAAACCAGCCAAGCATTTGCCGTATTCCTACCTGTGAAATCTGTTGGTGTCATGGGTGATGGCCGCACATACGAATATGTCGTTGCTCTTCGTGCCGTTATTACCAATGATTTTATGACAGCTCATTGGGCACACTTACCATACGACTTATTAGGTAAAGTATCTAACCGCATTATCAATGAAGTTCGTGGTATCAATCGTGTCGTTTATGATGTATCAGGAAAACCACCAGCAACAATTGAATGGGAATAATTCAATACACTTCCTAAGCTTTTCTAAAGCTTTCAAATAATCAGCAAAGCCCTATTCTATAGGGCTTTTTTGCTTTATATCGCTTTCATTTCTATTCTTATCTTTGCAAATTTTACCGTTAACAAGGCTGAGAGCTATACTGTGCTTAATGATACAAAATTAAAATCCACAAAACCTAAAGAAAAACCTTATAAAATTACCGATTGAGATGGCATGTATGCTTACGTGTCAAAAATTGGCACAATAACATTTTGTAATGGTCCAACAAAACGCCCACAGTATACATAACTACTTAGATATTATTATTGAGTTACCTATACCAACTCTTTTTGCGGCCTCTTTAAAGTCATGACAATCTATAACAGAAAAAGCTGACTTAGACGGGTCAATAGTGCTTAGTGTAACTTCACAAACAGTATGATTAGTAGTTATATCTTTAATTCTCCTAATCCCACCCAGATTAACATCGCCATCAAATACTGCCATGTACTCAACCATTTCAAATGTATTATATTCGCCTGGTTTTGGGCTAGTATATGCATAAAAATAAGAATATTTATTATTGCCTAGGTCATGAAATACTTCACAGCGACCGCCGCCGCAATAAGTTAATGACAGAGAATATCCTGGAAAAAACATTAATAAAATTAATAAATATCTCATTACACCTCCTCCGCTGTCTTTTAAAGACAAACACATAATATTATATAATCTAAGCCTATATTTTACAGTGTATTGATTTAATCGCTTCCCCATAGCACTGCCATTTTTAAAATCATCTAAATATTTAACTTAATAATTTTGAAAAGCTAAATTTTAGCAACTTGTAAATTGATAGTAACAAGATACCAACAGCATTTGATGGTGTTTTCTTTTCAACATATAAAAGGAGGCTATTATGTATTTCAGTGCAATCGCTGTGGGCAATACAATTCTTGATATAGGCGCACGCAAAAATATCTCTGATATCACCCCGATGAAATTACAAAAATTGGTCTTTTTGGCTCATGCTTTGTATTTTAAGCAAACAAATGGCAATACGACCCTGTAATTCCTGAGCTGTATAGAGAATTTAGTGGATTTGGTAGCAATCCAATTACATCATATGCAACAAATGCCACAGGAACCGTAGATATTGTCCCAAAAGAGAGAGATGATATTCAGGGCTTCTTAAATAAACGGTAAGTCTGATTAATTATCTCCTGGTTACTCTCCATACTCCAACCTAACATGCATCTTGAGTTTATATTTTTAATACTCTTTCACTTCGTATTGAGTCACGTGCTCTTTCAAAATACGATCAATCTCAGCTACATCCTCTATGGACATTCTTGCTTTAGGAATAACAACAAAAGCATCCGCCTGTATTTCCAATAAGAAAAAATCTTTTATCTGGAAAGTTCTCCCAAATTTTTCCCAATTAACTTTAGATTCACTACCATTGCCCAATAAATGTACACCGCTTGTATCCATGGTTATAGTTTTAAGTTCAAATGCTGACTGGTTAATCGGTTTTTTAGCCCACCGTTTAAATTGATTATCTGGAAATTGGTGGATAATAACAAAAAATACGGCTGATGCTGTCCATAAGCCGATAACTTTAATCATTAACAAATAGTTATTTGAAAGTAATTTGAAATAATTATTAGAAAATAAAGGTGCACATTCTGAAGAAATACCCCAAAGTATCTGCAAAGGCAAAAGTAATAAGATAAAACCAATAATGACCCCACCTATAATAAATGCCTTCCCACTTTTTGAAAATTTGCGTGTAATAATACGCATAGCTAGTAAAAATTCTTTCTTTGTTAGCTGATATTGAATATTCATTTCCAACCCGCTCTTTTAATTTTTAAATAAAACATACGACTACCTGCAATTATAAACTATACTCATAATACTTATTTTATTTTAATAATTCCCCCATACCCCTGCCACTCTGCAAGCTCATCCCGCTTAATATCAGGACGATAAGATAAGTCGAATCGCCAACGCCACGTTCACGACAGACTTCTTTGACCAGCCTGCCGGATTCGACTTCTTTTAAGATCTTAACTATTTGGGTTTCGGTTAAGCGTGATTTTTTCATAAGGGTTCTCCTTGTGCTAAGCATAAGACAGAGAACTCCAAATTTAAATGCCCCTATTTTAAGGGATGATGACACCACTGTCCTTAATTGCAGCGATTAGAAATGCACTTGATTTACACCTTAGTTACAAAGTGATAGATTATTTGTTTTTACAACAAATTAAAGTAACGATATGGAGCTATCAAGTATTTTATTATTTTTACCCGCATGTTTTGCATTAAATCTAGCACCTGGCCCAAATAATTTATTATCCATCCATAATGCTACTAATCATGGTTTCAAAAGTTCATGCATTGGTGGATTAGGTCGCTTAGCTGCATTTAGTTGCATGTTATTTTTGGCATCTATTGGGCTTGCTGTTGTATTACATACTTCCGAAATTATTTTCTATATTATTAAAGCCGTTGGAGTTCTTTATTTAATCTACCTCGCTATTCAATTATGGAGAGCACCTGTTACGGTAGATTCAATATCCTCCGCTAAAGTAGCAGCTAAAAATTATTATCAATTGGCAAAGCAGGAGTTTCTAGTCGCCATTGGTAATCCTAAGGCAATTTTAATCTTTACAGCTTTCTTACCTCAATTTGTAAACCCATCTAAACCAACAGGTCTACAATTTACAACTTTAGGTATCTTATTTTTATGTTTAGAATTTATTGCCATTATGGTTTATGCATATATTGGTTTGCATATGCAGAAACTTTTAACCAAACCCAAAGCTAAAAAAATCTTTAATAGAATTTGCGCTAGTTTATTATCGTTTGCAAGCCTAGCCTTGCTATTCACACAGAGAAGCAAAATTAGCTAATTTATTAGATTGAACGATTTTACTGTATGGATATATCTTTAAAATCTAACAAAACCATTCCATTCTAAAATATCGATAATTACAAAATTAATAAATAATAATTTTTTATGGTAGTAAATACATTAAAAAATTGATGTTAACAATGTATTGAAGAATTTATATCACTTGATTGATTTGAGGGTTTTAATCTTAGCGAGTTTTCTGACTTCGTTAAGAATTGCCTTCTTGTTGAAATCAGTAAGGGTATAGCTACAGCCAGTGCACTTCATGCCTACAATGTTCTCAATACAACTCACATGCCCTTTACTCTCCCATTGTTTATGACCGCAACTAGGACATATGAATTTAACTTGTAGCTGCATTGAAACCCCTTGCTTGATTCAAATAAAGAGACAAAATAATACCATATGAATAAAACAATAACAGCTAAAAAAGATAATTAATACGATTAATTACTGCACAGAACTAAAAATTTTGAGTTTATTGTTAATGTACTGAACTATTTTTTGGGATAATAATTTTTTATTGGCGGCGTCTCTAAAATACTTATTCACTCAATAGCTTTTATATATAAAGATGCAATTAATACACCAAAATAAAAAGATTTGGCGTGTAATTTCCGTTTTTGATTACCATTTGAGTAAAAGAAAAAGGCTCTAAAGCAGATGAATTCTATCCTGAAAATTAGATATATAGATAAATCGCCTTGAGTAAAAGATACTATATCGCTTGGACGATAATAATCATGAATAGTGTATTTTATATAAACTTTTGTGATAACTTTAATTAATGTTAAACCCAATAAACACTTGGCAACTGCTTGTGTAGCAGCCTATAAATAATTATTTTTGTCGGTTCATTTGCCATTCAATGACCAAAATTAAAGATGATGATAAAAGAGCTGTCATCATTCCAATCACAGATATAGCGGATAGTTTAAATATTGTTTGGAAATTAAACTCAGACTGAATAATTAAAAATGTTGCCACTATCAAAAAAGTTGCTATCAATCCAATTATTGAGCTAAAAGCAATCCACGCCTTTCCACTGGCTATTTTTAATTTATTCCGATATACCAAAGACAATATAGCTGTACATAAGGCAGGCATCATGCCAATTGAGTTACTAATTATAATGAGAAATGCCATTCCCAATTTATTTTCGACAGACAATGAGTATATCAATGCAATGATCGTTGGGCTTATTACATAAATTAAAAAACTTATGATGTTTGGTAAGTAATCTTTATCACCCATAAAAAATCGTATTCATAAATTAATAGGTCCATGATAAGAGTTTTTATCTCGGAGTCATGCTAATGAGTAAATGCCACTACAACGCTGCTCAGTGCAAAATGAAAAAGCATGACTCCGAGAGCCTCTCTATATAAAAGGCCAATATTTTTGACTTTAACCCATCAACCTTAGCTATCCTGATTACTGGTTATTTTTACAGAATCGCCACAAGATTGGCAAAATGGTAAATGCACAAAATGAACTTGACCACAACGTGAGCAGTTTTTAAATAGACTTAAACCACAATGGCGACAATAATGACTTACCAAGCGATAATTACTAGCATCATTGCCTTTATTTTCC
>JASLFS010000004.1 GCA_030150505.1 Vitreoscilla sp. | reverse complement strand
TTTAAATGGAAAACTCAGTGAAGTTCATGCTGCACTGGGGTTGCTTCAGTTAAAGACCATTGATCAAACACTTTTGGCAAGAAAGAAAGTAGATGCCTTATATAGAGAGTTTTTGAAAGGTGTTGATGGGCTCCATATAATAGAGCGTCCGGCTTTAGACTTAGATAATTATTCTTACTTTCCTATAATGATTTCATCTCATTATCCTTTAAGCCGTGATGAATTATTTGAAAAATTAAAACAGAATAATATTTTTGCGCGTAAATACTTTCATCCGCTAATGACTGAATTGAAAGTTTATAAGCAGTTTGCATCGAACACACCAAATGCAAAAGAATTGTCTGAGAGCGTATTATGTCTTCCTTTGTATCCGACCTTAAGTCAAGATGAATGTAAGCGTATAACTGAAGTTATTTGTAGCGTGGCAGATTAGGAAAACATAATGAAATTGGCAATTATGCAACCTTACTTCATGCCTTATATTGGATACTTTCAATTAATTAAGGCTGTAGATAAGTTTATATTTTATGATGATGTGACTTTTATTAAACAAGGATGGATTAATCGGAATCAAATTTTGATTAATAATCAGGCGAAAATGTTTAGTATCCCACTTAGCAATGCAAGTTCGCATGTATTGATTAAAGATGTTTTGATAAGTGAAAGTGCATATCAGAAATGGAAGAAAAGTTTTTTAAACTCTATACTTTTTAGCTATAAAAAAGCGAAAAACTATACAAAGATAAATGCTTTGATAGAGAAAATACTGGAAAAAAGGCCTGAAACAATTTCAGAGCTGGCAATCAAGAGTGTGATGGAGGTTGCTCAGTATTTAGATTTAAAAACTGAATTTGAAATTTGTAGTGATGTTTACTCAAATACATATTTATCAGGTCAAAATCGTGTTCTTGATATTTGCAGAAATGAAAAAGCAACAACTTATATAAATCCTGTTGGTGGTGTGGAGTTGTATTCTAAGAGAATTTTTCAGGAAAAAAATATTGAATTATTTTTCATTAAAGCCACTAAATCGGTTTATTCGCAGTTTTCTGAAGAATTTGTTCCATTCTTATCTATTATTGATGTGCTGATGTTTAATGATATTCAGGATATTCATAAGCAATTAGATAATTTTACTTTGCTTTAATAGTATTTAAGAATTAAGGAATAAATATGCAATTAGAGTTTGCTGAAATTGGTGGTTATTTTGAATTCAGTTTGTCGAATTCGGCTCAATTCCCTTATCCAAAAGCATTTAAATACCATTCAGCTCGCTCAGCTTTTTATGATTTAATAAGAAAGAGCAAAATTAAAAAAATTTGGATGCCAAGATTTATCTGTGATTCTATGCTTGAGCCTTTGAGACTGCTCAGGGTTGAGATTTTATTTTATAATTTACAAAATAATTTTTTTCCTATTTTGCCGGAAAAATTAAATAGTGATGAATATTTATTTTATGTAAATTATTTTGGAATATGCGGCGCTATTCAAAAGGAATTATTAAATTTATATCCTTCGCAGCAAGTGATCTTTGATCATGCGCAAGCTTTTTTTGTTCAGCCATTAAACTGTTTTGCAACACTCTATTCTCCTCGTAAATTTTTGCCTGTAGCTGAAGGTGGCCTGTTAATTACCGAACAGAATTTTTTGCCTACTTATGATTCAAGAAATGTTGATGAAATGCTGCAGCAGTATCAGCATGGTTTGATTCGACGTTTAACGAATGCAAGCTTAGCCTATGAAAAGTTTAAACAAAATGAAAATGAGTTCAATGACTGTTTGCCGAAACGGATGTCCGGAATTACTGATGAAATTTTAAATAGTTTAAACTATGAAAGTTTTAAAGAAAAACGCTTAAAAAATTTTAGATTTTTGCATGATAAATTAGGCAGATTTAATCAACTGCAAATTAATTTGGATCAATTAGAATCACCATTGACATATCCATTTGTATTAAATGAAGAGATTTCTGCTTGCTTGATTAATGCAAAAGTTTATACACCTACATATTGGTCAGATATTTTGGAAAGAGTAGGTGTAAATAGTTTTGAATATAAATTGGCTTCACAAGCTTCACATCTTATTTGTGATCAGCGATATTCGATAAAAGAAATGCAGCACCAAGTTAATATAATACAGGATTACTTAAAATGAATATAAAAGGCAAAGTTGTTACTCTGCGAGCGCTTGAAATGGATGATTTGCCGCTTCTCACAAAATGGTCGAATTCTCCAGAAATATGGCATAATCTAGGAGGATGGCATTTTCCATATTCTAGGTTAAGTACTGAGGAGTATATTAAAAATATTAATAATAATAATATGAAATTTCAGAATTTTGCGATTGAAACAGATGAAATGGGATTTATTGGTACGACTAATTTGGTCGATATGGACTGGAAAAATCGTACAGCATTTAATGGCATTATGTTAGGCGATAAAGATAGTCGAGGTAAAGGTTATGCACTTGATGCTGTTATGACAGTAATGCGATATGCTTTTAAGGAATTGGGCTTCAATCGGTTAGATGGCGAGATGATTGCTTATAATGAGCGTTCGATTGATTTTTATACGCGTAAGTGTGGCTGGGTCGTTGAAGGTACAAAAAAAGATTGGTTTTATCGCAATGGACAATATCACGATAAAATTTTATGTGGCATTACGCATGAACAATATGATCAGCATCTAGCAAAGATAAACTATTGGGAAGATGGTTGTTAATATGCATTATAAGCAGGATATTGAAGTTTCAGTTTGCATTGTTGTTTATAATCATGAAGCGTATTTAGCTCAATGTTTGGAAAGTTTGCTAAGTCAAAGTACGGCTTTTAAATTTGAAATCATCGTTGGGGAAGATTGTTCTTCAGACAGAACACGTGAAATTTTAAAAAATTATGCTCAACTATATCCAGATATTATTGTACCCATTTACCATGAAAAAAATCTCGGTGCTGTTGAAAATCTAAAGCATGTCTATCAAAAGGCGCAAGGAAAATATATTGCGCATATGGATGGCGATGACTATGCATTGCCCAATAAATTACAGCGCCAATTTGATGCACTAGAACAAAATCCAGATTGTCAAATTTGTTCACATTCCACACATCTAGTAGATGCAAGTGATAATTATATTAAAGACTGGGATTACGCTGAGGGACGGTTTGGACTTATAGAGTTATATGACCAGTTTCCGTTTTTCGCCCATTCTTCAAAGATGTTTAGAAATGATGTGGATGATATATATTGGCAGAATTTGCATGAGCAATGCTTGGATGTAGAGCTTCATGTTAAGCAAACTAAAAAAGGCAAAATTTATCATCTTAATGAATGCTTAGGCGCATACAGAGTTGATGTCGGCGTGAGCCGGGTCGGTAAGCTGATTAACCCAGCTTTACCTTTAGGTGTTATTCGCGCTTTTGATGATGGTGCTGAAATTTTACTGAAAGAGGATACTGTAGAAAAATATAATAAAATATACGCAAAAGAAATGTTTAATTACGCAAGACGTTTTTTATATACTGGAAGTGATTATAATGTTTTTTGCTTGCTTATCAGAAAGTCGGTAAGTATAAAAGTGTATTCTGCAAGACAATTATTCATGTACTTGCTGACGGTATTGCCGAAGACAGTTTATTTTAGGATTAAATCAAATAAAAGGTTGGATATTTAGCTGATTTTTATTCTATTTTTAAAATTTAATATGCAGTTCAGCTGAAGCAAAGGGATATTATTTTTTATCCCCATTGCCATTCACTACCATATAAATCAATCCGGCAAAGATCAGCAATATGCCCCATAAGCTGCTGACACAAAAAACAAAATTTGGTTATAGGTCTGTAAGTTGAACAGCTGATTTTCCACAATGTAACGTATGAACATTCTCTAGCGGTTTTGTGGTAGAGGATTTGTTCTCTAAAATTATTGAAGTTTATAAAATGATGCTGGTTGTATAGATGAATTGCGGATAAAAATTATCAGATAAATATAATTTTATGATCAATTTTTCTGTTCCATTAGACTAAACCATAGATTTTTTATGCTTACGATAATGGATAGACCTTAAGATGATGATCTCATTTTCTTAAGCAGCATCTGAGTGAAGTCTCTTAAGATTAGTTTGCCATCAAGAATGGCAGATCAGTACTGGGCAGCATATAATTCGCGAATTTAAAGTTTTTGAATTTTTATACTGCGCATTATAAGGTGGACTTAGAATTGAATTCTTCTTATGCAGGATGTCTTTTTATAAATTAATGTGCATAAGTGAAAAATATTTTTTTATTGAAATTAAAATAAGTTAATTAAATTTTTTTTGTATACAATATGTTATCACAGCTTACGCAGCTGGATTTACTAAAATTTATTAAGAGAATGAGAAATTGAAAATTGTCCATACTTTATATTTTACTGAATT
>JASLFS010000083.1 GCA_030150505.1 Vitreoscilla sp. | reverse complement strand
AAGCAACTAGAATTGCTTTTGTGCTGCGAATAATATTGGGATCAATGGGTGTATTGGGGTTTTGTGCAGGAACATTGGGCATATTAAAACTGGTATAAGTACCAAAAATCGCAACCAATAAGGTAGTTAAGACGATAATGGTGACATGAAAACCTGCTAAAAAAGTCCCCATAATTTGACCCAATAAAATGGCTAAGAAAGTACCCATTTCAATTAATCCGTTACCTGAAACCAGTTCTTTGTCTTTCAGGTACTCAGGTAATACTGAGTATTTAAGGGGGCCAAAAAATGTGGATTGACTCCCCATTAAAAACAATCCAGATAAAAGAATCCAGAGGGACTGGGTTAGGAATCCATAAGCAACATAGACCATAATAACGCACTCAGCCATCTTAACAATACGAGCAACTTTTGCCTTGTTAAAGCGAGTACATATTTGTCCTGAAATAGAAGAAAAAATAAAATAGGGCAGAATAAACAGTAATGCACCGATATTCAATAGTTGTTCGGGAGCAATATTCGTTTGACTACCTAGACCATAATAACTAATTAAAACGAAAGTGGCTGTTTTAAAAAGATTGTCATTTAATGCTCCTAAAAACTGAGTACCAAATAACGGAGCAAAACGATTAGTCGTAGCAAAAGCGAATTGTTTTTTCATGTTTTAATTAGGATTCATTGTGGTTGTTATCAGAATTATCTGTGTCGTTAGATGATGGATTGGTAGGTTCATCATGAACATCATCATCATCCATTAAGATGCGATATGCAGGACCTTCTAAATCGTCAAACTGTCCATTTTTTGATGACCACCAGAAGAAACCAGCAATCACAAAAAATAAAAGTATGCTAATTGGAATAAGAATAAAAATACTTTCCATATTAAACGGTACCTGTTAAATCTTGAATGAGATAATAGCAATCGCCAACGTGTAAATATTCATTTTTGAACTCAGCAAGTGGCGTTTCATCGCGAGTCAGTAGCATAACATCATTATCAATATGCCATGAAAACATTTGAGTTAATTCAGTTAGTTTTAAAGCTTCTTTAGATTGTAATATATCAGCATCGTTGCTTTGTAATTTTATAATCCCTTGGCCAAATAACGGTTCTCGTTCATCCTCGGGAATTAAAACTAGGAAGCCCAGATGCTGATAGTCTAATGTATTGATTGTATAGTTCATGGACGCTATTGTATGCTGCTTGGCTTTAGCATTCAATGACTCCCACAGAAACAGCAATGGCTTTTCTTTTTAATGTTACGGCTAGTCCAGCTAATGATGTTTCTTTATACGTTGATTTCATGTCCTTACCTGTTTGATACATGGTTTTAATAACCATATCCAAAGTAACTTTTTTGCTTAAGCCATCTTCTAATAAAGATAATGTTCCAAGCTTAATGGCTTTTTCTGCAGCTATGCCATTGCGTTCAATACAAGGAATTTGTACTAAGCCAGCTACAGGGTCACAAGTTAAACCTAAATGATGCTCCATAGCCATTTCTGCTGCATTTTCAATCTGCGGAATGGTGCCTCCAGACACGGCAGCAAATGCACCAGCTGCCATGGAACAAGCAACCCCAACTTCACCTTGGCAGCCAACGTCAGCGCCAGAAATAGAGGCATTCATTTTATATAACATGCCAATGGCACCAGCCGTTAATAAAAATTCTACAATTCCATTATCATCTGCTTGAGGATGGAAGTGACGATAATAATTTAAAACAGAAGGTACAATTCCAGCTGCACCATTGGTTGGAGCCGTAACAACTCTGCCTCCTGCTGCATTTTCCTCATTGACAGCCATTGCATAAACCATCGGCCAAAGATGAGTGTTAACCATATTGGCTTTGTATAATTCTTTTAATTGTTTTGCTAATTTAGGTGCACGACGCAGTACATTTAATCCCCCTGGTAAGTAACCTTCCGAAACCAAGCCTCGGTCAATGCAATCAAACATGGTTTGAGCTATGTGCATAATTTGCTGTTTGATTTGATTAACACTTTCCTCATCTAATGAACGTTGTTGTAGCGCAACTTCATTGGCAAGAATCAGCTCAGCGATGCTTAATTGATTTGTTTTGCATTGTTCAAATAAGCTTTGGGCATTGTGAAATGGAAACGGCACCGTAATAGGGCTATGATTAATATTGTGGTATTCCTCTTCTGTTACAACAAATCCACCACCAATTGAGTAATAAATTTGGCTGAATAATTTATGTTCATGTTCGTCATAAGCGATAAATCGTAAGCCATTTGGATGTAAAGGCAAACTCTCATCAAAACGAATAACAATATCCCTTGCGACTTCAAATGCTTGTTTCTTTTGGTTGGGTAGGGTGATATAGCCATTTGAGTTAATTGATTCAATTCTCTCTTTAATTTGGCTTAGCTCAATGCTATCTGGCATGCTGCCTTCTAATCCCAGCAAAATAGCATCAAATGTACCATGACCATCACCAGTTAAAGCCAGTGAACCATAAACCTCAACTGCAATTCGAGCCAATTGAGGATATTCATTTAATTGAATTAATTGATGTGAAAATTCAGAAGCAGCTTTCATAGGACCAACTGTGTGTGAACTGGATGGTCCTAGGCCTATTTTAAAAATATCAAAAATGCTAATCATGGGTGTTCTCTATTTATTCTTTGTAGGATTTTATATTGTATACAAAATTAACAAAAAGGAAAGAAGAATAATAGGCTGATAAAAAAAGGGAACTTAGCAAAGTTCCCTTTATCAAATAAATTATAATTATTTGTAAATTAAATACCATATAGCTTGATTTTTTGGCCCGGGCGCAAATTATCAGGGTTAAATGATTTATTCCATTTTTGAATATCATTCACTTTAACATTATGTCGGCCAGCAATACTGCTTAATGTATCACCTTTTCTAACAACATAATTGGTTTCTCTATTTTGTGCTGGAGCAACTGCTTTTTTAACTTCAGCAACTTTTAAAGTTTGTCCTAATTGAATGGTATCTCCATTAATTTGGTTTGCGGCGGTCAAATCAGCAATGCTCATGTTATATCGTTTAGCAATGTTGGTTAATGTATCACCTTGTCCAACCAAATGTTTACCATTGAATTTGTTTTCAAGTGCTTTGGTTGCTTGAGCTTGTTGGATGCGCTCTTGACGAGCTTCTTCCGCATTTGCTTTCGCAATTGCTTGTTTGATTGATTGCTGAATATGTTCACTTCTGTCTGAGCCAGTCGGTAATACTGCTTCATTATTGGCAACAGCTATGACCGTTGCTGGTGTGGTATTTTGTTGCAATAAATTTAACAAAGGATCAGGTTGGTTATTTATTGCATTGTCAGCAACAAGCGTATTTTTAATGGGCTGCGCCGCTTGCGGAATGTTTTTTTCTGGAGCGGGTGCTCGTTCGGTTATTTTAACAACATCGGTTCGAGTAGAGCTTGCTAAATTAATTTGATTCTTGGCGATATTGGGTTGTTGTTTTTTGTCTGATTGGAGAGCGATTGTTGTTAACAATGGATCGCTTTCTAATAAGTTGTAATCAGCTAAAGAATCATTAATAGAAATATTCGGTAACTGTGTATTTTTAGAAACCAAGATGCTTTGTCCTGGATTTAATGTTGGGGAACGCAATAAGTTTAAACTGCGTAATTCAGCAGTAGTCATGCCGAAGTTTGAGGCAATGTTACTAATGTTTTCTTTGCTAATTGGTGTGTAAATGTTCCATGATAGCAAAGTATCTTTGTTGGCATTTTTGTAGTTAGACATGAAAGTTTTGACGCTTTCACGTGGTAACACCATTTTTCGATTACTGGTTGGCATAAAGACTGGTAAGTTAAAGCCAGGATTTAAGCGAATAAACTCAGATTCTGTGATACCTGCTAAATGTGATGCTGCCTGAATATCCATTGGGATATCAATTTCAACAATTTCAAAATAAGGCTTGTTATCAATATGGGCAATATTAACGCTATAACTATTTGGATTAGCGACTAAATTTCTAATAGCAAGTAATTTAGGGACATAATTTCGTGTTTCATTGGGCATGCGTAGGTTTTCGTATACTGGGGATAAACCTTGTGCTTGCGCTCTTGCTACGGCTTTGCCTACATTGCCTTCTCCCCAGTTGTAAGCAGCGAGAGCCAATGACCAATCACCAAACAAACCATATAAATACTGTAAATAGTTTAAGGCAGCATTGGTTGCAGCAGTAATATCATGGCGGCCATCGTACATGGCATTTTGCTCAAGACCGTATTGTCGTCCTGTCGCTGGCATAAATTGCCATAATCCTGAAGCACCAACGGGCGATTTTGCTTTGGTTACATAAGCACTTTCAATAAATGGCAATAAGGCAATTTCAGCAGGCATGCCACGTTTTTCAACTTCACTTAATATGTAGTACATATAAGGTGAGCTGCGTTCTATTGTTCTGTTGACATAACTTGATTTACTAGCAAAATAACGCTCATGCTGGCGAACGATTTCAGGATTAACCTCAACCATTTCAAAACCAGAGCGCATACGAGACCAAATATCAGAATATTGACGAATATTATTATCGCCCATCATCGTAGCGGCATGTAATTGCATGATAGCTGAACCCACACTGGTAGAAGATATTGTGGTGTGATTGACGGAGGGAGCTGCAATAACTGATTGAGCAATAGAAATACTGGCTAGCGCTAATGTAATGGTTTTTAAAGAGGTCATAAAGTTAAGGTTAATAATTATGAATGGATGAATGCTAAGATTTGTTCTTTGTTCTGTCAAGGAGGACATGATGTAAATATATATTAATTCAGTATTTTTTGATATTAAATTAATATATAGCTAATAAAGAATAAAGACTTTAATATTTATTCTATTTTCATTTTTCTTGAAAAATATGGAATAATTTTAATTCTGGCTATTATCATCAAATTTGGGGGCAAGTGTTTATGAAACGATTGATAGACAAAATTCATCACTTGTATTCATTAAATCAACTACATAGTGAAGAGATTGGCTGTGTTAAGCAGTATCAGCAATCAACCAAGCTGCGAAAAGGTTTAGAAATTCAACTGGGCAATTACTTTAAGATTGATGATAAGTGTATTGAAGCGGATAGGATGACCATATTTGATTGCTATTCATCTATGGATACGCAATGTTCTGTTGATTACCGGCAATTACCATTGCTATCGAATAGTGTGAAGCAAATCATTATTCCGCATGTGCTATTTTACTTATCCAAAAAACACCAGCTGGATATCTTAAATGAAGTTTACCGAGTGCTTGAACCTGAAGGAAAGCTGATTGTTTTTGAATTTTCAGCAGATTCTTTATGGAGGCTTAGTCGAAGTGCTCGGTCTTTTTTACCGCCAAGAAAACTGTGTCAAAATCCAGAAAGCTTTGAGCGTAAACTTCAGCAATTAGGTTTTTCGTGTGAGAAAGTAATGAAGTTTGATTTTTCTTTGTTTAAAGAACAATCACCAGCAAAAAGTTTTTTATTGAATCAGGTTGGGCAGTATCTGTGGTCAGGGCATCCGGCTGCTTTTGCCATGATTTTAAATAAGCCCATTATTCATTTAAAGGCACTTGATGCCCAAGTTAACAATATGGAAATGATGGAGGTGCCCGTGATGAATTATAATAAGATAGTGAATACTCAAAATATAATGGATAAACAGCGTGACTGATAAGAAAAAAGTTGTGATTTATACTGATGGTGCGTGTAAAGGCAATCCAGGTCCAGGAGGCTGGGGGGCATGGTTAAAATATGGGCAGCATGAAAAGTCCATTTATGGTGGTGAGTTAGAAACAACAAATAACCGTATGGAGCTTATGGCTGTTATTGAAGCATTGAAGTTATTAAAACGTGCTTGTACGATTGATATCTATACGGATTCAAAATATGTACAACAAGGAATGCTAAGTTGGATGGAAGGCTGGAAAGCGAAAGGCTGGAAAAATAGTAAGAAAGAACCCGTTAAGAATCAGGATTTATGGAAAATTCTCGATCAAGAAGTTGCCATGCATGAGGTTACTTGGCACTGGGTTAAAGGACATGCAGGGCATATTGGCAATGAAAAAGCCGATGAATTAGCCAATCTAGGCGTAGAATCTGTTTTGAGTTAATGCATTTAAAGCCACTAAAAACAATTTTTTAGTGGCTTTTATTGAATCAATTATCGTTTGGTTACCCAAGCCCAAGTCATGGTTACTTGAATTGGTGGTTCCTCTGGAGAGTCTTTCTCATCTTCAATCAAGCAAGTTACTTCAAAATTACCACGTTCCTCATTCTGTAATGCCAGTGCTTGTTCATCACTTAAAGATGCAGTGGCTTTCATATTGCCTTTAGCAAGGCGCAAATAATCCACTTGCATTGATTTCAATAATGGTAGTTTGTCATCTGGTGTATTGAGACTAACAACAAAACCTGTTGCTGTTTCAGCTAAAGTTGCCATCACACAAGCGTGAATACCTTGAATATGATTTTGCACAGAACGATTGTTTTTAACACTTACAGCAACTGTTTCACGGCTTAATTCATCAAACTGAATACCAGTTGTCTCTAAGAAGGGAACAAATTGTGCCATAATGGCGGATTGTTTAATAATGCGTTCTTCACCAGCTAATGAAAATAGGGGCTTCGCTTGTTTGTAAAGTTGATTTTCTATTCGCATAGGTTCTCCTAGATCTTGTTGTTTTAATGTGAATATCGCTATTATCATAAGTGGCAAAACCAATAGTTGAAAGCTAATAATTAGTGTTTAAGCTTTAAACGTGATTGGTAATATAAATTTAAATATCATTAAGCTAATTCTAAATGAGGATAAAATGGCTACTCCTGAAGATGTAATTCAATATTTAAAAGATAATCCTGATTTCTTAATAGAATATGTTTCTAGGCTTGGATATGAAAATGAAGGTAAAAAAATACGTAGTTTTTCGGAGGCACAATTAGCCGTTGAAAAACGTAAAAGCAAGCGAATGATTAAAAATTTGCAGTTATTTATTAGTAATGCCAAGCACAACGAGGACATTATTAATAATATTTTAAAGATTGATTTGGATTTGATGTCGGCTAATACCGTTAGACAGATTTATTTATCGATTAAAGATAATTTTAACCAATTATTTAAAATTAGCAGCTTTGCTTTATTGGTGCATTATCATGGCGAAAAAAAAATTAGAATCCCCAGCCAAATTGTTTTAGATGATGAAAATCTTCGCCAAAAAGTGAGTGGACTAAATGAAGTTTATTGTTCAAATCAACTGTTAGATGAAAAGCTATTGGATTATTTGCAAATTGATGCTGCCGAAAGTTTTTTATATATGCCACTTTCTTGGAGAGATGGGCAAGTAGAAGGTTTACTAGTGGCCACACATGAAGACCCTCAGTATTTTAATGACGGGCTACAATTGGATTATATGCAGCATTTAGCTGATATTATTTCAGCTAGTTTAAAGCGTACGTTACACATAAAAAGTTAATCATGATTAATCAAATAGTTGTCAGTTTTTATTTTATATTATTCATTGCCCATTGCTTCAAACACCATCAGCTACAATGGTTATGGGGTAGTGTGATATTGGGACTTGGATTTGGTTTTATTGGGCAGTTTATTTTGCCTGGTATTATTGGAATGGTTAGTTTTAATAATTGGTATATTGTTTATTTCTATATCACCATTGCTAGTTTATTTCATTTTGTAAACCATTGGAAATTTGATAAGACAGGAAAAGAGTGGATAAATGAACCTGCCACCGGTTGGTATTTATCTACTTTATCAATTAGTGGTTTAATCATGTCAATTGCGTATGGAATATTGTTTTGTATGTTTTATTTTCCATATCCATACGGCTCATCTCAATTTTTGTTACTTTCTCATTTGCAATTGTACTTTTTACAGCCTAGTTTTTGGATTGTTTCTCAATGGGTATTAATGCTATGCATTCGATTGTCTTGCACATGGGGAGATAATAAGAAAGTGGCTGGATTAAATTTAACCCATTTACAGTTGGTTTTCTTAAGCGCTTTACTTATTCAGCTTGCTTATATCGCTTGGGATGTGAAAAATTTTATGAGTATATGGGGTTAGCAAAGACTGAGAATAGTCTTTGCTGGTTTTATTTAAAATAAATGGTGCTTGATAGCGCCATTTTCATTGATAGATAGGTATCCGGCTACATCACCATGCCAATCTTGTAGAACGTAACGGCTGATGCTATTACCATTAACGATGTGCTGGTGTGTATTGGGTCTATGGGTGTGCCCATGGATTATTGCGGTTAAGTCTGCTTGCTCTAGTTGATTGATTAAAGCTTGTACACCAGCTTCTGTAACATCTGATATTTCACTTAAACCATCTTCTGTTTTTTTTGTTTCACTCATTGAGCGAATTTGTGCAGCTAAAACGCGTCTTTCTGCTAAAGGCTTCGCTAGAATGGCTTGTTGCCACATAGGGTTTCTAGCTTGTGCTCTAAATGCTTGATATTCTAAATCATCGGTACACATAACATCACCATGACTTAAGACATATTGCAGACCATATAAGTTGGCAATGTGTGGGTCTGGTAGTATTTGTGCGCCTGTTTTTTTTGCAAAGGTTTCTCCTAGTAAGAAATCTCGATTGCCATGCATGATAAATAACGGTGTTACTTGACTAAACTCATGCATTTTCTGAATGATTTCATCAATAATAGGATCGCTATCATCATCTCCAATCCAAGCATCAAATAAGTCGCCTAGGATGTATAAGGCATCAATTTTACTTTGCCATGTTTGCAATGCTTGTAAAAACTTATGATTTAAATCTGGTGAGGTTGGAGAAAGATGTAAATCTGCGATAAAAAAAGTTTGCTTCATAATTTTCCTGCTAAAAACCATTGTTGGTAATCTTCTTCTTTGAAGCCAACAGTTGTTAATTGTTCACTGACTAAAACGGGGCGTTTGATAATTGAAGGATGCGATTGCATTAAAGTGATGGCTGTTTCAGTATTTTCAATTAGCTGCTTATCATCATCACTTAATTTTCGCCAAGTTGTTCCACGTTTGTTGATGAGAATATCCAGGGGAATATGTTGCAACCATGCTTGTAAGTTTTCTAGAGAAGGTGTTTCTTTTTTAAAATCATGAAATTGATATTCGATGCCATTTTGCTCTAGAAAAACGCGGGCTTTTTTTACAGTACTGCAATTAGGAATTCCATACAAATGTGTCATGTTGTATCTTTAATTTGTTCTTAATGAATAAATTGTAACGGATTTTAGTCTACTTGTTGCTACATATGTAATATATATTGCTTTTTAACCCTTGTTTATTATAATCAATATGTTTGATCTTATATGAAATATAAGCATAAATATCATAGGAGAGGCTATTTATGAAGAAGTTTGCTATTTTGGCATTGGTAACAGGATTGGTTGCTTGTTCTGGTTCTCAGGATGCAAGTAAAGGAAATTTTGAAAAGGCCATTAACCAATACTATCAAGATAATGATTTATGCTTGGCAATGGCGCCGTTAGATGCCGATAATATGCAAAAGTATGGCTTGTTGGATGGTGTTAATGGTCGCTATGGCGATAAGACAATTAAAATTATCAAGAAAAATTCGAATGGCGACACGGTTAATCGACATGCTTTAAAACAAATGGCTGTCTTGGTTGACGAAAAAATTTATGAATTAGATAAGGATGAAAAAATTCCTTCTAGTGGCAAGAAAGACTTACAAGTAGCTGTTTACCAGCTAACTAGCAATGGTACGAAGTTTTTTAAAGAAACAGCAACGGGTCCTCGGTTGTGTGTTGGTAAGCAGAAGGTGAAAAAAATTGATTGGTTTACTGAGCCAACGACTGCTGATGGCATGATTGTTTCTCAAGTTGTTTATGAAAGAACTTATAAATTAGATAAGTTTGCTGATAAGCTAATTAAACAAGGGCAAGATGATTTAGCCAACTATGTTGCTGATGGGCAAAATGGCCGTAGTTTATTGGTTTTGACAAATGAAGGTTGGAAGGATCATCGTTTGTTACGTTAATTAGCAACGCTTAGCACTGTTGTCATTAAAAAAAGCATGAAGGCTTAATTTGATCTTCATGCTTTTTTATTTATTATTTGTTTATATGGCATTAATAGGCAAGCCATTGGAGCTAGGAACCTGAATAATTTCCTTGGTTTCTAAGTTCATGGCCGTTAAATGACCATTCCAAACAGCTCCTGTATCTAAGCCATAAATGCGTTTGCTATGATTTTGATACAATCCTAAAGCTGACCAATGGCCAAATATAATGTCCTTTTCAAGCTCAACTTTTAAGGTATCTTCGAACCATGCATGCAAATAGCCGGGCATATTTTCTAGGTTCTTTTTATAATCAAACTCAAGGCTGTGATCCGCTTCTAAGGCTCGCATTCTGGTCATAACATTAATGGCAAATCGAATACGCTCGATTGGCGTCATGTCATCTTTCATTTTTTTGGGCTTGTTGCCGTACATTTCTTTTAGCACGGTAGAAAAATGACGGCTTTGTAGGGCATTTTCTACTTCATTGGCAAAGGATTGAGCTGTTGCCAAATCCCATGTTGGGTAAAGCCCAGCGTGTACCATGATATGTTCATTATCATGTACCAGTAATGGTTGATGACGTAACCAATCTAGTAATTTATTGGCATGCACTGATTCTAGGATAGGGGTCATGGTATCGCCTTTTTTTTGGCTTGCGCCAGCAAAGGCTACTGCTAATAAGTGCAAGTCATGATTGCCTAGTACAATTTGAATGCTGTTTTGATGTTGATAAACATATTCAAGTACCTTCAAAGATGCTGGACCTCGATTAACAATATCGCCAGCTAACCAAAGCGTATCTTTACCATGTTGAAAGTTGATTTTTTGTAACAAATATTGAAACTCAACAAAACAACCTTGAATATCACCAATTGCGTAATGTGCCATAATCTTATAAATATGATTTAAAAAAAGCTGCCTGAATATTATTCAAGCAACGGGTATTCTACAAGTAAAGCGAATACTTTGCAGTAGCTCATTTCAAAATGATGATTTAATGAATATCTTTATATTAAGTAATTTCAAGGGAATTTGAGTCAATATAAATGATTGATTTAATTAGAGCCATTTTTATTTGGCTGCTAAAATTAGAATTTTCATATTTTGTATTAATATAATTATTTAAAAAATGGATAATTATATTAAGAATCTGCTAAATTTTAAAAAACGATTCAAATTGTATTGCTAAATAAAGATTATTTATAATATTATTATGTCTGACACATGCTCAGTACGAGCATTTGTTTTTAAATCTTTGATGTGTATATTGCGCCAGTTCCTTTATGAGGGGCTGGCATTTTTTTATTGGAATGGAAATACTAGGGCGGGATGCTGTAATAATTTTATGAAAAATAAAGGCTGCCTGAAAGGTTTCAGGCAGCCTTAGTATTGGTACCAAACGTTAATCACTCATGTTTGCGAGTAATTCCGCTTGATGCTCAGCAGTTAACGTGCTGGTTAATTCATTTAAATCGCCATCCATTACAAAATCAAGTTTATGCAATGTTAAGTTAATGCGGTGATCGGTTACACGGCCTTGAGGGAAGTTGTAAGTTCGGATGCGTTCACTTCGATCGCCACTGCCAATTAAGCTTTTACGTTCAGCGGCTTCTTTTTCATGAGCAGCACGGCGTTGCATATCATTCAAACGTGCAGCCAATACTTTTAAGGCTTGTGCTTTATTGCTGTGTTGAGAACGACCATCTTGGCACTCTACAACCAATCCAGTAGGTAAGTGAGTAACACGAACAGCTGAATCTGTTTTATTAATATGCTGTCCACCAGCGCCGCTTGCACGGAAAGTATCAATGCGTAAATCACTGGTATTGATATTAATATCTTCTAGCTCATCAGCTTCTGCCATTACCGCAACGGTACAAGCTGATGTATGAATGCGACCTTGGCTTTCTGTGGTTGGAACACGTTGAACCCTGTGGCCACCAGACTCAAATTTTAAACGGCTATAAGCGCCTAAACCAATAACCCTGATAATGGCTTCTTTGTAGCCACCTAAATCAGATTCATGTGATGAAACCAATTCAACTTGCCAGTTTTGTCGCTCAGCATAGCGAGTGTACATACGCAATAAATCACCAGCAAATAGAGCAGCTTCATCGCCACCTGTTCCTGCTCGAACTTCAATAAAAATGTTTTTATCGTCGTCAGCATCTTTAGGTAATAGTAATTTTTGTAACTCAATATCAAGATTTTCAATGGTTGCTTTAGCAGCTTCGATTTCTTCCTCAGCAAATTCTTTCATTTCTGGGTCAGAAAGCATATCTTGAGCATCTTTTAAATCATTTTGAGCATTGCTATATGCTTGGTATGTTTCAACCAATGGCGTTATTTCAGAATGTTCGCGAGTTAATTTGCGAAACTCATCCATGTTTTTTGTAGCGGTTTCGCTCGCCAATAAGTGAGTCACTTCTTCTAAGCGCTCAGTTAGTTGTTGTAGTTTTTGTAATAAAGAAGGTTTCATAACGCAATCACAGGCGAAAGTGAAAAGGTAGAACTTTAACTTATTCTCGCGGCAAATGGTACACTTTTGTTAAAGTATCGATAATTTCGTTATCAACACCCGAAGCATCAGATAAAGAACGAGTAGGGGCATGCAATAACTTATTGGTTAATTGTACTGATAAACGATGCAAAACATCTTCAGCTGGTGTGCCTTTAGCCAGTTGTTTTAATGCATTATTTAAAACATATTGACGGGCTTGTTCGCCATCATCACGTAAAGCACGAATAAGCGGAACAGCTTCTCGGCTTTTTTGCCACTGTAAGAATTCTGTAACACGGGTATCAATAATATTTTCTGCTTCAGCTGCAGCTTGTTTTCGAGCATCTTGTCCCATTTGTACAATGCTAGAGATGTCATCTACGGTATATAAAAAAGCATCATCAAGCTCAGAAACTTCGGATTCTATATCGCGTGGTACCGCTAAATCCAATAGAAATATGGGTTTGTTTTTTCGGTTTTTTAATGATTTTTCAATCAAACCTTTACCAATGATTGGCAATGGGCTGGCTGTAGATGAAACCACAACATCATACTCTTGCATAAGTTGAGGTAAATCATTGAGTAAAATAGCATTCGCATTTTGACCAATGGTACGGGTTAATTCATGTGCTCGTTCAATGGTTCGGTTAGCCACTGTCATTTGTTTTGGTGTTTTGGCTGCAAAGTAAGTCGCAACCAATTCAATCATTTCACCTGCACCCACAAATAAAACATTAAGGTCTTCGATAGCAGGGAATATTTGTTCGACCATTTTCACGGATGCAGCTGCCATTGAGACTGAACTTTGCCCAACCGCTGTTGTACTACGGACTTCTTTGGCTACAGAGAAGGTTCTTTGGAAAAGTGCATTTAATTGACCATGAATGGCATTTTGTTCTTGAGAAATCCGAACAGCATTCTTTAATTGCCCCAATATTTGAGGCTCCCCAAGAACCATTGAATCTAAGCCACAGGAAACGCGAAAAGCGTGGCGTATGGTTTGGTCTTGCGTTAAAGTATATAAAAATGGCCGAATATCATGGGCAGGCAGGTGGTGGTAATCAGCTATCCAGTCAACAATTTCATTGGGCTGACCAATACAATAAATTTCAGTCCGATTGCATGTTGATAAGATAACAGCTTCTTTCGCCGCTTCATCGGTAATAATGCTTTTGACCGCAGTCGGTAAAATTTGTGCAGCAAATGCTAATTTTTCCCGAATACTGATGGGAGCAGTTTGATGATTTAAACCAATCGCCGTTAGTTGCATGAGATTTCGTTTCCATTACACTTTATGTTTATAACTGATATTGTAGCGCATTTAACGCATAAAAAAAATGGGTAGTTATTTTATATGAAAGATAAGCTACTGTAATATCAGTAATATTAATGATAATAAATATTATTCTTAAAAAAGAAAGGGGTTAACCCCATGAATCTTGACTTACATAATATTCGTGAGGATTATGCGAAGAAGGAATTATCTGTAAACGACTGTGATGAAAACCCATTTAAACAATTTGATAAATGGTTACAGGAAGCCATGTCTTCAGAAGTTTTGGAGCCTACTGCGATGAATGTTGCTGCTATTGGGGTAGATGGTAGACCAAATAGTCGCATTGTTTTATTAAAAGAAGTGACTGAGCAAGGATTTGTGTTTTTTACTAATTACGATAGCCGAAAAGGACAATCGTTAACAGCACATCCATTTGCTGCATTGAATTTCTTTTGGCCTGAGTTAGAAAGGCAAATTCGTATAGAAGGCAAAGTTCAAAAAATTGCAGCTTCCGAATCAGATGAGTATTTTTATTCACGTCCTTATACAAGCAGAGTGGGTGCTTGGGCTAGTGAGCAAAGCCAAGTTATTCCAAATAAAGCTGTTTTAGTTAGTCGGGCTGCTATGTTTGGTGCAAAGCATCCATTAAAAGTGCCTCGACCACCGCACTGGGGTGGTTATATTGTAACGCCGGATAAAATGGAATTTTGGCAAGGTCGTCCTAGTAGACTGCATGATAGAGTACAATATCGTTTAGAAAATGAAACATGGCTAAAAGAGCGTTTAGCACCTTAAGAGATAAACGATTGAACTTTTTAATACAAGCTGCCCATGAGGTGGCTTTTTTTATTATTACTAGAATATGCAAAAGAATAAATTACCAGATTCATCACAATCTAAATATGATTGGCAAACCATAAAAACTTTATTGCCTTATATATGGCGTTATAAATACCGCGTTAGTTTTGCTTTATCTTGTTTGGTATTGGCTAAAGTCGCTGGTGTGGCCATGCCTTGGTATTTGAAAAACATTATAGATGCGTTGAGTGTACCAGCAACGGTTATTGCTGTTCCAATAGCAGCACTGGTTGGATACGGATTTGCGCGGTTAGCCAGTGGTTTATTAGGCGAAATACGGGATGCTTTATTTGCTAAAGTTACACAAGGGGCGATTAGGCAAATATCCAGTGAAGTATTTACGCATTTATTGGCGCTATCTATGCGATTTCACTTGGTGCGCCAAACAGGCGGGTTAAGTAGAGACATAGAAAGAGGCAGCAGGGGAATTGGGTTCTTATTGCGCTTTTTAGTATTTAATATTTTACCAACGCTATTAGAAATAGGGATGGTTGCAACCATATTACTATGGCGATATGACGCACTTTTTGCTTTGGTGACGTTAAGTACAATTGTTTTTTATATTATCTTCACCATATTATTCACAAAGCAACGGATGGTATTGCGTCGACGAATGAATGTTATCGATAGTGAAGCCAACAGTAAAGCCATTGATGCTCTTATTAATTATGAAACTGTTAAATATTTTGGGAACGAAGCATTTGAAGCAAAGCGTTACGATAACAGTATGGCCACATGGGAAGCTGCTTCAATCAAGAACCAAGTTGGTCTAAGTTTACTCAATGCTGGGCAAGGTTTAGTAATCAGCATCGGTATGCTATTGCTTTTGATACTGGCAGCTCGTGGGGTTGTGAATCAAACCATGACTGTTGGCGATGTGGTATTGATATCGGCTTATTTAACGCAGCTGTATGCTCCCTTAAACTTCCTAGGGATGGTTTATCGTGAAATCAAGAATGCTTTGGCGGATATGGAAAGAATGTTCTCTTTGTTAAGAGAAGGGCAAGAAGTTCAGGATCAATTAAACGCCATACCACTTAAGACGCAACAAGCAGATATTGCTTTTCAAGATGTTGATTTTTGTTACGAATCAAAAAGACAGATTTTGCATCAGGTTTCATTTACTGTTCCAGCTGGACATACTGTTGCGGTAGTGGGTGATTCAGGAGCGGGTAAATCTACTTTATCTCGATTACTTTTTAGGTTTTATGATGTTTCTTCAGGAAGTATTGTCATTAATGGTTGTGATATACGGGATTACACGCAAGCAAGTTTAAGAGCAAGTATTGGTATTGTTCCGCAGGATACCGTTTTGTTTAATGATAGTATTTATTACAACATTGCATATGGTAATGAGAATGCTACGAAAGAAGATGTGGAAGAAGCAGCAAAAGCGGCGAGTATTCATGACTTCATTTTAAGCCTACCTGATGGGTATCAAACAGAAGCGGGTGAGCGAGGTCTAAAATTATCAGGTGGTGAAAAGCAGAGAGTAGCTATCGCCCGAACAATTCTTAAAAATCCACCTATTTTAATTCTAGATGAAGCCACCAGCGCTTTAGATACTCGAACAGAAAAAGCCATTCAAGAAGAATTGAATCAGATTTCGAAAAATAGAACGACATTAATTATTGCTCATAGGTTATCAACCATTGTGAATGCCAATACTATTTTAGTTATGAGCGGTGGTCGAATTATTGAATCAGGTTCTCATGAACAGTTATTACTGAAAAATGGACGATATGCTCAGATGTGGGCAATGCAACAAGCGAATCAAAATCATTAGCTCAATAAAAAAGTATCATTTCTATATGAGATAAAAATGATACTTTTCACCAGCAATAATCAAGTAACTATTGGATTCCCGTTGCCAGAAATTCACCCATTCGAGTTGCGCTACCAGCAGATACATTGGGGTTAAATGCAATTTGATTGGGTGCAAATAGATTAATAACTGTTGATCCCAGTTTAAAGCAGCCCATTTCTTCTCCTTTTTTCAAGAAAATGGCTTTATCTTGGTCTGCTTTCGGATAAGTCGTTCGTTGAATAACTCCACTACGGCTTGGGTTTACACAACCAGACCAAACCGTTTCAATACTGCCAACAATAGTTGCACCTACTAAAATTTGTATCATTGTTCCGTACTGTGTTTCAAACACACAAATTAACCGTTCGTTTCTAGCAAATAAATTGGGTACATTTTGTGCTGTTAAAGGATTAACTGAAAACAAATCACCAGGGACATAAATCATTTCTGTTAATAAACCATCACATGGCATATGCACACGGTGATAGTCCTTAGGAGAAAGGTAAGTGGTAATAAATTGACCATGGGTAAACTGATCTGCTAAATCAAATCGACCAGCCAATAAAGCTTCAACGCTGTAATAATGACCTTTGGCTTGAAAGATTTGACCATCATTAATGAGCCCATATTGGCTAATAGCACCATCAGCTGGCATGGTTAAAGAATTATCATCAGTTAGAATAGGGCGTGCATCTTCTTTTAATGGCCGTATAAAAAAGGAATTGAAACTTTTATAGCTATTTAAATCACTATTTTTTGCTTCATTCATATTCACTTTATAGAATTTAGCAAAAGACTTAATAGCAAACTGTGTTGCCAATCCTGCTTCTTTTTTAGCAAACCATCCCGCTAGTTGAGTAATAGCCTGTTTGGGTAAAGCATATTGTAAGCCAATTTTTAAACGGTTAAGCACTGTAATCCCTGTATATCCATAGTATATTTAATTTGTATTTTAGCCGATTTCAGGTTTTTTTGGAAAGTTGAAGCGAGATTTTACTTTTGTTATTTTCAGTGAATTTATTCTAGTGGTTATTTACAATAAAAAAAGCTGCCCAAAGAGCAGCTTTTTACCAACAAATAAAATTTATTCTTCAATAGGTGCTTGAGTCATCAAATGATGATCTTTATTATCAATTAAGCTTAAATAACGCTCATATTGTTTAATAATATCAGTAATTAATTCCTCTTCACGCATATATTGAACATCATAACCTTCACGGCCATCACTAAAGTAGCAAATGGGTTCATACGTTTTGTTATGTTTCATATTGGGTAAATTATCATCTTCAATTAACGCAGTTGCTGCTTTGCGTTTTTGAATACGAATACCATACGTAAAGTTACGAGAAACACCATGTTCAATGGTTAGTTCAATGGCTTCTTCTTCACCATGAATCTTCTTAATGCTGGTGTTTAAACCATGCTTTTCATCAAGCTCTTTGGTTAAGCTTTGCATTGCAGGTAAAGCAATTTGACGAATAAAACTTAAAATGTCTTCCTTTTGAGGTTGTTTTAAGATTTGCTTCAAACGTTTTTGCCAGAAGTTACCTGTCCAGTAAACACTACTTGGGTTTAATTTTGTATTGTAATACTGATTATCAATGCGAAGCGCTTGCCACAAGCTAATACACATGAACAACATAATGATTGCAAAAGGCAAAGCAACAACCAAGGTCATCGATTGTAATGCACCTAAACCATCACTATTCAATAAGGCAATGGCAACAACAATCATAATCAAGCCCCACATGATGCACTGCCAGCGAGGAACTGCACGGTTTTTATCTTCTGATGCAATGTTATTTAATACAAAAATACCTGAGTCGGCTGATGTAATAAAGAACAAAGAAAGAATAATTAATGCAGCAATACTGGTAATGCTAGAAATAGGCAAATAATCTAAGAAAGCAAATAATAATTTTTCTGGTGTACCGGTTAAATCACCTAAAGCACCTTGCGCCAAAAATTCGTTTACCCAAATGCCAGAGTTACCAAAAATAGTAAACCAGATTAAGTTAAACAATGTTGGCAAAATTAAAACGCCCAATACAAACTCACGAATAGTACGGCCACGAGAAATTCGCGCAATAAATAAACCAACAAAAGGAGCCCAAGAGAACCACCAAGCCCAATATAAAACAGTCCAGCCAGTAAACCAGCCTTGGTTTTCAGCATCATAAATAAATGTTTTGAAACTGAGACCAACTACATTACTCAAATAATGGCCAATGTTGTCACTAAAAGCAGATAGCAAATACAATGTAGGACCAGCTATTAAAACAAAGATCATTAATGCAATAGCCAACACCAAGTTAATTTCACTTAGGCGGCGAACGCCTTTACCCACACCAGAAATAGCTGATAATACGGCAATAGAAACAACCACAACAATCACTATGTTCTGAGTGCTTGAGCCGCCAGAGCTAACCCAACCAGTTTCAAATAAGCCAGCTGTTAACTGCATTGCACCATAACCTAAGGTAGTAATAATACCGAATAAGGTAGCGCATAATGCAATGGTATCAATTGCATGACCTAAAGGTCCGTTAATTCTGTCTTTTAATAATGGATAGAAAGTAGAGCGCAACGACAATGGTAATTTATAGCGGAAGCCAAAGTAAGCCAATGACAGCGCAATAACACCATAAATTGTCCACGCATGCACACCCCAGTGGAACGATGTGTAAAGCAAAGCATTTTTTGCATTATCTGCTGAATCGCCAGGTGCAATTGGATTTAAAGCATGGGATAGCGGTTCTGCTACGCCAAAAAACATGAGACCAACACCCATGCCGGCTGCAAATAACATGGCGAGCCATGATAGAAAGGGAAACTCTGGTTCTTCTTCATTAGAACCTAATCGAATATCGCCTAATCGGCTCATTGCTAATAAGAGTAAAAACAGTAAAAAAGCCGAAACAATTAATATATAGAACCAACTAAAATATTGAAATACAAATGACTTCGCGACATTAAGAGTATTTTGAGTCCATTCTGGCGCAGCAATACAAATAATTGCTACGAAAGCGATAAATATTAAGCTTGGAAAAATTACGGGAATATGAAATGTGGTATTTTGTTTGAATTGCTTCAAGCCATCCAAAATGTACCCCTTTCTGGAGTTTTATAAGAAATATGGATATATACTATTTAATATATATTTGAGATGTATAAAAAAATGATTTAATAGAAGCTTATCATTTCATTATAATCAATGAGTTGTATTTTTAGCCTAAAGTAAATAAGAGAAAATAACAAATAACATCGTCATAATCCAATATGGAAAACAGGCGATTTTATTATGAATGAGTATGTTAATTTATTTTAAGTTATTATTATTTAATTGTTTTATTGTTAATTGTAGCTACGCTTAACTCAGTTCACAGTTGAATCGATATTTACACAATTTAACGGTTAGCAATTTAAAAAAATGATGATAAAGGCAAAATTTATCCATATTCTTAATAATTTGAAGTTGTATCCATATGCCTATTTTATCTTTAGGAAAAGGGAGGCTTGCTATATGATAGTATGCATATACACACATCTATTTGGAGAATAACGATGAATATTGCAAATAGCATTACAGAATTAATTGGTAAAACCCCTTTAGTGAAATTGAACCATCTAACAGAAGGTTTAGAAGCAACTGTTGTTGCTAAATTAGAGTTTTTTAATCCAGGTGGTAGTGTTAAAGACAGAATCTCAGTAGCCATGCTTGATGCTGCAGAAGCTGCGGGAAAAGTTACCAAAGATACTATTATTGTTGAGCCAACCAGTGGTAATACCGGTATCGGCTTGGCAATGGTCTGTGCTGCTCGTGGTTATAAACTTGTTATTACTATGCCAGAAACGATGAGTCGTGAGCGTCGCATGCTACTAAGAGCATATGGTGCGGAACTTATTTTGACTCCAGGCGCAGAAGGCATGGGCGGTGCTATTGCCAAAGCTGAATCATTAGCCGAAGCGCATCCTGATGTTTATTTCATGCCTCAACAATTTGCAAATGAAGCAAACCCAGCCATTCATAAAGTCACAACAGCAGAAGAAATCTGGAATGATACAGATGGTCAAGTAGATATTTTTGTTGCAGGTGTTGGTACTGGCGGAACAGTAACAGGTGTAGGCGAAGCTTTAAAAGCTAAAAAAGCTGATGTTAAAATTGTGGCAGTAGAGCCAGAAGCTTCTGCTGTATTATCTGGTTGCGAAAAAGGGCCACATCCAATTCAAGGTATTGGAGCTGGTTTTGTTCCTAGTATTTTAAATACATCAATTTACGATGAAATTATTCAAGTGTCTGGTGAAAATGCATTTGAAACAGCTAGAAACACCGCAAAAGAAGAGGGTGTATTAGTTGGTATTTCATCAGGCGCTGCTATTTGGAGTGCTTTAGAACTAGCGAAAAGACCAGAAAATAAAGGCAAGTTAATTGTTGTGTTAATCCCATCTAATGGAGAACGCTACTTGTCAACACCTTTGTTTGAAAATTTAGCTTAAATTATATTGGCTTGTGTATTTATTTTTTTTACTGTACCTTATATAGATTGTGAGTCTAACTATAATAATGTTATTATGAAAAAATATTTACTGAGTATATTGTTAGCAACAATCCTAGCAGGTTGTTCAACAGTTTATATTCCGCCTATTGGTAATAAAAAACCTAACAATACACAAGCTGCTTATAGCTTATCGCCTAATCATTGGTCTGATGTTGCAAAACTTCGCGATGAAGCAAATCGCTTGGCTATGCGTGTTGGTAATGGCGAAATTACTAAAGTTCAAGCAGCACAGTTGCTTGATAAATATCGCGTAAGCTTAGTTGGACGAAATAGCGTCGATGATAGTGTTTATAGCGTATATTTGCGTTCAGCAGTAGAAAGCCAAAGTGGTAAGATTACTAGCCAACAATCTAAAGATGCTATTAAAAATGCATTAACAGGTTGGCAGCAACGTTGGCCAAACATGCAACACAAGCCTAATAACCCTGCATTCACAAACTTCCTAATGGAAGTAATGGGAATGAAGCCTTTAAACTAAGGCGCTTAAGTTCAAAAGAGTTAAAAAAAAGCCTGTTTTTAATAAACAGGCTTTTTCTATGATTAATAGACTTATTTGTTTGTCTTTTTTTCAAGATGTGAGAAAAAAACAGACAAACCAACTACTAATCCAATTAACGCTACCAATACGCCAAATAGAACGAGAGAAATAGTACTGCTCATTATTATTTCCTTATTATGTTTATATTAGTATTTTTAGCAGATTAAACCTGCTAGCTACTACTTTTGATGATAACTCATTTTGAGTTAGCTTGTCGATTAACTAAGCCTTTAATTATGCTTATAGTGGTAGGGCAATAGAAATGACCAAGCCAGATTGACCATCATTTCTATTTTGAATGACAAGCTCTCCATTGTGCACATGGCAAACTCGTTCTGCGATATTTAATCCCAAGCCAAAACCTTTTCTGCTTTCATCTATTCGTTTAAATCTTTGGGTAAGTATACTTAATTGATTCTCAGATACACCTGGACCATTATCGATAATATTGAAATGCAAAAAATCATTCCGAACTTCAACATTAAAAATTGTTTCTACACTATTAGGAGCGTAGTAACGAATATTGTCCATAATATTTTTTAATAATAAATAAATTAAGCTAGAATCCCCATGTATTTCAATATTATCGGGTATATTCCATTGAATATCATGAGGAAATTCTTCTAGTTCTTGTTGTAATGGATAAATAACCTCATCTTGTAAATTAAACAAGATTTGTTCCTGGCTTTGTAGTTTATTGCCCGCTCGAGCCAAATTAAGCAATTGTTCAATGGTTAATAACAATTGATCAATTCTTTGAATAAAAATTTGTTTTTCTGGCAATAACTCTGCATCGACCATTTCCAAATTTAAACGCAATCCAGCCAAAGGCGTTCGTAACTCATGAGCAACATCTGCCGTGAAACGGCGTTCATTGTTCAGATTCTTTGAAATGCGTGCTAATAGTAAATTTAACTTTTCAACAATGGTATTTACTTCTAAAGAGTTGTTAGGGACAATTATTGGTGATAAATCATACCCATGTTTATGATTTATCTCATGAGTTAAGCGGGACAAAGGCTCAGTAATTCGTTTGATAGACCAATATGTCAAAAATAGGGCGATGATAACCAATCCAATGGATGGCAAGGATAAAGCCAATAGGGTTTCATTTAGCTCATGTTCAACCAAGGCATTTTTTTCCATCGCTGTTAATTTAGCATCGGTTAAAATTTCGATTTGCTCTTGAGCTTCATGCCAAACCCAAAATGCAATAACAATTTGGGTTAAGGTTAAAATAGAACCGATGCTAATAAGCAATCTTTTGCGAATATTCATTTAAGAACCATATATTTATTAAGTTAATTGGTAGCCGATTCCTCGTACTGTTTGGATTCTATCTTTACCTATTTTTTGGCGCAAACGGTGGATATATACTTCCAATGTATTCGAGCCCAAACTATCTTGCCAAGAATATAAATCTTGCTGCAGCATTTCTCTAGAAACCACTTCGGAATATTTCAAAATTAAGCGGGATAATATGGCGAATTCTCTTGGCGTTAAATCCATTTTTTCTGTTTGAAATAAAATGGTTTTCTTGGCTAAATTTAGAGATAAATCTGTAATCGTAATAATATTATCAGGTTGCCCAAGATGTCTTCGAATCACGGCTCTTAGCCTTGCTAATAGTTCTGACACAGCAAAAGGTTTGATTAGATAATCATCTGCACCTGCATCCAATCCAATAATCCTATCTTCAACAGCATCTCTGGCTGTAATGATAACAACAGGAATTGTAATATTATTTTTCCGCCATTTCTTAAGTAAATCAATACCATTACCATCAGGCAAACCTAAATCTAACAAAACGGCACTATAGCTTTCCAAGCCATTAAGCTGCATTAAATGACGGGCTTCCTGTAAGCTTTCAGCCAGTTCGAAAATATAATCTTCTTGGGCCAAAGCTTTCTTTAAACCCATTTGCAATAACAAATCATCTTCTACAATCAAAATTTTCATGAGTTTTGACAACTTTCAAACATATTTAAACCTGACTGGTATTCGGTTGTTTGTATATCCCATACCTTAAGCAAAGTATGAAATATATTATCATGAGAAAAATCATTCTTTTTCGCAGTTGCTTGCATACAAGCCAAATCAATATTTCGGTGTTCATAGAAACTGCTATTGGCCCAAAAAATCATAGGAACATGAGTTTGCTCTTTAGGGGCAATAGAATAGGGTGCGCTATGCAAGTAAAAGCCATTTTCACCAAGAGATTCTCCATGGTCAGAAACATACAGCATAGCAATATCATGGGTTTCTTCATATTTCTTGAGAAGTTTAATTGTATCATCGAGCATGGCATCTACATGTAAAATAGTATTGTCATAAACATTGATTAAACTTTTTTCATCGCACGATTCAATCGATTTTGTATCGCAGCTTGGAGTGAATTTATTTTTCAACTCAGGCCGATAACGTTGATAATATTCAGGACCATGACTGCCATTAGTATGCAGTACAATCATGATATTACCAGTTTGTTTTTCAATATATTGATCTAAATCTTTTAATAGCAAATCATCGTAAAATAGCCCTTCAGATAAGCCTTGCTCTTTTTTCATATAATCAATGACATTATTTGTAGGCACACGATTGCAGACGCCTTTACAGCCAGCATCATTTTCACGCCAATAAACATGAATACCAGTTCTCTGAATAATATCTAAGACATTTTCTTGGTATTCAGCTTTTCTAGCAGAATATTCATGACGAGCCATATTAGAATACAAACAGGGCACAGAAATAGCAGTGGCTGTCCCACAAGAAGAAACATGCTCAAAGTTAATTAAATCGTTGTATTGCTTTAAATGAGGATTGGTTTCACGCTCATAACCATTTAATGAAAAATTCTGAGCTCGAGATGTTTCACCTAGCACCATGATAAAAATATTCTTTTTAGGACTTGGTTTGACAATCTTAGCATCTAAGCCAATGGGTTGTAATGGTTGGATCTTTCCCGTTAATTGCTTTGTATAACTAAATAAGCCATTTAAGTAATTATGTGGCGTAATTAGTTTAACCAAATCCTTATTATTGCGACCAATTGAGGCATAATCTTTGTACATAGGCAACGCAGCTGCTAGTAATAAAACAATGCTAATCATCATCAAAATAGCCTTATGTAGCAAGGATTTCCACCATGACGCATATGGTTTTATTTTAATTTTCCAAACCAATATGCTGGGAAAAATACCAAAAACCAGCATCCACATGATAAATTTAACTGTAATTAAATCACCAGCTTCAAATGCTGTTGTTTGAACCAGATTTGCAATCATTACTTTATCCATGTAAATACCATAAGTTAAAGCATAATAATTGGTTGCTGCGCTACTTAATAAGCAGAAAATCAGAATAAATTTAGTGGTGTTTTTCCAGCATAATAAACTGAAAACAAATGAAATCACACTGAATAGAAATACAAAAATAGAAACAAACAACAAAACACCATGTACTGTTTTAAGGTTAACCAAATTAGTTAACTTTCCCCAAAAAGCCAGATTTTGAAATAATGCAAAACATATTGCAGCAAGCACAATACAAGTATTGTTACTCATATTAAACTTATTAAAACCTTGATGATATAAACCCTGAAAATATTTCATAACAATTAGCTACATTAATAAACACAACACATTTATTATCGGTTTTGAAGCTTAATAAAACCTTAAAATATTAAGAAACTATTGATAAGGTTGATTTAGGAATCTAAAAGCGAGTTTTAACATGTATGGTCAAATTAATTATGAATATTTTCGGTGCTCAAATATTAAGTAAGGCTATATAAAGCAATATAACAATAAACATAAATTGCTATTAAAAGACTAAAAATTAGTTAAGTATCTTAATCCATAATATACAATTGCGCATAATATATATTATGTTAAATTTTATACCTATAAATAAAGGAGCACATCTCTTCGCTCTGTGCTCCTTTAAACAAACTACTAAAACTAACTTTTACTAATCAACTTAACATCTCTTCCTGCAAATATCCCAGAAGTTAATTGAACAACTCCAACAATTACCAACATCCACAATGAAACCATCCAACTGTCAGCAATATCGTGAAGAAAACCAAATGCTATTGGTCCAATTGCAGCTAATAAGTAACCGATAGATTGTGCCATTCCTGATAATGCAGCTGCTTCTTCCATGTTATCAGTTCTTAATCCAAAAAATACCATACTTAAACTAAATGCAAACCCTAATCCAATACCAACGCTGATAACTGCTAATGTATAAAATTTTGGATTGCCATTTAGCAATAATGCTAATGAAAATATGATAAAACAACCACCTATGAAACATAATAGCTGTTGACTCTTTAATTTTGCTGCAACAATGGGAACAACAAATGCAACTGGTAATAATGCCATTTGTAATAAACCTAGCATTGCACCTGCTTGTGCAGCTGAGATACCTTGATCAGCCATAATATGCGGCAACCAGCTTAATAATGTATAAAACAGTAATGACTGAAGACCCATATATAAGGTCACTTGCCATGCTAATTTATTGGTCCACAATGATATTTTTTGACTTGGTTCTACTTTTTTATGCCCAACTGATGCTTTTGGTTGTCGATAAGAAAGTTGAGGAAACCATGCAATTAGTGCAATAACAGCCAATACTAACCAAATAACCAATGAACCTTGCCAACCTAAACCAAAATTCAAAGACATTGGCACGCTAATAGCGGAAGCAGTTGCACCAATAATATTCATTGACAATGAATACATAGCAGTAACTAGCCCTACTCTTAATGCAAAATATTGTTTTACCACTCCTGGCAATAATACATTGCCAATCGCAATACCAAAACTTAAAACAATGGTACCGAAGTACAAAAAGAAACCACTTCCTAATGAGCGTAAACCAATACCAATCAATAACATAACAATTGCAAACAAAATGATATTTTCCATACCAAATCGTCTGGCTAATACTGGCGCAAAAATTGAGAAAATACCAAATGCTAACAGCGGTACAGTTGTCACCATACCAGCTGCAGTATTTGTTAATTGTAATGATTGCTGAATTTCAGACAACAATGGACCAACAGCTGTAATGGGTGCTCGTAAGCAAATCGCCACCGCAATAATACCGATGAATAAGCTGAGGTATCTTTTCGCATTTAAATCTTGGGTTTGACTAATCATTTGTTACCTTCACTTAATCAATGTTATGAATCATATTTATCACGGCATCTGTCGCCATTTTTTCATCTTTCTGAATAATGGCTTTAAGTAATACCTGATGTTCATCGGAAAATTTAGATGAATATGTTTGAAATTGCTGGGAAATATGTTGAGAAATAATCACGATTATATTTTCATATAACTCAATAAGTAAGGGATTTTTAGATGCTTTAACAATGCTTAAGTGAAATGCGGTATCAGCTGTTGTTAACCCTTCGCTATCGTTTGATTCTGTTGCTTGATTAAAAGCCACAACCATATTTTCAATGTCTTCTTTGGTTCGGTTTTTCGCAGCTAATTTAGCTGCTAATGTTTCTAAAGCCAACCGTACTGAAATAATATCATCAAATGAAGATTGTTTACTAACTTCTAAAAGTGCTGTTTCTAAGCGGTTTTTTGCTCGAACATAGGTTCCCCTGCCCTGTTTTATTTCTAATAGCCCAGCTTGCGCCAATCCATGAATAGCCTCTCTTAATGTATTTCGGCTAACCTCAAAAATTGACATGAGTTGTACTTCTGTAGGAATTTGCGTATTTAAAGCCCATTTGCCATCTGAAATCCACTCTTCCATGGTTTTACTAATTTCAGCAGCAAGAATATTTTTATTCATCTTAAACTAAAGGTAGGATGTTTTACAAGAAGCCAGTATAAAAGGTAGGATGTTTTACTGTCAATACTTAATTTTATAGCCTGTTTTATCTTTAATCCGACCATAAACACCGTGGTTAGCGGTACAATAGAGGCTATTTTAAATATGGAATTCAAAATGACCACTGAAACCCCTGAAGTTGAAAATGAACTACTTGAAATTTGCCGCTCTGAAAGCGTTGGCGCAGTCAATGAGTTGTTGGAATTTTTCCTATACGAATGTGAATTAGATCATGCCCCTAGCTATCAGGATGTTAGAGATTGCCGTGATATTTTACGAAACCGTGGTGGCAGATTTGAACGCTTAGCAAAGGTTTGTGAAGAATGGCTACGTCAAAACAGCAAGTAATTCGTCAAAAACCTTACTGGTTATTGGCTATTATTTGGTTTTTAGCCAGCATATATGCATTACTACTGGCGCCAACGAGCCAAGAACCGCCACCATTTATACATTTTGACAAAATTATTCATGCTGCCCTATTTTTTGGGCAAACTTGGTTAGTTTGTAAAATATTTTTACAAGTTAATAAACCCATACCCTATAAAACAATTGCCATCATGATGTTTACTTGGGCAATTGGCAGTGAAATACTGCAAGCGACTTTGACCACTAACCGCTCAGGTGATGTTCTTGATGTGTTGGCAGATATAGTTGGTGTTTTTTTGGCAATGGTATTGGCGAGAAAAGTTAGCATTGCTAAAAATAATTATTTAAATGATAAGGATTAAAGAATGAACATTTCTGTTTATCATCAAAGACGACAACGCGTCCTAGAGCAATTAGATGAAAATATTGCTATTGTTTTTTCAGCTCCTGAAATGCGCAGAAGTAATGATACTTTTTATCCTTATCGACAAGACAGTGATTTTTTCTATTTAACAGGATTTAATGAGCCTGAGGCCATGCTTGTTTTAAATGGCTATACAGGAGAATCTATTTTATTTTGTCGTGATAAACATCCTGAGCGAGAAACATGGGATGGTTTTCGCTATGGCCCAGAAGCTGCTCAGGCAGAGTTCGGTTTGGATTTGGCTTATTCAAATAATAATTGGCAAGAATATTTGTTGAATAATGCTCAAGATATGGATTGTTTATACAGCCTGTGGAATCGCTATCCAAATAATGATCAAGCATTATTAAAAATCTGGCAGGAATTGCAAAGCGCTCATTGGCAAGGCATTGAAGCCCCGATTGCTATGGGTGATTTAGCTCATATATTGCATCCAATGCGTTTAATTAAGGATGAATATGAACTAAATTTGCTTGAAAAAGCGGCAAAAATCAGTGCTATTGCTCATATTAATGCGATGAAATATACCAAGCCAAATATTTATGAATATCAAGTAGAAGCAGAAATTCTACATACTTTCATGCAAAATGGTGCTCGTGATGCAGCTTATGGCAGTATTGTGGCTGGTGGTAAAAATGCTTGTACTTTACATTATGTTGCCAATCAAGATTTACTAAAACAAGATCAATTATTGCTCATTGATGCTGGCGCAGAATATAAAGGCTACGCTGGTGATATTACTAGAACATTTCCTGTTTCTGGACGTTTTAGTTCAGCACAAAAAGATGTTTATGAAATTGTTTTAGCAACCAATGAAGCTGTTATTCAAGCAGCACGACCCAATGTTAGTTGGAAAAGCATGGGTGAACTGGCAATAGAAATTTTGACGCAAGGTTTAATTGATTTGAAAATTCTGTCTGGCAGTTTAGCTGAGAATATTGAAAAACAAACCTATCGTCCTTTTTATATGCATGGTATTGGGCATTGGATTGGTCTGGATGTCCATGATGTGGGTGGCCGATTTGTTGATGGTCAACCTATTTTGTTACAAGAAAATATGTGTACGACTGTTGAACCTGGTTTATATATCAATGCTGCTCCAAATGTTCCTAAACATTTCCACGATATTGGTATTCGAATTGAAGATAATATTGTTATCACTGCTGATGGTTGTCGTGTTTACACAAACGATGTTCCCAAAGACATTGATGCCATCGAATCTTTAATGCAATATTAATAAAAATACTTATTATATAAATATATATGATAAATTTACTAAACTCTGGTGCGAATGCACCAGATAATCCCTTATCTATTTTGTTTTCATGCCATCAAAAAATACAGCGCTTTTGTCAGCAACTGCTGGCTTTGCCAAATTATTTAAATACACATGGTTTAGATGAAATGGTCTATCGAGATGTACAGCAAATCATTCGCTATTTTACCATTGCGGCTCCTTTGCATCATTTAGACGAAAGTCAGGATCTCTTCCCTGCACTTTTAATCCATTGCCCTGAATATAAAGATTTAATTAATCACTTATTGGCTGAGCATGATGAATGCGAAATGCTTTGGTTAAAATTAGCCAATCAACTGAACCATTTATCGGCTACTGAACAAAACTGGGACAATTTAAACAATTTTGTCCAAATCTACCGCCAACACATGGAAGTTGAAGAAAAACTATTCCAGGCCGCTTTAGCTAAGCTCCCTGAAAATCAATTACAAAAAATCGAACATGCAATGATTTTGCGTCGCCAATAAAAGAAAGTTTCATGGAATATTTTTACTACATTATTATTATCCTAACCTTTATTGTATTAACCATTTCATCTATTTTAAAAAGCAATCGTTTTAAAGGTTGGTATGGTGAATATAGAATTAATCAATTATTACTCAAAAAATTAGATGATCGTTTTTATACCATAGCCATTAACATTACGTTACCAATTGGCGATGGTACAACACAAATCGACCATGTTGTTCTCAGTCCGTATGGTATTTTTGTGATTGAAAGTAAAAATATGAAGGGTTGGATTTATGGCAAAGCCAGAGAAAAAAACTGGACTCTTAAGGTTTTTAAAAAGAATTATCGCATTCAAAACCCGTTACATCAGAACTATAAACATTTGAAAACATTGGAAGCCTATTTAGAAAAACCGCTTTCTAGTTTCCATTCTATCGTGGTTTTTTCTGATAAAGCTGAATTTAAAACTTCGCTACCAGCAAATGTATTGCATCCAGGTGCATTAATTGATTATATTACGAGCTTCAAAGAAATTATTTTAAGTGATTCTGAAATAGAAGATATGATTGCTATTTTGCAGGAAAATGCTTTAGAAGAAAACTTAAAAAACAAACGTCAACACATTGCTTATTTACAGCAAAAACACCAAAAAACATCATAAAAGCTTTCAGGGAGCCTATTTTAAGGCTCCCTGAAGTGTTTTTACAAACCTAATTCATTTAAGAATCGTATATCATCAGCCCAACCCGATTTCACTTTAATCCAAACTTTTAAGAAAACTTTGGTTTGAAATAATGCTTCCATATCTAAGCGAGCTTCTGTTGAAATTTTCTTTAACTTCTCACCATTCTTACCAATTACCATGCCTTTTTGATTATCTCTATCAACCAAAACAGCAATATAAATGCGATATAGTCCATCTTCTTCTTCAAAAGATTCAACTTCTACATTCATGGCATATGGTAATTCTTCACCCATATAGCGGAATAATTTTTCTCTGACAATTTCCATCGCCAAAAAGCGACTACTTTTATCAGTTACCATATCATCAGGATATAAAGGACTTCCTTCAGGTAAAAATACTCGCAATTGGTTTAGCAAGTCATTGATTCTCTGACCATGCTTCGCACTGACAACTTCATAAGCTGCGAAGGTATAAAAAGCCATTATCTCATCAATGAATTCTTGCAAAGCAACACGATCTTTTGCTTTATCTAGCTTATTAACCACCAATATTACTGGAATATTTTTAGGTAATTGAGCCAGAACAGTTTTATCCGCATCAGTAAAACGCATGGCTTCAACAACAAAGGCAATCGCATCAACGCCATGAATTGCTTCAGTAACATTTTGATTCAATCGATCATTTAATGCATTTCGGTGATAAGTTTGAAATCCTGGAGTATCCACAAAAACAAACTGCGCTGTGCTATCGGTATAAATACCCGTTACTTTATGGCGCGTTGTTTGCGCCTTTTTAGATGTAATGCTGATTTTTTGACCAATTAGATGGTTCATTAATGTAGATTTACCCACATTTGGGCGACCGACAATCGCAATAAACCCACAATTAAAATCAGTATTTTGCATAATATTCCTTATTTTTTTATTTTTTTATTGAGAGATTGTAGGTAAACCAAAGCTTCTTTAGCTGCCTGCTGTTCTGCCAATCGACGGCTATGAGCAGCAGCTTTGGATTGATAACCTAATTCTCCCAAATCACATTCAACAACAAATGTTTGATCATGAGCTTCACCACGTTGTTCGATAATTCGATATTTTGGTAAAGCAAATCTTTTTGCTTGCAATGCCTCTTGAAGCAATGTTTTTGGATCTTTACTTTGCGTGCGAGTATCAATCGTGCGAACACGATTTGCATACAAGCCACGAATCACTATTTCTGCTGTTAAAAAATCACTGTCAAAACTAATGGCTGCAAACATGGCTTCCATAGCATCAGACAAAATCGATGGTCTTCGAAAGCCACCACTTTTTAATTCGCCTGTTCCTAAAAATAAAACGTCACCTATTTCTAGCTCGTAAGCAATTTCAGCCAATGTATCTTGATTAACCAAATTAGCACGAAACCGAGACAACTCCCCTTCACTCAGTTTAGGGAAAGCTTCAAACAGCATTTTAGCAACAGAATAATTCAAAATTGAATCGCCTATGAATTCAAATCGCTCGTTGTTTTTACTACTAAAACTACGATGTGTTAGAGCTTGCACTAACAACTGCTCATTTTTAAACTCATAGCCGATTCGCTTTTGTAAACGTACCAATAAATGCTGAATGGTTTGTACCTTTTGCGCTAGTTTTTTATCTATCGTGTTCATCTCACGTCCTCGCAAGCAGTATAACTGCAAAAATAAAAGCACAGTAAGATAAAGCTTACTGTGCCTACATTATCTTAACCTTATTGAATCGAAGTACCAATGCGAGACATATCCTTAAAGTTCATCCAGATTAATGCAGCTTTACCAATGATATATTTATCATCGACAAACCCCCAATAGCGACTGTCTTCACTGTTGTCTCGATTATCCCCCATAGCAAAATATTTTCCTTGGGGAACTTTGCACTTAAATCCATCGCTCCCATAATATTCGCATTGGTCTTTGTCTGCAAATGTTTCTCGCACACCTTGGCTAATCACACTAGGATACGAATCAACAACAAAAGTATTGTATTGATGCGTACCTAGTTTTTCACTATTTTCTGAAACAGGAATTTCCATTAAACCACGCTGTGTCATTTCTAAATAGCTATTTTGACCAAGTACCTGAGTTGGAACCAATTGACCATTAATGCTTAATTGTTTATTCATGTATTCAACGGTATCACCTGGCGTTGCCACAATGCGTTTAATAAAACTCACGCTTGGATTTTCTGGGTAGTTAAAAACCACCACATCGCCATTTTCAACTTGTCCCGTTGGAATAACCACATTATTAATAATTGGTAAACGAACGCCATAAGAATATTTTTTGACTAAAATAAAATCTCCCACAATCAAACCCGGGCGCATTGAGCTAGATGGGATTTGAAATGGCTCAGCAATAAATGTTCTTAAAACGAATACAATAAGAATAATAGGGAAAAAGCCACTCATGTAATCAATTAAATGATTATCAGAAGCCTGTTCTTTTGCTTTTTTCAATTGTTTCTTGCCAACAAACCAAATAATACCAGTAGAAACAGTGAATAATAACAAAATAGCGGTAAAACTGATAAATTTGGCTAATATACCAAAAATACCAATCATCATTAGCAAATAGCCCCATTGTAAGGCATTTGACCATTCGCCACTTTCTTGTCGATCTTTGTTACTTTTAACAAACATCACCATGCCAACAATTAATACGACAATGGCAGCAAAGAACAGTGTATTGGACATTATTATTTATCTCCTACTTGTAAGATGGCCAAGAACGCAGCTTGTGGAATCTCCACATTACCCACCTGCTTCATGCGTTTTTTACCAGCTTTTTGTTTTTCCAACAATTTACGTTTACGAGAAATATCACCACCATAACATTTTGCCAATACGTTTTTACGCAAAGCTTTAATGGTTTCACGGGCAATAATTTGCCCACCAATGGCAGCCTGCACAGCAATATCAAACATTTGGCGAGGAATTAACTCACGCATTTTCGCAGCAAGCTCACGCCCACGGTATTGAGCCGTATCACGGTGGACAATTAAACTCAAAGCATCTACTTTCTCGCCATTGACTAAAATATCCAACTTCACTAAGCGGCCTGCTCTAAATTCTTTAAATTCATAATCCAAAGATGCATAACCACGGCTGGTTGATTTTAATTTATCAAAGAAATCCATAACCACTTCATTCATTGGTAAATCATACGTTAACATCACTTGGCGACCTAAATACTGCATATTATTTTGAATACCACGTTTTTGGTTACACAAAGTCATCACCGCACCCACAAACTCTTGTGGCACCAAAATGGTTGCCGTAATGATTGGCTCAAAAATTGTTTCAATCACTGCAATATCTGGCAATTTAGATGGATTTTCAACTTCAATTTTACTACCATCTTTTAATAAAACTTCATATACAACAGTCGGCGCTGTTGTAATCAAATCCATATCAAATTCACGCTCTAAGCGCTCTTGCACAATTTCTAAGTGCAATAAACCCAAGAAGCCACAACGGAAACCAAATCCCAATGCTTGTGAAACTTCTGGCTCAAAGCGCAAAGATGCATCATTTAATTGTAATTTTTCTAAAGCATCTCTTAATGCTTCATAATCATGACTTTCAACAGGATATAAACCTGCAAATACTTGAGACTGTACATCCTTAAAACCTGGCAATGCAGATGCGGCTGGATTAGCGCAAGTCGTTACTGTATCGCCAACTTTAGCTGCTTGTAACTCTTTCACACCCGTAATTAAAAAGCCAACTTCACCAGCTCTTAATTCAGTTTTTGGCACTGATTTTGGTGTAAATACACCAAGCTGCTCTACTAACGACTCAGTTTTTGTCGCCATAAAGCGAACTTTATCTTTGGTTTTTAAAACGCCATCAATCATGCGAATTAACATCACCACACCAACATAATTGTCAAACCAAGAGTCGATAATTAATGCTTTAACAGGTGCTTCAGGATCGCCAACAGGTGCAGGCACTTTGCTAACAACTTCTTCTAAAACATCTTCTAAACCAATACCGCTTTTAGCAGATGTATGAACGGCATCTATTGCTTCAATTCCAATCACATCTTCAATTTCTTGAGCAACACGATCAGGATCAGCAGCTGGTAAATCAATTTTGTTTAAAACAGGAATCACTTCAACGCCTAAATCAATGGCGGTATAACAGTTAGCAACAGTTTGCGCTTCAACACCTTGTGAAGCATCGACAACCAATAATGCACCTTCACATGCTGACAAAGAACGTGAAACCTCATATGAAAAGTCTACGTGCCCTGGTGTGTCAATCAAATTTAAATTGTAAGTTTCACCATTCCGAGCTTTATAGCTCAAAGAAGCTGTTTGAGCTTTAATGGTAATACCACGCTCTTTTTCAATATCCATAGAATCCAAAACTTGCGAACTCATTTCGCGATTATCTAAACCTCCGCAGTATTGAATAAAACGGTCAGCTAAGGTTGATTTACCATGGTCGATGTGGGCAATAATAGAAAAATTTCGAATATGTTTCATAAGTTCGCGATAAAGATTCCAGAATAAATAATGAATTAATTGTAAGCACAAATTAAAACATTACAAATTGATGAAAAGTGGATGGATTTTAAGGAAGCTGATTTTAACTTAAACTCGCCAAATATGCACTCAATCCTTGTTCATCCAGGTGCCAATGACAAATTTCAACATCATTGTGCAATAAAACAGGGACAAGCTCGTCATATTTGGCTAATAGCCTATCATTATCATCAACATCAATAACATTAATTGTAAAACCATGCTGCTCTTGAAAAGGTTTCAACTGAGCAAGCATATCATGACACAAGCTACAATATGGACGGAATAATACAGTAAGTTCTAGCATTTTATTAATGAATATTGTCTGTAAAGTACATAATAATGAATATTATAATCTAGATTAGTCATTTTTCTTCTGAATAATGCCCATATCTTGCCAAAAACGTAATGTTTGCTGCTGCAAAGATTGCTGCCATTCAGTTAAAGACAGCGATTGATTAGCCACTGGAAGCGTTTCAGTAAACGATTTTAACCATGGACTAGTATCACCAATAGATTGAACTTGCTTTTGGGCATTGTGCTGCCAATCGGTGAAGATTTTCATATTTTGCTCTAAAAACTGCCCTAAAATACTTTGTGAAGCTTGTCCATACATGCGAATCATTTGACACAGCATATTATTATTTAACAATGGCGAGCCACTTGCTTCTTCTTCTAATAATATTTGCAACAAAACTTGTCTGGTTAAATCTTGCCCTGTTTTAGCATCGACAACTTCAATGTTTTCACATTCAATAATCATCTGTTTAACATCTGCCACCGTAATATATCCACTAATAGCTGTGTCATATAAACGACGGTTTGGATATTTCTTAATAATTCGTTTTTCTCCCATCAATCGCACCTTTTCTTCTTTTAGATAGCTAATAGTAATGTCTCCCGTGCTTTTTAGCAAAAAATATCGTTAGTCAATTAAAAATAAAACAAATAATACTTGTTTTTTTGCACTGCAACATTTATGATATGAAAATAATATATTGGCTTAATTAACTGACTTAGTGATAAAGCCAGCTTACCTACCCGTTAGTGTCAATGAAAAACGATACTATTTAATTTTTTTAAATATGGAGATGCTTATCATGCAAAAATTTAACGAAGCCTTTAATAAATCTGGTCTAGAAGCCTTAAATCAATTCAACAAAGTAACTGAAGTTGCTTTACAAAGCACTGAAGAATTATTAAAAATTAACCTTGCTTTTGCAAAAACTTGGTTAAGCACTAACAATGATTGCGCATGCAATTTATTGGATACCAATACACCACAAGAAGCTGGTCAAAAAGCAACGGAATATGTAAACCGCAGCAATGAACACGTTCGTTCACACTTAGAAGCTCTACGTGATTGGATTGAAGATTGCCAACAGAAAAGCCAAGTAATTGCTGAAAGCAACCTATCTGCAGCTCAAGAAAACTTCAAAAACCAATTGGAGTCTCTACGTTCTGCTGCTCCTGAGCAACTACATGCTTTGTTTGATCAAGCTAAAAACACGCTAGATACTGCACAAAACACAGTTGCTTCTTTGCAAAAAACAGCAAAAGAAGTTCAACGCAACGTTGCTCAAACTGTAAAGAAAACAACTGACGCTGCTAATTCAGCAACAACTGCAGCTACCAGTACCGCTAAAAAATAAATCATATAATGATTAGAAAAGCGCGCTTTCATAGCGCGCTTTTTGTATTGGTGGTTTAGTTTATTGGCAATTCGGTTTAAAATAGCAACACATTATGTTTTATTTTCGATTCAGAAAGAGATACATGAAAATTAGCACTCAGTTCGATGCTGGTAGCGTTGTAGTAGTAAATAACAGTGATTCAAATAATATTCAATTGCAACTTCGTGAAGACAATGCCTCCGAATTTAAACAGTGGTTTTATTTTCGTGTTCAAGGTGCAGCATATGAAAATTTAGTAATGCATTTTGATAATGCACATGAAGCGGCCTATCCTGATGGCTGGATTGATTATCAAGCAGTGGCTTCATATGACAGAAGAAATTGGTTCAGAGTGCCTACTTCATATGAGAATGGTACTTTAACCATTGAACACACGCCTTTGGGCAATAGCATTTACTATGCGTATTTTGAACCTTATTCATATGAGCAACATTTAAACTTACTTGGCGATGCTCAAGGCAGCGGTTTGTGCCAAATTGATGATTTGGGTAGTACCGTTCAAGGCCGTGATTTGAATTTATTAACCATTGGTAACCAAGTTGCCAGTGATTTGAAAATTTGGGTTATCGCCCGCCAGCACCCAGGTGAAACAATGGCTGAATGGTTTATGGAAGGTTTCTTAGGTCGTTTATTAGATAGCCAAGATCCAACTTCTCGCGCCATTTTAGACAGAGCCACCTTTTATGTGGTTCCTAATATGAATCCAGATGGTGCTTTTTTAGGTAATTTACGAACCAATGCAGCTGGAGCGAACTTGAATCGTGAATGGCAAACGCCAAGCGTTGAAACCAGCCCTGAAGTATTTTATGTTCGCAACAAAATGCTTGAAACAGGCGTTGATTTATTTTTAGACATTCATGGCGATGAAGCTATCCCTTATGTTTTTGCTGCTGGTTCTGAAGGTACGCCGAGCTATAATGAGCGCCGCCATTTGCTAGAAGAAAATTTCAAACAAGCTTTCATGACTGCTAGCCCTGATTTCCAAGATGAATATGGTTATCCTAAAGATGCTGCTGGTGAAGCAAACTTAACTGTAGCGGCAAACTGGGTTGCTGATTCGTTTGATTGCTTATCGTATACGATTGAAATGCCATTTAAAGATAACAATAATTTGCCTGATGATGACTTTGGTTGGAATGGTCAACGTTCATTGCGTTTAGGTGAATCTGTTTTATCTGCTATTTTGGCCATTAATGAGCAATTAAGATAAAATATTTGATTCAATAAAATGGTTTTCTAATTTACTAGCCATTTCATCCAATATAAAAAAAGCCACTATCAATATAGTGGCTTTTTGATAATCAAAAAATTTTGATTACATGCGTTCAATCATTGCTTGACCAAATGCAGAGCAAGAAACTTCGTTTGCGCCGTCCATTAGACGAGCAAAGTCATAAGTTACTTGTTTGTCTGTGATGGCTTTTTCCATTGATGCAATAACCAAATCAGCAGCTTCTTTCCAACCTAAGTGACGTAACATCATTTCAGCAGAAAGAATCAAAGAACCTGGGTTAACTTTGTCTTGGCCAGCATATTTAGGCGCTGTACCATGAGTTGCTTCAAAGATAGCATATTTGTCAGAGATATTTGCACCTGGAGCAATGCCGATACCACCAACTTGTGCAGCCAATGCATCTGAAACATAGTCACCGTTCAAGTTCAATGTAGCGATAACATCGTATTCTGCTGGACGCAATAGAATTTGTTGCAAGAAGGCATCTGCAATGGCATCTTTAACGATGATTTCTTTACCGGTGTTAGGATTTTTAAATTTACACCATGGACCACCATCAATTAATTCTGCGCCAAATTCTGTTTTAGCTAATTCGTAAGCCCAATCACGGAAACCACCTTCGGTGAATTTCATGATGTTGCCTTTGTGTACGATTGTTACGCTATCACGGTCATTAGCAATAGCATATTCAATTGCAGCACGAACTAAGCGTTGAGTACCTTGTTTAGAAACAGGTTTAATGCCGATACCAGAAGTTTCTGGGAAGCGGATTTTCTTTACGCCCATTTCATTTTGTAGGAAATCAATTACTTTTTTAGCATCTTCAGTTTCTGCTTCCCACTCAATACCACAGTAAATATCTTCTGTGTTTTCACGGTAAATAACCATGTCTGTTTTGCTTGGGTCTTTTAGTGGTGAAGGAACACCGCTGAAGTAACGAACAGGACGCACGCACTGGAACAAGTCCAACTCTTGGCGCAAGGCTACGTTTAAAGAACGAATGCCGCCACCAACTGGTGTTGTCATAGGACCTTTAATTGATACAACGTATTCTTTCAAAGCTGCCAATGTTTCTTCAGGTAGCCATACGTTGTCGCCATATACGCGAGTTGCTTTTTCACCAGCAAAAACTTCCATCCAGTGAATTTTTTTCTCGCCGCTGTATGCTTTTTCTACTGCAGCATCAATAACAGCTTTCATAACTGGTGTGATATCGATACCGATGCCATCACCTTCAATAAATGGAATAATTGGATTATTAGGAATAGCTTGACCAGCAACGATTTTTTGGCCGCCTGTAGGTACAACAATGTGGCTCATATTACCTCCTGATAGATTTATCTTTAGCGATGAAGAATATATCGCTATTGCAAAGTCGATATTACACATTAGTTTATATGTGATAATAGCACTGCATTATGCTGGATTTTAGCCATTAACGCTAGTCAATGATGCTCCATTGCTACTTATTTAATTAATTATTAAAGCTTATTTATGAAAAACATCATTCTATTCAACAAGCCTTATGGTGTTATTTGCCAATTCTCTGCTCACGAAAAACATGAATCATTGAAAGATTACATTCCAATTCCTGAATATTATGCAGCTGGTCGCTTGGATACAGATAGTGAAGGTTTATTAATTTTAACCAATAATGGGCGATTACAAGCGCAAATTACTGAGCCTAAAAATAAACTGTATAAAACTTATTGGGCTCAAGTAGAAGGTACGCCAGATGAAAATCAATTAAAATTATTGCGAGATGGGATTCAATTAAGTGATTACCGCGCTAAACCTGCTAAAGTGAGAGTTCTTAGCTCTGAAGAAGTTAATCAACTGTGGAAGCGCAATCCCCCTGTTCGGGAAAGAAAAACCGTTCCTGATTTCTGGCTTGAAATCCAAATCTGCGAAGGTAAAAATCGACAAGTTCGCCGCATGACAGCAAAAGCTGGTTATCCTTGCTTACGCTTGGTTCGCGTTGCCATTGGAAAAATTAATTTATTTGAACAGAATTTAGCATTGGGCCAATACCATCTAACTGATCAAAAGCCTTTCTAAGCGCTATTTTATGATGTTAAAAACCATATTACTCTTTTTTGTAACCGCTTTATTTGAATTATTGGGCTGCTTTTTACCTTATGTTTGGATTAAAGATAAAAGCCAAATAATTTACCTTGCTTTAGGCATTGTTTCTTTAGCAATCTTTGTTTGGTTGTTAAGTTTACATCCTGAAGCCAATGGGAAAGTTTATGCGACCTACGGTGGTATTTACATTACCAGTGCATTGTTATGGCTACGTTTTGTTGACAAGATTTCTCTAACATTACATGATTATTTAGGTGCATTTGTTATTTTAATGGGTGTTTTAATCATTTTGAGTGGCTGGAATAAAATCTAAGACTGGTCTAGAAAAGTCGCAAAGCGTACAATAATGCCTATTGTTATTTAGTCTATGAGTAATGTAATCATGATTCGTACCCGTTTTGCGCCTAGTCCAACTGGCTATTTACACATTGGTGGTGTTAGAACTGCCCTTTTTTCTTGGGCATATGCTCGTAAAAATAAAGGTCAATTTGTTTTAAGAATTGAAGATACTGATTTGGAGCGCTCTACGCCTGAATCTGTGCAAGCTATTTTAGATGGCATGCATTGGGTTGGTCTTGATTATGATGAAGGTCCTTTCTACCAAACTAAACGATTTGATCGCTATAAAGAAGTTATCAAAGAATTATTAGAATCTGGTCATGCGTATCATTGCTATTGCAGCAAAGATGAATTAGCAGCCATGCGCGAAGAAGCTGAAGCAAAAGGTGAGCAATTCGTTTACGATCGTCGCTGGCGCCCTGAAGACAACAAGTCATTACCTCAAATTCCTACTGATGTGGAGCCTGTTGTGCGCTTTAAAACGCCAATTGATGGCGTAACCAGTTGGGTGGATTTGGTTAAAGGTAAAATTGAAATCGCTAACAATACGTTAGACGACTTGATTATTGCCCGTGCAGATGGTTCTCCAACTTATAATTTCTGCGTGGTTGTGGATGACTTTGATATGGGCATCACTCAAGTTATTCGTGGTGATGATCATGTTAATAATACGCCAAAACAAATTAATATTTTAAAAGCCATGGGTGCAACTATCCCTGAATATGCGCATTTACCAATGATTTTAAATGAAAGTGGCGCAAAAATGTCTAAACGCCGTGATGCGGTGAGTGTGATTGATTATGATCGCCAAGGCATTTTACCTGAAGCATTATTAAACTATTTAGCTCGCTTGGGCTGGGGTCATGGAGATGATGAATTCTTCACCATGGAACAATTTATTGAATGGTTTGATTTAAAAGATGTTAATCCAGCTGCAAGCCGATTTAATCATGAAAAATTATTGTGGTTAAATGCTCAACACATTAAAACGTTAAGCAATGAAGATTTGGCTGAACGCTTACAAAGCCGTTTAGCAGTTCGTGGTATTAACAATACTGCCAAACCTGCATTAACAGATGTTCTAAGCTTAGTAAAAGAGCGGGCTCAAGATTTAAACCAGCTTGCTGATGAATGCGTATACTTCTATGAAAAAGCAACGCCAACTGAAAAAGAGCTAGCGAAACATTGGTCAGATGAAGCTCATGAGCGCATGCTGCGTTTTGCTAATAAACTAGAAGGCTTAACAGAATGGACTCCTGAAAGTATTCATGACTTATTTAAGCCATTCTGTGAAGAAGAAGACATTAAAATGGGTAAATTGGGTATGCCATTGCGCATATTAGTATGTGGTACATCACAAACACCATCTATTGATGCGGTACTAGCACTATTAGGAAAAGAAGAAGTTTTGCAACGCATTCGTGCTTAAGCATTATTTTTGATTCAAAAACAAGGCTCCCTGAAAGGTTTCAGGGAGCCTTGTTTTAAGCGGTTTTCTTAAAATTTATAAGTTAAACCAACATTATAACGACGACCATCTAATGTCGTGCCGTAGTGTCCATATTCAACACGTTTATCAAAAATATTATAAATCCCACCCACAACTTGCAAATGTTTGTTTGGTTTATAACTCAAGCCCAAATCAACAAATGTATAAGATGGTGTTGCATCAGCCATATTGGTTCTGCTTAAATATTCAGAGGTTTTGCTTCTGAAATTTAACTTCGTCCAGTAATTCAGCTTTTCATTATAGTTCCAATCAGCTCCCACATTAAACATGTGTTTTGGCATTTGATTTAATGCTTTTCCTTTATACTGACCACTCTTTTGCTCCGAATGCGTATAAGTATAGTTGGTATCAACTTTAAAATCTTCAGTAATCTGCCAATCAAATGTTGCCTCAACACCGCGCATCGTTGCCTTATCAACGTTCATTCTAGAACGAGCAAAATCGTATTGATTATACTTATCGCCCATACCAGTACATGATGGCAAGCCCACTTTAGCATCATTATCACAAATACCGTATTCAGTAATTTTATCTTTAAAATCACTGTTAAATACTGTCAAACCAGCATTAATATCTTTGGCATCGTTTGACCACAAAACACTCAATTCAGTATTAACACTTTTCTCAGGTTTTAAATCTGGATTACCAAAAATAACACCATTGCTATTACCACCACCAGTGCCCTGTCCCCAACTCGCTGTTGCAGCACGAAGTGAAGGCGTTTTATAACCAGTAGATACCCCACCTTTAATGGTCCAGTTATCATTAGGCGTAAATACACCATATAATTTAGGCGTTACATGAGAACCAAAATTCTCATCCTTGTCGTAACGCAATGATGTTGTCAGTGCAAACTGATCAACAATACGCCATTCATCTTCAGCAAATAATGCCCAGCTATATCGATCAATACTATCCGCTGTCTTCCCATTAATCTTTAATTTATTATTAAAATCTTCAATTTTTTCTTCTTGATATTTACCACCCAAAACCAAATTATGTTTATTTAAATCAATTGTATTTTGTGTATTAAATACCGTATTGGTCGATTTCATATTTCGAGTGCGGTTATTTGTCTCTTCTCGTTGAAGATAAGAATTCGTACTCCATTTTTCATAGAAACCACGATGCGTTAAACTGTATTGGTTTCGCTCGTAATTGTTGTAAGAATCAACTGGATACTTACCATCTTTATTCGGTTTATTTTCGATAGTTTTTCCAACAGTCGAATCCCTATTTTGTAATGAGCGACTGATTTCCAAGTCAATAACATTGTCATCATTCGGTGTAAAAGATAGCGTTGCACCACCTGATCTCATTCTCTGTTTTTTATAACCATTGGTAATCTCATCCTCAGCACGATGTGAATACAAACCATTCACACGAATGCCTAATTTATCTTGAATGATAGGACCTGAAACATAAAAACTACTTTGATATATATTACCTGAATCGCCATCCTCTTGAATCGTAGCATCTGTTCTCACAGAACCAGTCCACTTAGTAGATGTTTTTTTCGTAATAATATTAATAACACCGCCCATGGCATCTGAACCATACAAACCAGACATTGGACCACGAATTACCTCAATACGCTGAATAGCCTCAACTGGCGGCAACCATCCCTGCTCAATACCTGCATTATCACTATTTGGTCGAGTTCCCCGTGTATCAACTTTCTTACCATCTACCATAATCAAAGTATAAGCACTACCCATGCCACGAATACTAATATCACTTGAACTACCACCACCAGTCACAACCACACCAGGAACGTCTTTCAAAGCATCAGTTACATCACGATAAGCCTTCTTCGACAAATCTTCCTGCTTGATAACCGTAATTGATGCAGGCGCTTCCCTTGCTTGTTGCTCAAACCCACTAGCAGTAACAACGACTTCCCCTAACTCTGTGCTATCTACGCCGTCCTGAGCAAATGCACAAGCAGAAAAACTCACATATAAAATTGATAAATAAATTTTATTTTTCTTGAAAATCACGTTTTATCCCTCGCAAAGTAATCTTAAGTTGCCATTATAATGATAATGATTACTATTTGCTATATATTTTTTATAAAACATGAATTCAACCAAAATTAACCAGAATCCAGACATCTATAAAATAGCTTATGATATAATGCGATAAATTATCATTATCAGCTTGATGAAATAAACCATTTCTTTTTATAAATTAAGCAGATAACTTCAAGGCCCAGCAGTCTACTTTTTTTAACAATATATATGAGAATGATTCTCTTTCAATGATAAAGCGCCGTTACTTACTCAGTTTGCTCATCCCTCTGGCTATTGTGTCTCTCTTTCTTGGTGTCAGTAATATCAGCCTCAATGGTCTAATAGCAGGTCAACAATCTGATTGGAATGTTTTTTTTACCAGCCGATTACCACGGCTCATGGCCATATTAATAGCAGGCTCTAGCTTGAGTATCTGCGGCCTAATCATGCAAACATTAAGCCGAAATAGATTCGTATCCCCCACCACCGCAGGTTTATATGATTGCGCAAGATTGGGCGTATTACTGTCTATTATCATCTTACCCAGTGCTTCTATTTTATCCAAAACAGGATTTGCCATTGTGGTGACATTGGCAGGATCATTGGTGTTCATGAGCATTTTATCCACGCTAAAACATCGAAATACCGTTTTTGTGCCCTTAGTCGGCATGATTTTTGGAAGCATCATCTCAGCATTTACAACCTTTATTGCCCTGCAATTGGATTTACTCCAAAACCTAAGTGGTTGGCTACAAGGCGACTTCTCTACTATATTGCAAGGTCGTTATGAGCTTATTTACTTGAGTATTCCAATATTGCTCATTACCTATCTATTTGCCAATCGATTTGTACTAATAGGCATGGGGCAAGATTTTGCCACCAACCTCGGTCTCAATTACAAGCAAACCATGTTTGTTGGATTAACCTTGGTATCGACCGTCACTGGCATTATTATCGTTACAGTCGGGACCATTCCATTTTTAGGCTTAATCGTTCCCAATATCGTCAGCATGTACCTAGGTGATAACATCAAAAAAACACTATCACACACCGCTATATTAGGAGCCTTACTGGTGTTGATATGCGATATATTTGGTCGCTTGGTGATTTTCCCATACGAAATATCAGTGAGCCTCATTATGGGTATATTGGGCAGTATCGTCTTTTTATGGTTATTAGTTGGGAAATATCGCAATGCTTGCTAATCGCACAAAACTAATTATTTTATTACTACTAACCATAACCAGCATCATCGCTTACTTAAGTTGGGATTTACCAGCCATGTGGCAATTTGCCATGAATTTGCGTTTAAAATCAGTGGGCGCAGTAATCGTTACAGGCTCAGCCGTTGGCGTCGCCAGTTTAATGTTTCATACCATTGTCAATAATCGAGTCGTTACACCCCAAGCATTGGGTTTAGATAAACTATACGAACTATCCAAAACCATGATTATCTATTTCATGGGTGCCAAAGCGCTTTTATCACTGAATGTCGTGATTGACTACATTTTTAGCGTTGGCATTATGATTGGTTTCGCCCTATTGCTTTATCGATTTTTCTTTAAAGACGGTCGACAAAACGTTTATTTCCTACTATTAGTCGGATTAATCTGCTTTACCCTATTTGATAACATGACCACTTTTTTCCAAGTGCTATTAGATCCAGATGAATTTCAAGTGGCCACTTATGTTGGTTTTGCCAGCTTTAACTTTGTGAAGCTACCCACTCTCATCTTGGCCTCAATCACCATTTTGCCCATTATCATCTTTGCATTTTTCAAAACGCGACAACTGGATGTTTTGGCTTTAGGAAGAGATCATTCTTTAAATTTAGGGCTAAACTATGACAAATTATGCCGCTTACTCATGATTTTAGTTGCAGCTGCTTTAGCATCCGCAACCGCACTGAGCGGCCCCATGATGTTTTTAGGATTACTGGTACTCAATATTACCTTGGAAATTTTTAAAACCCATTATCACAAGATTTTATTGCCCGGCATCATCTTAGTAAGCGTTCTGGCTTTAATGATAGGACAATTCATTATCCTACATGTCCTAAACTTCAAAACAACATTAAGTGTCATTATTAATTTCATCGGTGGCATTTATTTCTTCTGGATTTTATTGAAAGAAAATAGAAAATGGCAATAAAACTAAAAAATATAGCCAAGCAATATGCAAATCAAAATGTTGTCAATAACATTTCTTTGACCATTCCCAAAGGCAAGGTAACCTCGTTTTTAGGTCCTAATGGCGCAGGTAAAAGTACGGTGCTATCTATTGTTAGTCGACTACTAAAAGCAGACACAGGACAAGTATTCATTGATGGCGAAGACATGAGCCTCATGAAAAATGCTGATATTGCCAAAAAACTGGCTATTCTTAAGCAATCAAATCATATTGAATTACGATTGAGCGTTGAAGATTTGGTCTCATTCGGACGTTTCCCTTATTCTCGTGGCAAACTCAATGCAGAAGATAAGAAATTTATAGATAAAGCCATTCAATACATGGACCTAGATAGCATGCGTCATAAACAATTGCATGAGCTATCAGGCGGACAACGACAACGCGCCTATATTGCAATGGTTCTGGCACAAGACACTGATTATATTTTATTGGATGAACCGCTTAACAATCTAGACATGAAGCACTCAGCACAAATCATGCGGGTGCTAAAAGATTTAGCAAAAAATCATGGTAAAACAATCATTATCGTCATACATGATATCAACTTTGCTTCTGTTTACTCTGATCATATTTTTGCAATGAAAGACGGCGTTTTAATTTATGAAGGCTCACCTGAAAATATTATGAATGAAAAAACATTACATGATATTTTTGACTTTAATATGCCTGTTTATCAAATCGATGACCATAAACTAGGGTTATATTTTATCTCATAAAACCTAAAAAGCAAAAAATAACTATCTGATAATTAAAATTTAATAAATTAAATGTTAATTATCAGTAAATATGAAGCATTTATTAACAAGATTTAATTTTTATCAAAATTTCATTGCCTTTTTAATTCTATAAAACAAAACAATTGTATCTATAATAAAGATATGTAATAATGCAATCACTAAGTTAAGTAGTAATTTGGTTGCCAGTCATTCATTTGACTGGCTTTTTTTTGCCCATTAATATCGCAACTCATCACCTACCTTAAAGCAAACCACTGATAAGCAATCATATTTAATAAAACATATTGGTTCCATAACAAATCTTCAAAAAATATTCATTTAAAAGCTAATCATCCTTAATCATGATTATAATCACGCAATACCATTAACACCTCTTGGTCAACCTCACTAAAAAACTAATTAATACATTAATTAATTCAAAAAAAATCCCTCTATAATTAATCAATCTCATGGTTTTAACAAAACCAGATTGATATTTATAGAGGGATAATATTTTTTACTAATTATTTTTTATAACGGCTGCAAATCCAGTTTATTCATTAACACCCTGTCTAAATCCTCTTCAGGATTATCAGTCGTCAATAATTTATCACCATAAAAAATAGAATTCGCACCAGCTAAAAAGCACAAAGCTTGTGTCGATTCACTCATGCCACGGCGACCAGCTGATAAACGCACATAGCTTTCAGGCATAATAATCCTTGCCACAGCGATGGTTCTAACAAACTCAGTCCAATCTAAATCCTCAGCTTCAGCCAATGGCGTACCTTCTACTTTAATCAACTGATTAATCGGCACACTCTCAGGTTGTGGATCTAAATTCGCCAAACTTGCTAGCAAACCAGCCCTATCTTTTCTCGTCTCATTCATACCAACAATGCCACCACAGCAAACTTTTAAACCTGCATCACGAACTTTACCCAAGGTATTCATTCGGTCTTCATGTTGGCGTGTATGAATAATATTTTCATAATTATCAGGAGCAGTATCCAGATTATGATTATAGTAATCTAAACCAGCATCTTTTAAATCTTCCGCCATTCCATCTTCTAACATACCAAAAGTACCGCAGGTTTCTAAACCCAAAGATTTAACAGCTGCAATAATTTCACTAACTTTTTCAATATCTCTTGGCTTTGGACCTCTCCAAGCCGCACCCATACAAAAACGGCTAGCACCACGTTCTTGTGCAATACGCGCTTGAACAAGAATTTCTTCCACGTCCATTAATTTTTCTTTTTCTAAACCGGTATTGTGATGTGCAGATTGCGGACAATAAGCGCAATCCTCAGGACAACCACCCGTTTTAATCGATAACAAACTAGAAAGTTGGATTTTCTGTGCATCGAAATTTTCACGATGAATACTTGCTGCCTTCATCAATAAATCTAAAAATGGTAAATCATAAAGCTCTTCTACCTGACACACACGCCAATATTGTGCTGTTGGATGAGGTGTTGGTTTTGGCTGAATTTTAACAGTTTGAACTGTATCCACGATGTGCTCCCGCAACTAAGAGTAAATACTCAAAATTGATAAATAAAAAAGTTAGCGCTGAGCGTTAACTTTTCATGTTTTTAATATTTAGTTACTCATTGGCCATACATTAATATTTCTTGCATTAACTTCATTCCCCATTGCCAGCCATTCAAATGGCCATCTAGCTGACCTTGATGAGGAGAAAATAATAATTTTGCATTTAATTGTTCAGCTAAATTTTCAGACCATAATTTTTGTTCATAGCTGACTGACTTCGGCTCAACAATAACACAAGGAAAACTGGCCCTTGCTTTAGATAATGAATGTAAATTATCTTCTTGCCAACTAGATGCATCAGGCGATACTAAAATAGCACCTTTAATTCGCTTTTGTATCAAAATATCACTCTGATACAACCAAGCCAAAAATGCAATTGCTCCCGCTCCATACATAACAACCATAAAATCCATTTTTTCCTGGTCATTAAATGCCGTTTGCAATTGCTTTTGCCAATCTACAATATTTTGATTCGCAGAACACTCTAAGCGCAAGCAACTTGGATAACTGCATTCCCATCGCTCCAACCACTTAGCATTATGTTCTTTATCATGTATGGTTAATAGAATTAATCTATCCAAATCCATCATTATTTACAAACCTTCATAATCAACCACCAAAGGAGCGTGATCTGAAAATTTTACATCTTTATAAACGTGCGCCGAAACTGCTTTTTTTCCCAATTCAGGCGTGGCCATTTGATAATCAATTCTCCAGCCCACATCATTTAGGTAAGCTTTACCACGATTACTCCACCATGTATAGCCAGATACTTCAGGATACAAGGTTCGCCATGTATCAACCCAACCCAAATCATGAATAACTTTGCCAATCCAAGCACGTTCTTCAGGTAAAAAACCTGAATTTTTTAGATTGCCTTTCCAGTTTTTAATATCAATATTATTGTGCGCAATATTCCAGTCTCCACACACCACAACATGTCGACCTTCTTTTTGTAAATCTGCTAAAACTTGATAAAAATAATCTAAAAACTCGTATTTATAAGCTTGTCGCTCCTCCGCACTGGTGCCAGAAGGCAAGTACAAAGAAATAACACTTAAATTATTAGAGAAATCTGCTCTTAAATAGCGCCCTTCTCGGTCAAACTTTTCTTCACCCAAACCATACTGAACACTGATTGGTTTTTCTTTACTATATATAGCAACGCCACTATAACCTTTTTTCTCAGCACAATGCCAAGTGCCATATAAACCAACTGGATTTAAAATTTCATCAGCAAGATCGGCTTCTTGTGCTTTAGCTTCTTGAATGCAGACGACATCAGCATCAACTACTTGCAAGTAATCTAAAAAACCCTTTTTGGTAGCAGAACGAATACCATTTACATTAGCACTAATGATTCTAAACAAAACTGACCTCGTGTAAAATGTGAACTTTAATTAAAAACCATTTTACCATGCTGGAAATTTTCCATTAGCTTGGTAAACAAATACGCTATTGTAACGATAAGGAAGCAGCATGTCAGACTTTAGACAAGATTTTTTGCACTTTTCTCTTGAACAAAATGTTCTAAAATTTGGTGAATTTACGACCAAAGCTGGTCGCCAATCGCCCTATTTCTTCAATGCTGGTTTATTTAGCGACGGACACAGTATCCTACAACTAGCGAAATTTTACGCCAAAGCCATCATAGAAAGCAAAGTAGAATTTGATATGCTTTTCGGACCAGCATATAAAGGTATTATCTTAGCAGCAGCTACTGCCATGATGTTGGCTGAAGAAGGCATCAATGTTCCTATTGCATACAACCGCAAAGAAGCCAAAGACCATGGTGAAGGTGGTGTATTGGTCGGCGCCCCACTAGAAGGCAAAGTATTGATTATTGATGACGTTATCTCTGCTGGAACATCAGTTCGAGAGTCAGTTAATTTAATTAACAGCCAAAATGCTACCCCAGCTGGCGTATTAATCGCCTTGGACCGCATGGAAAAAGGCACCGGCGAAACTTCAGCAGTTCAAGAGGTAGAAAGTCAATATGGCTTACCTGTTGTTGCTATTGCAACCCTAACAGATTTACTAGCCTTATTAGAAAATGATCACAACCTAAATCAGCATTTCGATGCAGTTCAAGCATATCGAAATCAATATGGTGTAGCCTAAAACAATATCCCATTCTTGAACAAAACAGCACAATTTTGTGCTGTTTTACGTTATAAAAACAAAATGATAAAAATAGCCATGACTATAAAGTGCTTGTGATAGAATTAATCTTTTAATTTTAATGCAGCAATGAATAATAAATATCTGCATTTTGAGGAATTAACAATGAACATGAAGAAATGGATTTCAACAGCAATTCTATGCTCAAGCATGGCATTAACTGCATGTGGTGGCAGTCAAACAGAAGAAACGGCTACAGGCGCAGAAAAAGAAAAAACATATCGCGTTGCGATGAATGCTGAATTCGCTCCATTTGAATACACAACTGCCAATGGAGAATTAATTGGTTTTGACGTTGATTTAATGAATGAAATGGCCAAAGAAGGCAACTTTAAAGTTGAATATAAAAACCAACCTTGGGATGGCCTATTCGCTAGTTTACAAACAGGCGATGCAGATGCATTAATTTCCGCAGTTACCATCACCGATGATCGTAAACAAACAATTGACTTCAGCGATTCTTATTTCGATATCCAACAAGTTATCTTATTGCCTAAAGGTAAAAATATTACTGACACCAATGGATTACAACAATTAAATCGCGTAGGCGTTGTTACTGGAAATACTGGTGACTTGGTCGCCTCTAAGATTTTTGGACCAACTAGTAATAAAATTGCTCGCTATGAAAGCTTACCTATCGTTTTAAAAGAATTAGAAAATAACGGTGTTGATGCAGTCATCAGTGATAGCTCTGTTGTGAGTCATTATTTGAAAAACAATCCGGACAAAGAATTTGTCATGATTGAAGCAAAAGATTTTGATCAAGAACAATATGGCATTGCTATCAAAAAAGGCAATGAAGAAACCGTTAAAGTATTCAACGAAGCTCTACAAAAAGTCCGCGATAACGGAAAATATGAAGAAATTTATAATAAATACTTTATAACAAAAGAGTAATAACCACTCTAAATACCGAAAGGCAATCTAAATGATTGCCTTTTTTTGAGTAAAAGAACGAATAAATAAATATATAATTTCTAATTAATAAATATATATTGATTCAATATGCATATTTACATGCCCATTTCATCGTTTCAATTAACAGATATAACATTTCTATTTTTTCATATGAAATTTAACTTATAAGAATTTAATTTCAATTTATATTAAAAATAATAAAATATAAATCAAGAAATACAATATATATAAATTATTATTTCAATTCGAACAATAAATAAAACATAAAGTAATTATAATTGCTTATTTTAGTCAATTTGACTAAAATTAAAGAAATACAACAATTAATAATTTTTAAACTAAATTTAAAAAAACTTTACGCTATTAATTAATTACTTATCCATATAATTGGTATTATATGCACATTAATTAATGCTAATGGCAAGTTTTTTGTAATTTTTATTACACTCTGTAAAATAACATACCTAACTATGTTATTTTTATATAAAATGCAATCTGCATTAGTTAATATGCATATAAATTTATAACATACACAAATCATCAAGAGTTCGCTGTCATTAAGCAAGCGATAAGGAAACAGAAATGAAAAAAATTAAACAAATCGATCCATCTGAGCTACGACCATTACGTAAAAAACTAAGCTTAAATCAAAGCGAATTTTGGTCTACTGTAGGTGTAACACAATCTGGCGGCTCTCGCTATGAATCAGGTCGCTTTATGCCAAAACCAGTTAGTGAATTAGTTCGAATTGTTCATAAAGAAGGTGTAAACCTTTCAGAAATTAATGCTAAAGACCTAAAAGTTGGCAAAGCACTTAAAAAAGCAAATCCAGATTTGTACAAAGAGCTACTTAAAGCTCAATAATCAAAAAAAGCGATTTCAAATGAAATCGCTTTTTTTATTCTTCAATCAAATCACTCTTGATTATTCACTACTAATACAGTTCTATTACCATTATTTTCAGGCGATGAAACAATCCCACTTTGCTCCATCTGCTCTACCAATCGTGCCGCACGGTTATATCCAATTCGCAATTGCCTCTGAACAGAAGAAATTGAAGCTTTTTGAGTTCGAATCACTAACTCAACAGCCTCATCATATAATGGATCATCCTCAGCGCCAGCCCCCCTTGAAGAACCTTTTTCTTGGTCTTTCTCATCATCTAGACTAGGAGCAACAATATCATCAATATATTGAGGCTCGCCTTGCTGTTTTAAGAATTCAACAATTTGATGAACTTCCTCGTCAGCAACAAAAGCACCATGTACTCGTAAAGGATAACCAGTACCAGGAGGTAAAAATAACATATCACCTTGCCCTAAAAGATTTTCAGCACCCATTTGATCCAAAATGGTTCGACTATCAATCTTACTAGATACTTGAAAGGCAATACGGGTTGGGATGTTTGCTTTAATTAAACCTGTAATCACATCAACAGATGGTCGTTGGGTCGCCAATATCAAATGAATACCCGCAGCACGTGCTTTTTGCGCCAATCTAGCAATTAACTCTTCAATTTTTTTACCAGCAGTCATCATTAAGTCAGCAAACTCATCAACCACAACAACAATAAATGGTAATTTTTCTAATGGCTCTGGAGTCTCTGGTGTTAATGAAAATGGATTTCCTAATGGCGTTCCTTTGGCCTTCGCATCAGCAACTTTTTGATTGTACCCAGCTAAATTTCTAACACCGACATGACTCATTAGTCGATAACGTTTCTCCATCTCATTAACACACCAATTTAAAGCATTTGCGGCCAACTTCATATCTGTTACAACTGGCGTTAATAAGTGCGGAATGCCTTCATAAATGCTTAATTCAAGCATTTTAGGATCAATCATAATCAGGCGAACTTCTTCTGGGGATGCCTTATATAGCATTGATAAAATCATTGCATTTACCCCAACCGATTTACCAGAGCCAGTTGTACCAGCTACTAATAAATGAGGGGCTTTGGCTAAATCAGTGACAACAGGCTGCCCAGAAATATCTTGTCCAAGTGCCAACGTTAGTTTAGATTTTGGCTGCGTAAAGACATCATCAGCCAATATTTCTTTAATCCGAATCATTTGTCTTTTCGGATTTGGCAACTCTAATCCCATGCATGTTTTACCAGGTATGGTTTCTACAACTCGAATCGAAGCAAAACCCAATGCCCGTGCCAAATCCTTTTCTAAATTAACAACTTGGCTACCACGAACGCCGACATCTGGCTCAATCTCATAACGACTAATTACTGGACCAGCATAAGCATCAACAACATTAACTTTAACCTTAAACTCCGATAATTTTTCTTCGATAACAATGCCATTTTCAATTAAAACATCTTCCGATGGACGATTATCAACACTGCTATCGGGATGGTACAGTAAGTCTAAATTAGGCAAAATCCAATCACTACTGGTATTTTGAGTAGATGCCACTGTATTAACAACAGGCGCGATGGATACTTTAGGCTCAGGATTTACTTTATCAGTCAAAAAAGACTGTAACAAACTGCTAGCAGCTGTTTCTGGTGTTGAATGTACCTCAACAATCGGCTGTGGCGTATTCAATACCTGTTGATTTTCTATTAACTTAGAAAACTCATTTTCCCATTCTTTATTTGTTTTAAAACTACTGATCATTGGACGAGGATCATCAGGTTGAGATAACTCAGTCTGAGTCAAATGCTCTTCCGCATAAAAAACATTATCAGGGAAAGTTCTTTTCAGATTAACTTCTTCTTCATCATGATTGGTTACTTCAATATCTTGCCAATTCTGCGGCTCATAGACAAAATCCTGCATCAACTCCGCTTCTTGGAAAGAATCAAACTCAACAATATTTTCAATGCTCTCAGTGAATGCTTCTTCATCCAATGGCTGCTGCTTAAGAGAATCAAGAATATTAACAGCATCAAACTGTTGAATCTCTTCATTGATTAATGGTTCAACAGTTTGAGGTTCGCTAGTTTCGACAGCATGTTTAAAAGGTGTGAATCTAGTAAATAATGTTGAGCTCGGCGGTACAGTAACCGTTGGTGCTGCTGCTTCTAACTTGACGCCGTGTGAATTATCAACTCTTGCTGCAGATGGAATAATGCTTTCACGAATAACCGGACGAGACTGACGACTAACGCTTTTTACGCGATTAATAGGAGAATCAGTTTTTGCTAAATTTGCAAAAACCTCATCGTCCTGAATGGTCGTTAAATCTGAGTTTGTAACAGGAATTGCTTCATCATCCGTAGCTTGTCTTCTTCGGGATAATCGCTGTCTCATCAAATTTTTACGAATATCTTCGTCTTCAATGATTTTTTCTAAATCATCTTTTGGTAGAACTTGGCGCGCAACCTTTTCAGGCAGCGTAATAATTTCTTCAGATTTCAAACGGTTTAATGCTCTGTTTTTAAAGTAATCTGGAATTTCAATTACTTCTAATTCTTGCTGAGTTTTAACCACGTTAGGTTTAATATCTAAAACAATGGTTTCTATCTCTTCATTTTTTTCTACATTTTCATTTTCAATTAAAATAGGCTTAAGTGGCTCTAAATTTAATTTCACTTCCTCAAGTTCACTTTGTCCATGTGAATTTTCATCAATTGCAATTCTCTCAATCGGAGCCCAATTAACCTTAACTTCTTCTAAATGGACTAACTCCTCAGTTCCTTCAGAATCTTCTAATTGAATGGTCTCAAGCCCTGATAAATTTAATTCTACAACTTCTAATTGACTAATATCTTTTGCTGTCTGAGTAAAAGGAACATCGTTATTAGCAACGAAATCACTGCTTTTTCTTTTGGCTTCTAGTTCTTTAATATTAGATTCTAATTGTGTGATTTCATGTAAAAACTCATGTTGAGGTTTCACATCTTCAGTTGTATCAATATTGTCCATGACTTCATCTGCTTCTGGCGGCAAATAATCATTTTCATAAAAAGTATTGACTTGTTCTTCAGCAACAATTTCATCTTCTACTTCTACTTTGGTTTTATCTATTTTAAGTTGATGATTATTCTTTAACTCAGTAAATGCAGCTGCTAACTTTTGCCATTGGTGCTGTAAATTTTTCGCAAAATTATCCTGACCAGTTACCTTTGTTCGTTTTTTCTTAGCTTTTAATTGGCGAATAATCTTAGATGTCATTAAATCTTTTGTTGGTTCCTCTTCAGCCACCCAATCCTCTTCAACTAATTCATTGTCCTCTTCTATAACAGAATTAGTATGGATAACTTCATTTTCAAAAGGTTCTTCTGTTTCTGGCTCTTCTACATTAGCAAGCTTCTTATCTTCTCGATTAAAGATTTTAAATAACTCGGAGCGCCATTGTTTATCTTCTATTTCCACTAACTGAGAAATTTCTTCATCATCATTATCATTTTTTTCTGATGACAATAGTACAAGCTCTTTTTCCCACTCTCGCTGAGCAGTCTTATATCGCCAATAGATTATGGCAATAACAAGTAATAATTCAACTAAAATAATGATGAGAACCATAGAGAATCTACTCTGCTATTCAAATTGATGAAATGGATTATTGTACCTTGTTTTACACCAAAAATGAAAAAAGCTCCCTACTTTTCTGTAGGGAGCTTTACTCAAATCAAAATATCAATTAAGCATCAACTGTTTCTGCTACATCATTGAATTTTTCAATTTCATTGAAATTCATATAACGATAAATTTCATCACTATTTTCATTCAAAATACCAACATTTGAATGATACTCTTCTTGGCTAGGAATATGACCTAATTTAGAAGCAATAGCAGCCAATTCAGCAGATGCTAAATATACATTGGTGTTTTTACCCAAACGATTCGGGAAGTTACGTGTTGAAGTTGAAACAACAGTAGCACCTTCACGAACTTGTGCTTGGTTACCCATGCACAATGAGCAACCTGGCATTTCCATACGAGCACCAGCTCTACCAAGAATTCCGTAGTAACCTTCATCTGACAATTGATCTGCATCCATCTTAGTTGGAGGAGCAACCCACAAACGTACAGGAATATCAGATTTACCATCTAATAGTTTACCAGCTGCACGGAAGTGGCCAATATTTGTCATGCATGAACCAATAAAGACTTCATCAATATGTGTTCCAGCAACATCAGCCAAAGTTTTCACATCATCAGGGTCATTTGGGCATGCCAAGATAGGCTCTTTAATATCATCCATATTGATTTCAATAATGGCTGCATATTCTGCATCAGCATCAGCTTCTAACAACTTAGGCTCAGCTAACCATTTTTCCATCTCTTCAATACGGCGACGTAAAGTACGAGCATCTTCGTAACCATCAGCAATCATGTTTTTCATCAACACGATATTTGATTTTAAGTACTCTTCAATAGGCTCTTTATTCAATTGAACAGTACAGCCAGCAGCAGATCGTTCAGCAGAAGCATCTGTCAATTCAAACGCTTGCTCTACTTTTAGCTCAGGTAAACCTTCAATTTCCAAAATACGACCAGAGAAAATGTTTTTCTTACCAGCTTTAGCAACTGTTAACAAACCATCTTTAATCGCATAGAAAGGAATGGCATTTACAAGGTCACGCAAAGTGATGCCTGGCTGTAATTTACCACTAAAACGTACCAATACTGATTCTGGCATATCCAACGGCATAACACCTGTTGCAGCAGCAAAAGCTACCAAACCAGAACCTGCTGGGAATGAAATACCAATTGGGAAACGAGTATGTGAGTCACCACCAGTACCAACAGTATCTGGCAATAACAAACGATTTAACCAAGAGTGAATAACGCCATCACCTGGACGCAAAGCAACACCGCCACGAGAAGAAATAAACTCAGGCAATTCTTTATGCGTTTTCACGTCAACTGGTTTTGGATACGCAGCTGTATGACAGAATGATTGCATAACCAAATCAGCACTAAAGCCAAGACATGCTAAATCTTTTAACTCATCACGAGTCATTGGACCAGTTGTATCTTGCGAACCAACTGTTGTCATGCGTGGCTCACAATAAGTTCCTGGGCGAATACCTTGGCCTTCAGGTAAACCGCAAGCGCGACCAACCATTTTTTGAGCCAAAGTGAATCCAGCATTACTTTCTGCAGGAGATTGTGGAATACGGAATAAATCAGTTACTGGCAAATCTAATGCTTCACGAGCTTTAGTTGTTAAACCACGACCAATAATCAAGTTAATACGACCACCAGCTTGAACTTCGTCTAGCAAAACTTGAGATTTCAATTCAAAATCAGCAATTTTTTCGCCATTTTTAACAATTTTGCCTTCGTATGGATAAATCTCAACAACATCACCCATATTTAATTGCTCAACATCTACTTCGATAGGCAATGCACCAGAATCTTCTTGTGTATTAAAGAAAATAGGAGCAATTTTACCGCCTAAGCATACGCCACCAAAACGTTTGTTTGGTACAAAAGGAATGTCCTCACCTGTATGCCAAATAACAGAGTTAGTTGCTGATTTACGGCTTGAACCAGTACCAACAACATCACCAACATAAGCAACCACATGTCCTTTTTCTTTTAATTCATTTAAAAGATTGATTGGACCTACTTGTCCAGCATCATCTGGTGTAATGCCATCACGCGGGTTTTTCAACATTGCCAATGCATGCAATGGAATATCTGGACGACTCCAAGCATCAGGTGCTGGAGATAAATCATCCGTATTGGTTTCACCTGTTACTTTAAACACAGTAACAGTAATTTTTTCAGCTACTTTTGGTCTAGCTGTAAACCATTCAGCATCCGCCCAAGATTGCAATACTTCTTGTGCGTACTTATTACCCGCTTTTGCTTTATCAGCTACGTCATGAAATGCATCAAACATTAATAATGTGTGTTTCAAGCCTTCTGCTGCAATGGCACCTAATTCTTCACTGTCCAAAAGCTCAATCAATGGATGAATGTTGTAACCACCTAACATTGTGCCTAGCAACTTAGTTGCCAATTTTGCATTAATCAATGGGCTAGCAACAGAACCTTCCGCAATAGCAGCTAAAAAAGATGCTTTAACTTTTGCAGCATCATCAACACCTGGTGGTACACGGTGCGTGATTAGGTCAACTAAAAACTCGCCTTCACCTGCAGGTGGGGTTTTCAATAATTCAACTAAATCAGCTGTTTGCTCTGCCGATAGGGCTAATGGAGGAATGCCTAGAGCTGCACGCTCTGCAACATGGGCACGATAAGCCTCTAACATAATAATGTCCTTTAAAAATTAATTCAGTTATTGTTCTCGTTTTTGAATGCCGTAGCGCTTGAGATAATAAACGAAAATCCTGCAAATATAAACCTCAGCTTTGCGTTATCACCTGCTTCGCTCAGGTTTATTTCTCGTTATTACTCGGCTACAACAGGAATCTTACCAATTTTCTCTTGCCAAATCTTAGGAGCAATAGCATGAACAGATTGACCATTGCTATCAACAGCAACTGTTACTGGCATGTCTTTTACATCAAACTCATAAATTGCTTCCATGCCTAACTCTTCAAAAGCCACAACTTTAGATTCTTTAATGGCTTTAGAAACCAAATATGCTGCTCCACCCACTGCCATCAAATAAACAGCTTGATTTTCTTTAATAGCATCAATAGCTACAGAGCCACGCTCTGCTTTACCAATCATGCCAATCAAACCAGTTTGCTCAAGCAATTGACCTGTGAACTTATCCATACGAGTTGCTGTTGTCGGGCCTGCTGGTCCAACAACTTCATTTCCGACTGGATCAACAGGTCCAACATAGTAAATAACGCGATTAGTAAAGTCGACAGGCAAACTTTCACCTTTATTCAACATATCAATCAAACGTTTATGTGCCGCATCACGTCCTGTCAAAATTTTACCATTTAGCAATAA
>JASLFS010000045.1 GCA_030150505.1 Vitreoscilla sp. | reverse complement strand
TGAAGAAGTACAAGATTATGCAACTCAATGGCTTTGGCATTATAATCATGAAAGGCCACACCAAGCTAATCAAGGACGACCACCTTTAATGGCTGCTTAACCTCTACTTTTAACTTCGGTTATTTATGGGAGGATTACCGGTTGACCTGATTGTGGATCTGTTGGCACAGTCACAACGTGTTTAAACTCTTGAACTAACATTTGATCTTCGTGGCCTTCCACAAAGATGTTGCCCACTGAATCTGCTGTAAAAGCACCAGCAGTAATGTTGCCTTGAGTTTGACCTTCAATCGAAATATAACATGGGGTTGGCATAGCAATCTCCTAATCATTATTGTTTATAAATTAACTTTCTTATTTTCAACAAAATCATCATCCAAGTTGAGATAATTTAGTATAAATACAGCAAAAGCCAAGCCAATAAATAAAATATTTTACATATCAATTAGTTAAAAAAAGATGCTATTACAAATTATAGTTTCTGGCAATATCTTGCCAAAATCTTGGCAAGATATTGCTTATCCATCTATTTTTGGCAAGATATTGCCGAAGAATATTTATACTGTTATATCCTACTAACTTTCTGCGCTTAGACATCATTACATTCTCAATAATTAACTAAGAAAATGAAAGCGAGCCATAGTGTAGTGGTCAACTATTTTCAGACATAATTATAGAGGTGTTTGCTAATAGTGCTTCTCGTTGATTTGGTGACAATCCATTATTATGCGCATGTGGTCTAATCTGATTGTAATAACTATGAATATAATTTTGAATAGGCAATTTCATAACTGCCAATGATAAATAACCCGATTTTGGTACCCATTCTACTTTTAAACTTCTGAAGAATCTTTCCATTGGTGCATTGTCCCAACAATTACTACGACGACTTAAGCTTTGTTTAATACCATAGTGCCACAATAATTTCATAAATGACCCACTGATATAATAACTGACTTGATCGGGATGAAACATCAATTCTTTCGGCTTACCACATGATTCAAATGCCATCGTTAATGCTTTTTTGGTTAACTCATTGTCAGGTAATTTGGAAAATGTATAACCAATAACTTTTCTATTAAATAAACCCATAACCACTACCATATAGCCCTAGCCTTGAGTTGTCCAAATATATGTAACATCGCCACACCAAACAGTATTAGCACGCTGAATATTAAAATTACGAGCCAATAGATTAGGAATTAATGGCTTTTCAACACCATCTTTTTTATAACGATGTCGACGTATCTGAGAGTTTTTTAAACCTAGTTTTTTCATGATTCTAGCAATGATATATCTAGACATGACAACACCTTTGTTCAAAGCTATAGCCATAATACGTCTTGCGCCCGCAGAACCTTTACTTTGATTAAATATTTCACGAACAACAGTGTGTAGTAACAGCTTTTTAGATGGCAATTTTTTGGGCATACAGTGAAAATATACTGTGCTCTTATTGGCTTTAAATGTATGGCATAGATTCATCAATGTATAACTCGGCAAGCTTTGAATTAAAACTGATTTCTCCAAGCATCCGACATTAAGAGCGCTAAAGCCTTTTTTAGGATTTCATTCTCCAAATTAATACGTTTGATTTCTTTTTTCAAAGCCCTAATTTCAATCTGCTCAGAAGTGATTGGGCTAGCTTTAGATGAAATTCCTTCACGTTCATTTCTTAACTGCCTAACCCAACGATCCATAGTGGATAATCCGACATTCATAGCTTTAGAGCTTCCTGTACTGAATATTTTTCATCTATCACCAGTCTTGCCGCTTCTAATTTAAGCTCAGCTGAAAATGTACGTTTAGTTTTTTGGCTCATTTTGATTTACTTAGTTTTGATTGAGGATATAATGCCTCTATCTAAGTGGCCAAAATTAGTATACCACTACACTTTTGAATGAGCTTTCTTCTAAGAATGGTTTTAACTCATTCTGATAGAAGCGATCAATCACACCATTTTTACCAAAAAAGTCTTCAAACTCCTCCAAAGATACATCTGTCTTAGCAGTCGGATTAAATGGATATTTATGTGCTAAATTACGATTGAATTCAGGATAAACATCCTTATTCCATTTACGATCAATCTCTTTTATCGCTTCTAATAAAATAACATTCCAAGACTCATCTGCAATTTTTCCAACTAAACGACATTTGATAGAACATAAAATATAGTCCGATAAAATCGGCTTAAAGACATTTATCGGACTACATAAATTATTGGACAAATTATGGAGAATAAAAGTTTGCTTAGAATAAAGATAGGTTTCCCTAAAAAGCCCCAACTTTTACTTGCCCATTAATATATGTCAATGTGGGGCTGAACCATGTTCTCTGATTATTTCTTTCCCAACTCACAGGTGATGCCTCACGATTTCTCAAATAAAAATAACTAAAGAGTTTACCATCAGCAATCAATACGAATTGGTATCCTTCAGGAATATTGGGATCAGCTTTCCAGCCTAGTTGAGCATCCAATGCCAATTGATTAAATAACTGCTCTCTTAATTGATTAAAATAATCGTCTCTAGTCATAAATTTAATAGTGGCCATATCCGTCAAACCTGGCTCTAATAACTCTTTGAGCTCATCCCATTCCCTATTTTCAATTGCAATCCGAATTTCTTTATACTTATCCAATGCTAATTGGCGGATTTCTGGCGTATCTTTTACGGGCGTTGCATGATTA
>JASLFS010000039.1 GCA_030150505.1 Vitreoscilla sp. | reverse complement strand
TTTAATATCTTGCTGTAATTGATACGGTAAAATGACAACAGCAAAGATATCCCCACGGCGTAAAGCTGTTTCTGCACTTTTAATATCTGTGTATTGCTCCGTCACATTTAAAATAGGGCTGGCATTAATATAGCGATTAACCTGACGGCTAATGGTGCTATGGTCTTGATCTAAGACACCGATTGGAAGTTTATAGGGAATAATGGCGGAAAATGTCCACCAGATGAATAACACCGATAATACAGGTACCCAGGTTATCATTGCAAAATCCCAGCGGCTTGATTTAAGCCACCGGATTTCTTTGGTTATGCTATCTAATAAAGATTGTAAAAATATCATGGTTAATTTACTTTTACAGTGGAACCAATACGCTCATGCCAGGGCGCATATTTTTGATGGGTACACTAGGTCTGGCTTTGACTTCAAAGGTTTTTAGGTCAAATCCTTGATTGTTACGGGTTGCCCGCCATGTAGCGAAATCAGCCAACGGAGAGCTAGCATAAACCTTAAATGTGGCAGTGGTTTTTTGCTTTCCATTGCTCAAAGCTGGAATTTCACCATTAAACTCAGCACCAATACCAAATTTAGCAATATAGTCTTCACGTACGTTAAGAACGACCCATTGATCATTTAAGTCAATAACACTAATGGCAGGAACGCCTTGTGGGTTGATTTGCCCAACTTTGGCAATGACATCTGATATTTCTCCAGATATTGGACTTCTTAAATGAGCTTCATCTTCTGCAACTTGCGCTTCTTGAACGACAGCGCTAGATTGCTTAGCGATCGCTTCAGCACTAGCAATATCTTCTTTTCGCGCACCCTCTAATGCCATATTGTATTGTGCTTTAGCTGCTGCAGCTTGTTCTCTTGAAGCAACGTAATTGGTATAAGCCTCATCCCTTTTTTGTTTTGATAGTAAACCTTCCTGAGCTAGATTGTTGACGCGATCATATGTTTTTTTCGCTAAATCTGCTGCAGCCTGTGCACGTAAATATGTTTGCTTTGCCATATCAATTTCTTGTGGGCGAGCACCTGCTTGTGCTTTTTGTGCTTGTGCTGTTGCTGCTTCATGGGCGGCATCTGCTTGGGCAAGTTTGGCATTAATTTCGGGGCTGTCAAAGCGCATAATGGGATCACCAATTTTAATTTGTTGACCTTCTTTTACAAACACTTCAGCGATACGACCGGGTACTTTTGGGGCAACATCAATTTCTTCAGCTTCCATCTGACCTTGTAATACGATAGGTTCTGGGCGAGTAGCAACATATAAACCTATAATAATTACAATAGTGATAATAGCGAAGATAAATATTCCTAATTTTATTTTCTTACTTTGCATTACTATTCCTTAAGGTTTAACTTTTGTATCAGCTGTTGATAAATATTGACTAAATTGTTCTGGAATGCCAGCACTGGCAAGTAGTGCTGCTAGTGCTTGAATATATGAATTGGCTGCCTGTAAACGTTCGGTTTTTGCTTTGGTGAGGTTAACTTGAGCATCAATGGCATCTGAAATTGTGCTTAGTCCTTCTCTTAAGCCAGATTGGCGTAAACGTAAATATTCTTCGGCAGCTTGGATGTTACTATTCATTGATAGATAGGTATAACGGGCATTTTCTACATCTCGCCAATTTTTTTCCACCAATATACTAATATCTTCACGAGCTTGTTGATCCATATAAGAAGCTGCATTAATGGTTGCTAAGTTGGCTCTATCTATTTGCCTACGGTCAACGCTGCTCCACAATGTCCATCGTAAATTCAGCCCCGCAATTCGATTGGGGTTTTTTGCATTTAATTCGTGTTGCGCAAATGCTGTAATTTCAGGTTTCCATCTTGATTGTCCCGCTTGATGTAAAGCAGTTGCTTGTTCTTTTTTTGCAGCGACTTTTTCTAAGCCAGGATGTTTATTCATGGCCAAATCCAGAAAATATTGTAGTTCTGGTAAAGGTTTTTGGTTAATAAATAAGTTGGTTGCTGGTGAAATGCGGCGCTCACTTTGCAATAAACGCTGTAAAGCAACGCTGGCTAAAATGGCATCATTACTGGCTTTTTCTGATTCTATTTTTGCTGTTTCTAGTGCGACTTTGGCTTGCAGCCTTTCTACTTTGGCGATTAAACCTTCATCTAGCATGCGTTGTGCGGTTTTATCATGCACGGCAATGGCATTTACCGCATCTTGACGTAAATCTGCAGCTGACTGGGCAAGTTGGGCACCAAAATAACGTGAAATTAATTGGTTTTGCACTTCTGCTTCATGGCTACGGTCATCAGCCTTGGCCTCATTTGTTTTGCCTTGTGCAAATTTTTTAACCGCTGTAATTTTACCGCCTGTATAAATGGGCCATATAACATTCGCATTCGCAAATTTAAATGTATCGTGCACTTGGGCATGAAGGTCAACATTGGGGACATGTTTTTCAGGAATAGAAGGTGCTTCATGACCATTAATAATAACGTCAAAATCGGATAGCCTATCATTTGATACACCGCCAGATAAATCATAATGTCCTGCGCTACCTGAAATCATCACAATAGGGCCGCCTAACATTTTAATAGCATCTTGTTCTAGTGTTTTACTTTCAAGATTTTTTTGAGATGCTTTTAGCTGTGGGGAGCCTTCTGTTAAAATTTTTCTAGCTTCTTCAAACATCAATGGCGTGGCTGGTGTTGCAACCATAACACTATTGGTATGGCTCATTAGATGTGAGGGTGGAGGTGGCGGATCCTGTGCTAATACCTGAGGCAGGTAACTGGACATGGCTGTGACAATTAGGAGTCGACTCAATTTTAAATGTGTGGTCTTACAATATAACTTCACAGGTTATACCTTTTGATAAATTAGCTTTATTTTATTTGGTTTTTTAATAACCAATTTATGCATTGTTAAAAAAATCGTTGGCCTACATTTTACGTAATTACATAATGATAACCAAACCCTTTGACAAACTATTAATTAAATTAATAATTCTATATATATATTGTTACCATGAAAATATGCTTGTTTTTTGATTCAATCAGTTAAACGACATGAAATCGGCGCCAATGGTGTTTTATGCATCAATCACCACTGGCGAATGATTAAATTATGAATCTTTTTGGCTATCTGCTAAAACATTTTTTAGGTATTTTCCAGTATATGAAATAGGAGATTCGGCAACCTCTTCAGGTGTGCCTTCTGCAATAATCTGTCCGCCGCCAGCACCGCCTTCAGGACCTAAATCAATAACGTGGTCAGCTGTTTTGATAACGTCTAAATTGTGTTCAATAATGACGATACTGTTTCCTTTACCTTTTAAACGTTGGATAACTTGTAGTAACAACGCGATATCGGCAAAGTGTAAGCCAGTAGTCGGTTCATCCAAAATATACAAAGTTTTGCCGGTATCTCGTTTGGATAGTTCCAGCGCTAATTTCACGCGTTGTGCTTCACCACCTGATAGAGTCGTGGCGCTTTGTCCTAAGCGAACATAACCTAAACCAACGTCCATTAATGTTTGTAGCTTTCTGGCAATAGTAGGTACTGCATCGAAAAACTCACGAGCATCTTCTACAGTTAGGCTTAATATTTCATTAATATTTTTACCTTTGTAGTTCACTTCTAAGGTTTCTCGGTTGTATCTTTTACCATGGCATACTTCGCAAGGAACGTAAACGTCAGGTAAGAAATGCATTTCTACTTTTAATACACCATCGCCTTGGCAGGCTTCGCAACGTCCACCTTTGACGTTAAAACTAAAACGGCCAACATTGTAACCACGTTCTCTAGACAGAGGTACACCTGCAAAAAGTTCCCGAATAGGTGTAAAAAGTCCAGTATAAGTTGCTGGGTTTGAGCGCGGTGTTCTACCAATAGGGCTTTGGTCAACGTTAATGACTTTATCTAAGTGCTCTAAACCTAAGATGCTTTTATATGGAGAAGGTTCTTCTTTTGCTCGATTTAAATCTCGTGCTGTAATTTTTGCCAATGTATCGTTAATCAAAGTAGATTTACCACTGCCTGAAACACCAGTAATACAAGTGATTAACCCCAAAGGTAAATTAAGGGTAACATTCTTTAAATTATTGCCTGATGCGCCACTTAAAATGAGCATTCGTTCTGGATCAATAACAGAGCGCTCTTTAGGAAGTTTAATGGCAGTTTTGCCACTTAAGTATTGGCCTGTTATTGAAACTTCTGATTGTGCTACTTTATCTGGCGTATCTGCTATTAGAACTTGGCCACCATGCTCACCCGCACCCGGACCCATATCGACAACAAAATCTGCTTGGCGAATTGCATCTTCATCATGCTCAACGACGATAACGCTATTGCCTAAATCTCGTAAACGTTTAAGAGTACCAAGTAAACGGTCATTATCTCGTTGGTGTAAGCCGATAGAGGGTTCATCTAGCACATACATAACGCCAGTTAGCCCACTACCAATTTGGCTAGCTAATCGAATGCGCTGCGCTTCTCCGCCAGAGAGTGTTTCTGCGCTACGAGAAAGGTTGAGGTAATTTAAACCAACGTTAATTAAGAAACCTAAACGTTCGGTAATTTCTTTTAAGATTTTTTCAGCAATTTGTTGTTTGCTGCCTGAAAGTTGTAATTCTTGAAAAAATTGATGGCTTTTAGCTAATGGCCAAGCACTGATATCTTGCAGCGCTTCATTGCCAACATATACATATCTGGCTTCTTTTCGTAATCTTGCACCTTCACAATCAGGGCAAGATTGATGGCTTTGGTATTGATGCAGTTCCTCACGAACGGTTGAAGAATCAGTTTCACGATATCTTCGTTCTAAATTAGGAATAATGCCTTCAAAAGCATGGCTTCGTTTAATGATTGTTCCTTGATTGCTCAAGTAATGAAACTCAATGGTTTCTTTTTTGGAGCCATACAAAATAATATCTTGTAGTTTTGCAGAAAAATTTTCAAATGGGGTATCAATATCGAAATCATAATGGCTAGCCAATGATTGAACCATTTGGAAGTAAAAAGCATTACGTTTATCCCAGCCTTTAATCGCACCAGAAGCTAAAGATAGTTCTGGATGTGCGACAACTCGTTTAGGATCAAAATAATCTCGTGATCCTAGGCCATCGCAGGATGGGCAAGCGCCGATAGGGTTATTAAAACTAAATAAGCGAGGTTCTAGTTCAGGTAAACTGTATGAACAAGTAGGGCAAGCAAATTTTGCAGAAAACCAATGTTCTTTATCGTTATCCATTTCTAAAGCCAGTGCTCTATCATTACCAAATGCGAGAGCGGACTCAAAGCTTTCTGCTAAGCGCTGTTTAATATCACTTCGAACTTTGATTCGATCAATTACCACATCAATATTGTGTTTGATATTTTTTTCTAAGGCTGGTGTATCACCTAATTCGTATATTTTGCCATCAATGCGGACACGGGCAAAACCTTGTGCTTGCAAGTCCGCTAATAATTCTTGGTGCTCACCTTTTCGCTCTACGACTGATGGCGCAAGAATCATTACTTTTGTGCCTTCAGGGAAGGCAAGAATATGGTCAACCATTTGTGAAACGGTTTGGCTATCTAGTGGTAGGTTGTGTTCTGGACAATAAGGCGTGCCGACACGGGCATATAATAAGCGCAGATAGTCATGAATTTCCGTCACAGTACCAACGGTTGAGCGAGGATTATGGCTGGTGGCTTTTTGTTCAATAGAAATAGCAGGCGATAAACCTTCGATTAAGTCAACATCAGGCTTTTCCATTAGTTGTAGAAATTGGCGAGCGTATGCAGATAAACTTTCAACATAGCGTCGTTGACCTTCAGCATATAAAGTATCAAAAGCCAACGAGGATTTTCCACTACCAGATAAACCAGTGATAACCACTAGCTTATGTCTAGGAATATCTAAATCAATGTTTTTTAAATTATGAGTACGTGCACCACGGATACGAATAGTTTCCATATTTTCCTAAACTGAATAACAAAAAAAGCCTTAACAGAACAAATTATTATACGCTAAAAGCCATCAGTCGTTGCAAAGCAGGCAGATAAAAAGGCAAAGTAATATTTGGGTTAGAGGCTAATTGTATGTAACAATGAAAAATATTTTTATTGAATTGGAATTTTGTGCATGGGGTGGTATTTTTTTCTAAAGCATTTACACATTAGTTTAGTTGTTATATCCGTGCTGCTATTAAATTTACGATTTTTTTGGAGGCAAATCTATCCAAGTAAAATGTTGAGAAAATCGATTCGTGTGGCTCCACATATTATCGATTCGTTTTTACTTTTAACGGGTATTTTGTTAGCTGTGTTGTTAAGTTTGATACCATTTGTGAATGTGCAATGGTTAGGTGTCAAAATAGTTTTATTATTTTTCTATATTGGCTTTGGTATGTATGCCTTGAAGTCACCAATAAGAAGTTTTTTATCTATTTATAGTTACATTATGGCTATGCTAACTATATTTTTAATGGTTTGGCTTGCAACGAGTAAGCCAATACTTTGGACGTAAAAAAACAAGGTTTAAAAACCTTGTTTTTTATATGCATACGATTTATTTTTGTGCTGCTTCTAATGCTTGTCGTAAATCAGCAAGTAAATCATCAATGTGTTCAATACCAACGCTTAAACGAATCATTTCGGGATTAACACCCGCTGAAGCCAATTCATCATCGTTTAATTGGCGATGAGTAGTGGTTGCTGGGTTACATGCTAAAGAGCGAGTGTCGCCAATGTTCACTAATCGTATAAATACATTTAAAGCATCAATAAATTTGGCTGCCTCTTCTCTACCACCTTTAATGCCAAAGCTTAATAAACCTGAAGCTCTACCACCAAAGTCACGGTCAATAAGTGCTTTGTAAGGACTGTTATCTAAGCCAGGATAATTTACCCAGGCTACTTGAGGGTGAGCTTGTAGGAATTGAGCGACTTTTAAGGCATTTTCACAGTGTCGTTCCATGCGTAAAGAAAGCGTTTCTAGGCCTTGTAAAATCAGGAATACGTTCATTGGGCTAATTGCGGCACCCATGCTTCTTAATGGAACCACTCTAGCGCGGGCGATAAATGCTGCCGGACCAAAGTGTTCAATGTAATTAACGCCGTGATATGAAGCATCTGGTGTTGTTAGCTCTGGAAAGCGATTGGCATGTTTTGCCCAGTCAAATTTACCGCTATCAATGATGGCACCGCCAATGCTATTGCCATGGCCGCCAATGTATTTCGTCAATGATTGCACGACAATATCGGCACCCAGCTCAATCGCATGGCAAATAACAGGAGAGGGAACTGTATTGTCAACGACCAATGGCAGACCATATTCATGTGATGCTTTTGCAAAGGCAGGGATGTCGATAACGTTGACTGCAGGGTTGCCAATGCTTTCACAGTAAACCAGTTTTGTTTTGTCATCGACTAAACTGCTGATATCTTCTGGTTTGTTTGGATCTACAAATCGAACTTCAATGCCTTGCTTTGGTAGGGTGTGGGCAAATAAGTTAAAAGTGCCGCCATATAATGTTTTCGTGGCAATAATATTATCACCTGCTTGCGCTAAAGTGAGAATGGTGTACGTGATAGCAGCCATGCCGCTGGCAACAGCTAATGCAGCAATACCACCTTCTAGTGCGGCTAATCGCTTCTCTAAAACATCAGTTGTTGGGTTCATGATGCGAGTGTAGATATTACCAGGGACGTTTAAGTTAAATAAATCTGCACCATGTTGAGTATTATCGAAAGCGTAGCTGGTTGTTTGATAAATTGGCACTGCAACGGATTTAGTTGTTGGGTCAATTTCATATCCTGCATGTAAGGCGGTTGTTTCTGCTTTCATGATATCTCCTTATTATTTGAATGAAATATATTTATTAATCTAATTACCCTTATCTTACCTGAGCCAAAAATTAAATGGCTAATATTGATTATTTATTTTTAGATAAGCACAGTAATTATTTTCAATATTAGATGAATATTATTCATCATTGGGATATTGTTATTGTACTGTTAATAAAATTTGTATTTGAAATTAAGATAGATTCGGCAGCCAGTTAAATTGTATTAAAGCAATGATTGATTTTATTCGTTTTCATAAAACGTTATAATGTCGGTTTTTCTCTTTTGATAACAAAGTTAGCATTTCATGAAATTTAAACCTTCTTTGCAGGCAATTGCCGTTGCTGCAATTATTTTGCTACTTGTACCTATCGCTGCATGGATAAGCGGTTGGCATTGGCAAAATCAAATTATTGAGAATTTATCTTCTTGGATTCTTTTAACAGATACGGCCTCTTTACCTTTGGGTATTGGGACTATTGTTGTTTTCTGTGGTTTATTATTTACCTTTTTTAGAAAATCAATCACAAAAAAAACAGCTTTATTCTGTTTAGTATTATTGGGAATGGCGATTTTGTCTGGACAGATTGTTAAGGTTGTCGTTAAAAATACCTTGAAAGAGCCAAGACCATATGTACAGTTTTTAGCAGATTACAATATTATTTCAACGGATGATTTTTATGGAATGGCTAGAGATGAGCGAAAAGATTGGTTAATTGCCAATGAGAAAGCGTTGAGTACCTCTATTCCTAATCAACTACAAAAACATTGGCAGCATGAAGTAGGCTACTCTTTTCCATCTGGTCATACGATTTTCGCAGCAACTTGGGCCTTGTTGGCAGTTGGTTTGTGGTGGCCTAGAAAACAATATTTTTTAGCAGCAGTATCTGTTGTGTGGGCGGAATTTGTTTTAATAAGTCGATTGTTTTTAGGGATGCATTGGCCACTTGATCTTTTGGTTGGCATTCTCATTAGTTTTGTTCTTGCGCTGTTCTTCGTTTTGCTGATTGAACGTCAATTAGCTAAGTAAATTTATTTTGGATAAAGTGAAATATATGACCCAGTTGACCTATCAGCAGCAATTAGCAGATAAATTAAATTATATTCAAAATTTATTTGCTCAGTTACCTTGCCCTGAAATAAGTCTTTATGAATCGAGCGCACAATATTTTCGTATGCGTGCTGAGTTTCGAATTTGGCATGATGGTGATGATTGTTGCTATGCGATGTTTGAAAGAGGACAAAAAGCGAGTCATGATAGCATTATTCGTTTAGAGAATTTTCCGGTTGCTTGTGAAAGCATTAATCGGCTAATGCCTGTGTTATTGGATAAAATTAAAGCCAATCCATTGTTAAAAAACCGTTTATTTCAGGTTGAGTTTTTAGCAACCTTGAGCGGTGATATGTTGGTAACGATGATTTATCATTGCCGCTTAAATGAAGAGTGGAGCCAAGCAGCACAAGAGTTAGAAGCTGAACTTGGAATAGCAATTATTGGCCGTAGTCGTGGACAGAAAATTGTTTTGAGCCGAGATTATGTGGTTGAAACCCTGAATGTTCAAAGTCGTTGTTATGATTATCAGCAAATTGAAGGTGGATTTACTCAGCCTAATGCATCTGTTTGCGAAAAGATGCTAACTTGGGCATGTGAGCAGGCAGATAGTATTCCACAAGGGGATTTGCTAGAGTTATATTGTGGTAATGGCAATTTCACCTTACCATTATCGACTAAGTTTAATCAGGTTTTAGCCACTGAGGTTTCTAAAACATCGGTTCAGGCAGCCAAGTGGAATATTGAAAAAAATCAGATTGCGAATATCAATATTGCCCGTTTATCAGCAGAAGAGTTTACCGAAGCTTACCAAGGCGAACGGGATTTTCGTCGACTACAAGAAGCCAATATAGAACTGAAAGATTATCAATTTTCAACGATATTTGTGGATCCACCAAGAGCTGGTGTTGATGATGAAACTTTAAAGTTAGTTGCTGGTTTTGATTATGTGATTTATATCTCTTGTAATCCAGTTACTTTGCATGAGAATTTGAAAATGCTAATTAAAACCCATGATATAGTAAGCATGGCTTTATTTGACCAATTTCCATTTACACATCATATTGAATCAGGTGTGTTACTGAGAAAACGATAATAAAAAAAGACGATTGAAGAAAAAACAGACTCCATGGAGTCTGTTTTTTGTTTGTTAAGAATTTAAGCGTTAGCTTTTTTTACAATTTGGCGCCATTTATGCAATAGCGGCTCTGTGTAGCCACTTGGCTGTTTTGTTCCTAAGAAAACCAAATCGCTTGCAGCACGGAAGGCTGAAGATGATTGGAAGTTATTAAACATTGGTTGATATAGTGGATCATTAGCATTTTGTTCATCAACAACTTTTGCCATGCGTTTTAGTGTTTCTTCCACTTGAGTACGATTGGTAATACCATGGAATAACCAGTTGGCAATGTGTTGGCTAGAAATACGTAATGTTGCTCTATCTTCCATTAAGCCAATATTGTGGATGTCAGGTACTTTAGAACAACCTACACCTTGGTCTACCCAGCGAACAACATAACCCAGAATACCTTGGCAGTTATTGTCTAGCTCTTGTTGAATTTCTTCAGGGCTCCAATTAGGATTATTAGCAACAGGGATGGTCAATAAATCATTCAAATATTGATGGCTTTGTTTCATGAGTTCTTTTTGTACATCAAATACATTCACTTGATGATAATGAATAGCATGTAACGTTGCGCCTGTTGGCGATGGTACCCAAGCCGTTGTTGCGCCAGCTTTTGGATGACCAATTTTTTGTTTTAACATTTCTGCCATCAAGTCAGGCATTGCCCACATGCCTTTACCAATTTGAGCTTTGCCAACTAAGCCACATTCTAAGCCTGCTTGTACGTTATTAGCTTCGTAAGATTGAATCCAAGGCGTTGATTTCATATCGCCTTTACGCAACATTGGGCCAGCGTGCATATCGGTATGCATTTCATCACCAGTACGGTCTAAGAAACCAGTGTTAATGAATACAATGCGCTCACGAGCTTCGTAGATGCAAGCTTTTAAGTTAACAGATGTACGACGCTCTTCATCCATAACGCCCATTTTTAACGTATTGCGTTTTAAACCTGTTAAATCTTCTACTTGATTAAATAGGGTATTGGCAAAACGCACTTCCTCAGGACCATGCATTTTGGGTTTTACAATGTAAACAGAACCTGTTCGGCTATTTTTGTTTTCTTGGCGATTTAAATCGAATGGAGCAATCAGTCCAGTCATAACTGCATCTAGAATGCCTTCTGGAATTTCATTTCCATCTTGATCTAATACAGCTGGCGTTGTCATTAAATGACCAACGTTACGAATAAATAATAATGAACGACCAGGTAGTTTAAATTCACCAGTACCATTTTTATGTTGGTAAGTGCGGTCAGGGTTCATTCGGCGAGTAAATGATTTGCCATCTTTACTCACTTCTTCAGTTAAGCTGCCCTGCATTAGGCCAAGCCAGTTTTGGTAAACTAAGGTTTTATCTTCGCCATCGACAGCAGCTACAGAGTCCTCACAGTCCATAATGGTACTTAAGGCAGCCTCCATAATGATATCTTTAATTCCAGCTGCGTCTTGTGAGCCGATAGGGCTGTTAGCATCAATTACAATATCAAAATGCAAACCATTTTGTAAGAATAACAATGAAGTAGGTGCGCTTGCTTCGCCATTAAAACCAATGAATAAGCTAGGGTTTTTTAAGCCAACGGTTTCACCCGATGATAATTGAACAGCTAGTTCTTGGTTTTGTACTGTATATGCAACCGCATTTTTATGGCTGCCTGAAGTCAATGCAATAGTGTCATCTAAATATTGACGTGCAAATTCAATAACAGCTGCACCACGTTTTTTATTATATTCTTTACTTGGTGCTAAATCGCCTGATTGATCAATCGCATCTGTGCCATACAAAGCATCATATAAGCTTCCCCAACGAGCATTAGCAGCGTTGATTGCATAGCGTGCATTCATAATAGGAACAACCAATTGTGGTCCTGCTTGTTCTGCAATTTCAATATCAACATTTTCAGTGCTAACTTTAAAACTAGCTGGTTCTTCCACTAAATAGCCAATTTCTTTTAAGAAGGTTTGATAATCCTTCATATTTTGGATAGGACCTTTATTGGCATCATGCCAAGCATCTATCTGGCTTTGTAAATCTTCACGTTTTTGTAATAGTTGGCGGTTAATAGGTGCTAATTCATGAACTAAACGGCTAAATCCTTGCCAGAAAACATCAGTATCAATACTGTGGTTTTTAATAACTTCATTTTCAATGAAGTTATATAGTTGTGTGTCAATTTGCAAATTGGCTTTTTGAACGCGACTGGTCATAATGAAACTCCTATTTCTTAAAGATATTGTTGTTATAAGATGGCTTTAGTGTAACAAGCGCAAAATTATTTGTCTTTATTTCAGTAATTTTTAATTTTTGTTGCAAATAATGAAACTTATTATTTCATTTTGATGTTTTTTTTGCAATGCAATAATGTGAGATGAATGAAATTAGCTTTGTTTTTATAATGCTAATTTTTCGTAAGATGACTTTTGATTATACCATGATATGTAAATAAGACTAATGAGCACTAAGTTACAGTAAAACATGACAATAATCTGTATTTAAGAGTAGAATCCACTCAACTCTGGCAGCCTAGAGTTTGGTCATGGATTGATATGCTTATCTCCTGATTAAAATAACAATAATTCTGAGGACTATATGACGAGTATACAAAAAGGAATCTTAGCGGCATTAGGCTCCAATATTTTGTTTGGGGTGTTATATATATATAGTGATTGGCTTAAACCTTTAAATGGAACTGAAGTATTCGCATGGCGAATGGTAATGATGCTGTTTGGTTTAATGGTTTTGATGTTTCTTTTGCAAGGTTGGAGAGATTTATTTCAATTTTGTAGAGGTTTGGGCAAAGATATTAAACGATGGGCAATGTTTGTTTTGCCAACCAGTATTGTTGCTAGCCAATTATGGCTATTTATGTGGGGTCCTGTAAATGGTTATGGTGTTGATGTTGCAATGGGGTATTTTTTATTTCCATTAATGATGGTTTTGGCGGGGCGAGTCATTCTAAATGAACGATTAACGCCATTACAGACTGCAGCAGTAACAATGGCATTGATAGCAGTGGGAAATGAGTTTTTTAGAACGCATACATTTTCTTGGGTAACAGCTTGGATTTTTGGTACATATCCTATTTATTATCTCATGCGTCGAATTTTGCAAGTGCCAGCTTTAGCTGGATTAACTTTAGACTTGACGATTATTTTTCCATTTGCACTGTTTTATTTGTATTTACAAGACTTTAATAGTGCTATTTTACAGGTCGCGCCTCTTAAATTTGGATTCTTGCTTATCATGCTAGGTGTTATTAGTGCAGCGGCAATGTATTTAAATTTATTGGGTATGCGCTTATTACCAGTAACTATTTTTGGTATGTTAAGCTACCTAGAACCAACGATTTTATTTGCTCTAGCTGTCTTGGTCTTAAAAGAACCTTTACAAATGGAAGCTGCATTGACCTATGGTTGCATTGCTGTGGCATTGGTTTTGATGTTACTAGATGGTTATAGACGTTTGTTAATTAGTAGGAAATTAGCAGCAAAACAAAGTAAGCTCTCTGGTATTTCTGAAACATAAAAAAGCTGCCCTGAGGCAGCTTTTTTTATACAACTATTTTGTATTAGTTGTTATCTTCAGCTTTTTTTACTTCTTCTACAGCTGGTTTTTCAAGTAAAGCTTTGATTGATAAACGGATACGACCACGGTCATCAATTTCCAATGCTTTTACTTGTACTTCTTGACCCACTTTTAGGTAATCACTTACGTTTTTAACACGCTCATGAGCAATTTGGCTCACGTGAACCAAACCATCTTTACCTGGTAGAACTTGGACAATTGCACCAACATTATTATCTAAGATTTTTAATACGGTACCATCGTATACTTTACCCACTTCAACTTCAGCTGTAATTTGCTCAATGCGCTCACGAGCAGCATCACCAGCTTCTTGAGTTGTAGCAGCGATAATAACAGTGCCATCCTCTTCGATATTGATTTCAGTGCCAGTATCTTTGATGATGCCACGAATGGTTTCACCACCTTTACCGATAACATCACGAATCTTATCTTGTTTGATTTTCATTGTGAATAGGCGTGGAGCATGGCTAGATAGCTCTTGAGGGCCATCAACTGCACCTTTCATCAAGCCTAGAATGTGCATACGACCTTCTTTGGCTTGCTCTAGTGCAATTTGCATGATTTCTTTAGTAATACCTTGGATTTTGATGTCCATTTGTAGTGCAGTTACGCCATCAGCAGTACCTGCTACTTTAAAGTCCATATCGCCTAGGTGGTCTTCATCACCCAAGATATCAGTTAGAACGGCAAATTTATTGCCTTCTAAAATTAAACCCATTGCAATACCAGCAACGTGAGCTTTAAGTGGAACGCCAGCAGATAGCAATGCTAAACAGCCACCGCAAACAGATGCCATAGAAGATGAACCATTTGATTCTGTAATTTCAGATACAACACGCATGGTGTAGCTGAAATCTTCAGCAGCAGGTAATACAGCAATCAAAGCACGCTTAGCTAAGCGACCATGGCCAATTTCACGGCGTTTAGGGATGCCCATACGACCAACTTCACCAGTTGAATATGGAGGGAAGTTGTAATGCATAATAAAGCGGTCTGTATATTCACCACTTAATGCGTCAATAATTTGTTCGTCACGCTGAGTACCCAAAGTAGCAGTAGCTAAAGCTTGTGTTTCACCACGAGTGAATAGTGCTGAGCCATGAGTGCGAGGTAGAACGCTTGATTGAATGTTAATTGGACGAACAGTTCTAGTGTCACGACCATCAATACGTGGTTGACCTTCTAAAATTTGTGTACGAACCACTTCAGCTTCAAGTGCTTTGAAGATTGATTTGATTTGATTTGCAGTTAAAGTATCAGTTTCATCAGTGATAAGAGCGGCTTCAATAGCAGCCCATGCTTCAGCAATTTTTTGGCTACGAGCTTGTTTTTCACGGATTTTGAATGCTTCACGTACAGTTTCGCCAGCAATTTCAGTTACTTTAGCAACTAAATCAGTATTGGTTTCTGGAGCAGACCAAGCCCATACTTCTGGGTTGATTTCTTGTGCTAATTCATTAATTGCATTGATAACAGCTTGTGATTGTTCATGGCCATAAACAACAGCACCAAGCATGATTGCTTCGCTTAGTTCTTGAGCTTCAGATTCAACCATCAAAACAGCTTTATTAGTGCCTGCAACAACTAAATCTAGTTGAGAAGATACCAATTGTGTTTTGCTTGGGTTTAGTACGTATTCGTTATTGATATAACCTACACGAGCTGCGCCGATTGGACCAGCAAAAGGTACACCACTTAATACTAATGCAGCAGAAGCACCAATCATTGCAGGAATATCAGAGTCAATTTCAGGATCAACTGAAACAACCATAGCAACGATTTGGATATCGTGGTAGAAACCTTCTGGGAATAATGGACGAATAGGGCGGTCAATTAGGCGGCTAGTTAAGATTTCTTTTTCGCTTTGTTTGCCTTCACGTTTGAAGAAACCACCAGGAATTTTACCTGCAGCGTAAGTACGCTCAAAGTAATCAACTGTTAGCGGGAAGAAGTCTTGACCTTGTTTAATATCTTTTGCAGCAACAACCGTTACAAGAACGACAGTGTCGCCCATTGATACTTTTACAGCAGCAGAGGCTTGACGAGCAATTTCACCTGTTTCTAATGTAACAGTGTGATTGCCAAATTCAAATGATTTAGTAAATTTTTGAAACATGGTTTCTTTCTATTTATTAGTATGGGCTACTAAAACGAAAACCCTAATGATGCACACGAATCAAATGTGCATGGTTAGAGTTTCTGTTTTGAATGTTGTAGCCCGTTATGATCAATAAAAAAGGTCGCAGTTTTGTGTCTGCGACCTCGAATGATTACTTACGTAGACCTAAACGAGCGATCAAGTTACGGTAAGCATCAGCATCTTTACGACGCAAGTAGCTCAATAAGCGACGACGTTGGCTAACCATTTTTAATAGACCGCGACGGCTGTGGTGGTCTTTTAAGTTGGCTTTGAAGTGAGGAGTCAAGTCATTGATACGGAAAGTCAATAAAGCAACTTGTACTTCGCTTGAACCAGTGTCATTTTCTTTACGTTGGAAATCTTTAACGATTTGTGCTTTTTGTGCGACAGTTAATGCCATTTGTGAAACTCCAAAAAAATATGGGTAAATACCCGACAAGTTAGCAGAGTCCAAAAACCCTTACTAACTCCTGTATATTGCTACTGATTTTTAATTAGTAGCCATCAATCTCAATGCTTTTAAGCAACCAAATTCTGGTTGATAATCCACTAGACCGATGAATTTTTTGTCTTCGCTATAAACACGAAGCGGAGATATTATCTCATAACTTGCCGTATATTGCACTCTTTTACCATGTTGTAATGCTGTAATTTCATCATTATCTAGCGTGATTTCTGGTAAATGTTGTACCAATATGTCACATGGTAGTAATAGAGCATCTCGTTGGGTTTCGGACATTTCTGTTAGCTTGGCTAATGAATAAGCTTCTTTGATATTAAAGCCTGCAGTATCTGTTCTTCTTAAGCCTATCAAATGCGCTTCAGTCTGAATTTTATGAGCCAAATCTTCTGCTAAAACCCTAATGTATGTCCCTTTTGAGCATTTGACTGAAATATCAACTTCAGGGGGATTAAAACGCAATAGGGCTATGTCATGAATGGTAATGGTTCTTGCTTTTCTCTCAATTTCAATACCAGCGCGTGCATATTCATATAGTGCTTTTCCTTGGTGCTTCAATGCTGAATGCATAGGAGGAACTTGCTGTATTGTTGTGGTTAATGCAGATTGAGTTTCTAGCCAGTTATTTTCATTGATATGATGGTAATCTGCTGTGGCAATGATTTCTCCTTCAGCATCTGCGGTGCTGGTTCGCTCGCCTAATTTAAGATTCGCGATATAAGCTTTGTCTGCATCTAATAAATATTGAGCAAATTTTGTAGCTTCACCAAAACAAATAGGCAATAAACCAGTTGCTAAAGGATCTAATACTCCAGTGTGTCCAGCTTTTTCTGCATTGTATAAACGCTTAACTTGTTGTAAAGCTGTATTGCTGGTTATATTAATTGACTTATCAAGTAATAAGACGCCATTAAGGCGTCGCTTGTTTTTTTTATTTGTGCTCATGAATTGTTTTAATCTTCGATGGGTTTTTCTTGGCTAACTTGATTAATTAGGCTTGAAATTGCCATGCCATGGCTAATTGATTCATCATATTTGAAGTGCAATTCAGGCGTACGGAAAACAGTGATGCGTTTTGCTAGTTCGCTACGAAGGAAACCTTTTGCACGCTCTAGTGCTTCAGCTGTTACTTCTCTGGTTTCTTCATCAAATACAGTGTAGTAAATCGTTGCATGACTATAATCACGGGTAACTTCTACTTCAGTGATTGTAATAAAGCCAGCTCGAGGATCTTTTAAGCCCGTTCTAACCAATTCCGCCATTTCACGCATGATTTGTTCGCGTACACGGTCTTGTCTTGCATAGCCACGTTGTGGTTTTCTCATTAGAATTCCTTTTTTTCATTAGCTTGATTCTAAATGGTATCAAGTTAAATCCTTAGTGTGGGACAAAAAACACGGCGCTAATCAGAAGCGCCGTGCTGGAAATGCTGCGATTGATTATAGCGTACGGGCTACTTCAATCATTTCAAACACTTCTAGGTGGTCGCCAATTTCAATTTCGTTATAGTTTTTCAACATTAGGCCACATTCATAACCTTGTTTAACTTCTTTAACGTCATCTTTAAAGCGTTTTAGTGAGTCTAGAAGGCCTGTATGGATAACAACGTTGTTACGAATTAAACGAATTTGTGCATCACGTTTAACCATACCATCAATTACCATACAACCAGCAATGTTACCAACTTTTGATACACTAATAACTTGGCGAATTTCAACCATACCAATGATTTGTTCTTTTTGCTCAGGAGCAAGCATGCCAGACATTGCTGCTTTAACATCATCAATTGCATCATAGATAATGTTGTAGTAGCGAATATCAACGCCTTCACTTTCAGCTAATTTACGAGCTGAGGTATCTGCACGCGTATTAAAGCCGATAATAGTAGCATTAGATGCAATGGCTAAGTTGACGTCAGATTCACTGATACCACCTACACCACTGTGAATAATGTTTACTTGGACTTCATCAGTAGACATTTTCTTCAGGCTACCAGCCAAAGCTTCATATGAACCTTGCATGTCAGCTTTAATGATGATTGATAGTTGTTGTTTTTCACCTTCGCCCATGTTGGCGAATAGGTTTTCCATTTTAGCAGCTTGTTGTCTTGCTAAACGAACATCACGGTATTTACCTTGACGGAATAGGGCAATTTCACGTACTTTTTTCTCGTCAGCTAGAACAATAGCATCTTCACCAGCATTTGGTACATCTGATAGACCAAGAATTTCAACAGGAATTGATGGGCCTGCTGAGTCAATTGGTTTGCCGTTCTCATCATTCAATGCACGAACTTTACCAAATACTGAGCCAGCTAGAAGCATGTCACCTTTGTTTAAAGTACCAGATTGAACCAATAAGGTTGCAACTGCACCACGACCGCGGTCAAGACGAGCTTCTACAATAATACCTTTTGCTGGGGCATCAATTGGAGCGGTAAGCTCTAATACTTCAGCTTCAAGTAGAACAGCATCTAATAAAGCATCAATGTTTAAGCCTTTTTTAGCTGATACTTCAATAAACTGAACCTCGCCACCCCAGTCTTCAGGGACAACTTCATGAGCAACCAATTCTTGTTTAACACGTTCAGGGTTGGCTGTGTCTTTATCAATTTTATTGATAGCAACAACAATTGGTACGCCTGCAGCTTTGGCATGGTGAACAGCTTCAATGGTTTGAGGCATTACGCCATCATCAGCAGCTACTACAAGAATAACGATGTCGGTTGCTTGCGCACCGCGAGCACGCATTGCTGTAAACGCTTCATGTCCTGGTGTATCTAGGAAAGTTACTACACCACCAGGTGTTTTAACGTGGTATGCACCAATATGCTGTGTAATGCCACCAGCTTCACCTGTTGCAACACGTGAGCGGCGGATGTAGTCAAGCAATGATGTTTTACCATGGTCAACGTGGCCCATTACTGTAACAACAGGTGGACGTTTAACTTGTTCGTATTCAATAGCAGTATCGCCTTCAGCCAAGAATGCATCTGGATCATCTGGTTTTGCTGCTACTGGTTTATGTCCCATTTCTTCAACCAGAATCATTGCTGTTTCTTGGTCTAGAACTTGGTTGATTGTTACCATCATGCCCATTTGCATTAGCATTTTAATAACTTCAACTGCTTTAACTGACATTTTGTGTGCTAGTTCAGAAACAACAATTGTTTCAGGAACTAAAACTTCATGGATTACTGGCTCTGTTGGAGCATGGAAACCATGTTGGTTTTCAATGTCAGAAGCTGGTTGGTGGCGTTTACCTTTGCCTCTACCTTTGCCTGAGCGCCATTTGCTATCATTGTTAGATGAATTATCACGGCCTCTGGCAGTGCGTTTTCCACGAGGACGATCATCTTGTTGATCTTCTCTGCGATTGGTTTTCGCTTTTGGTTTGTCAGCAGGGTTAGCTGCTGGTGCCGCAGCAGGTTTAGCTGTTGCATCTTTTTTAGATTTTTCAGCTGCATCTTTTTGCGTTTTAGCTTCAGCTGCATCTTTTAGTGTCTTGGCTTTAGCAGCGGCGTTTTTATCATCTTCCGCTTGTTTTTTAGCGGCTTCACGACGTGCTTGACGTTCTTGTTTTTGACGTAACAAAGCTTCTTGAGCCTGACGAAGTTTATCAGCTCGTTCAGCTTCTGCTTCACGTTGTGCTTGTTCTTCTGGGCTTAAGATTGATTCAATGCTAACTTCTTCAGCTTCTGCGGTTTCAGCAGGTTTTGCTTCATTAGTTTGCGGAGTTGTTTGTTTCTTTTGCATAACTTCTTTTTCGGCTTTTTCGCGAGCAATTTTTTCTGCGGCTTCTTTTTCAGCTTTTTCGCGAGCAATTTTTTCTGCGGCCTCTTTTTCAGCTTTTTCACGAGCTTCTTTTTCGGCAGCCTCTTGTTCTGCTACAGCAGCCTGAGCTTGTTCTTCAATAGAAGGACCGTCAGTTGGAATAGCAATGCGGCGGCGACGACGAGTTTCCACTTGTACTTCACCACTGCTTGTTTGAATAGTTGAGCTTTTCTTTAAATTCAAAGTAATTGTACCTGCATTTGAACTTGCAGCAGTGTTGCTTTGCTGCAAGAGTTGTTTATCTTCTGGGCTAATGTCATCTTGTGCTGATTTTTTTGAAATGCCAGCAGCTTTGAGCTGCTCTAAAGTAACAGCAACTGATTGATTCATCTCATTAGCGAGTTGTTCAACAGTTATCTTACTCATTAGCACCCCCTTCATTTTCAAACCAGTGTGAACGTGCGCTCATGATGATATCTTTTGCTTCTTCAGTAGTAATACCTGTAATTTCGATTAGCTCGTCAACAGATAGTTCTGCTAAGTCATCTCGGTTTGTGATTTCGGCTTCAGCAAGACTGTGCAAAATGTCTTGATCTAGTTCCAATTCTTTTAAGTCGTCATCAATTTTTTTCAGTTGCTCTTCTGCTGCAATAGCAATGTTCAAGATGGCATCGCGGGCACGGTTACGCAAGGCATTAACAGTATCCTCATCAAATGCATCTATTTCAAGCATTTCTTGTAACGGAACATAAGCTACTTCTTCTAAGCTCATGAAACCTTCTTGTACAAGAATGGTTGCAGTTTCAGGATCTACATCTAAATTAGCGACGAATAATGCACGAATAGCGTCATCTTCTGCTTGATGTTGTTCATCAGCTTCGTCTACAGTCATGATGTTTAAGTTCCAGCCAGTTAATTCGGCTGCTAAGCGAACATTTTGACCGCCGCGACCAATTGCTAAAGCCAGTTGGTCTTCTGCAACAACTACGTCAACGGTGTGACGATCTTCATCGATCAAGATGCGAGTGACTTCTGCTGGAGAAAGTGCATTAATGACAAATTGAGCTGTTTCTGGAGACCATAAAACAACATCAATACGTTCCCCTGCTAATTCGTTTGAAACAGCATTTACGCGAGAACCACGTACGCCAATGCAAGTTCCTTGAGGATCAATGCGTGGGTCGTTTGCTTTTACTGCAATTTTTGCTCTAAAGCCTGGGTCGCGAGCTACTTCTTTAATTTCTAATAAATCATTTTCAATCTCTGGTACTTCCATTTCGTATAGTTTTGCTAAAAACTCTGGGGAAGTACGAGTTAGAATAACGATAGGGCGGTTGCCTTGTTGGTCAACACGCAATAATAGGGCACGAACACGATCACCTGAACGCATGTTTTCTTTTGGAATCATTTGATCGCGTGGTAGCAATGCTTCTAAGCGACCGCATTCAATGATTGCGCCGTGGCGTTCAACGCGTTTTACGGTGCCAAGAACTAGATTTTCTCGGCGTTGCAAAAATTCATTTAGTATTTGTTCACGTTCAGCATCACGGATGCGTTGCAAAATCACTTGTTTTGCTGTTTGTGCACCGATGCGACCAAATTCTACATTGTCGATTTCTTCTTCGTAGAATTCGCCTTCAGTCATTGTTAAGCCGAATTTTTCATCTACTTCTTCCTCAGTCATTTCGATGTCTGGGTAAGTGTAGTCTTCATCTTTAACGATGCTCCAGCGACGGAAGCTTTTGTAGTCGCCCGTTTTACGGTCGATTTCGGTACGGATGTCAATTTGTTCTAAATTAAACTTTTTCTTGGCTGCGGTAGCAAGTGCAAATTCTAATGCGCCAAATACCACATCAGGATCTACGTTTTTTTCGCTTGCAAGAGCATCTACCAAGGTTAAAATTTCACGACTCATGTCTTGTCTCTCCTAACGGGATGATTTGTTTAAAACTCAGGTTTTAAACGCGCTTTATCAATGTTGCTTAGCTCAATAGCCACTTCTTTGCCATCAAATGAGATGATGGCTGTATTGTCTTGGCAGGAAACAATACGTCCTTGGAATTTTTTCTGGCCTTCAATTGGAAGGCGAGTTTTAATTTTTGCTAGGTTACCTGCAAAACGAACAAAATCTGCTTCTTTTGTTAAAGGACGATCTAGACCAGGACTTGAAACCTCAAGGCGCTTGTAATTAATATCTTCAACCATAAAAAGACGAGTTAAGTGATTGCTGACAGTGGCGCAGTCTTCTACGTTGATGCCACCAGGCTTATCAATAAAAATACGAAGATCACCCTGAGCGGTTAATTCATGATCAACAAGCTCATAACCCAAACCAGGTAAAGTCTTATCTAGAATGTTTTGGATGTCCATTTTGCTCCTAGAAATAAAAAAATGGGCCTTGTGCCCATTTCTCGAAAGAAAAATTGAAAAACGTCAAGATTATACCTTAAAGCCAGTAGAAAAACAAAGTTAAACTGCATTTACTTTCAATAAAGTATTTGTTATCGCAAAATATTTTTACAAATATGAAATTTTATGAAAGCTATTGATGATTACTTTGTGGAAGACTAGAATAATCAGACAACATTCAGATTGAAAAATATTACAGATGTGTATAGTTTTTCTTATTAAACACATTTATCTTGGGTACTAAGTATATTTTTCAATTTGGGTTTTTATCTGCCATTAATATGGAACCAATAAAAAATTAAGGAATGTAGAGTTATTTTTGCTATGAATACTCCAGTTTATAACTTTTCTGCAGGACCAGCTGTTTTACCAGAAGCTGTTTTACGCCAAGCCCAAGCTGAGATGCTTGATTATAAAGGTACAGGTTTTCCGATTATGGCCATGAGCCATCGTTCTGCTCAATTTGAAAGTATTCTACATCATGCGGAGCATAATCTGCGTAGATTATTAAATATTCCCAATAATTATAAAATTTTGTTTTTACAGGGTGGTGCGAGCGCGCAGTTTAATATGGTGGCATTAAATCTTGGTAACGGATTTAACAGAGCTGACGCTGTAGTGAGTGGAAACTGGAGTAAGCTTGCTTACAAAAACATGGGCAAGTTGACCGATTTGGATATTCATTTAGCAGCGAATGGCGAAGCGAGTTTTGGATTTCAAGATTTGCCATCTTTTGATTCTTGGGATGTGAGTCAGGATTCGGCGTTTGTTCATTTTGTTAGTAATGAAACTGTTCATGGTTTGCAATACCAAGAGTTGCCAACAGGAGAGAATATGCCTCCATTGGTATGCGATATGTCGAGTGATATTTTATCTCGCCCTGTTAATGTTGAGGATTTCGGCATTATTTATGCAGGTGCGCAGAAAAATATTGGTCCTTCTGGTGCGACTATCGTTATTATTCGTGAGGATTTGTTGGAGCGTTCAGGTAGCCATTTACCAGATGTTTGGTCTTATAAAAGCCATGTCGAGAAAGACGGCATGTACAATACGCCAGCTACCTATCCAATATATATGGCTAATTTGGTTTTTGAATGGTTATTGGCACAAGGTGGTGTTTCAAAGATTCAACAAATCAATGATGTTAAAGCCAAGCTAATTTATGATGCGATTGATAACAGCAATGGGTTTTATATTAATCCAATTGCTCCTTCTGTTCGATCAAAAATGAATGTTGTTTTTAGAACGGCTGCTGGTCCAGATTTGGATGCTAAGTTTATTTTAGAGTCAGAGTTAGCTCATCTTATGCTGTTAAAAGGCTATAAAGCAGTGGGTGGTATGCGTGCTAGTATTTACAATGCGATGCCTATAGAAGGCGTTTTGAAGCTTGTTGATTTTATGAAAGATTTTCAGCGTCGCTATGGGTAATTGATATTGACTTGATGAAAATGGCCAAGCTTTTGCTTGGCTTTTTTTATTAATATGATCAATATAATGTCAGTTTGAATGAATTATTACCGTTATTGGTATTTTGGATGAAATATGGTTAAGCAAGAAGCGGTTGTTATTGGTGCTGGAATGGTTGGCGTATCTGTTGCGTGGCATTTACAGAAAAAAGGTTTTCAAGTCACGTTGGTTGATAAGAAATTACCAGGGGAAGAGACTTCATTTGGAAATGCAGGATTAATTCAACGAGAGGCCATTTATCCTCATCCGTTTCCAACTGATGTTCGGGAGTTGTGGAGAATTGCATTTAACAATAGTTTGGATATCCGATATCGTCCCCGAGCAATTATGCATTATCGTCAACCTTTATTGAGGTATTGGCAAGCATCATTGTCTAAAAATTACCGTGCTATTGTGCCAGAGTGGGCTCAGCTAATTGAACATTCAACAGCTTCACATCAAGAAATGATGGATGGATCTGATACGTCGGATTTGATTCATCAAAAAGGATGGTTGCAATTGCATCGTACTCAAGCAAGTTTTGATCATGCGATTGAGCAAGCTAAATCTTCTTCGCAATATGGGGTCGAGTATGCTGTTTTAACAACGGCTGAGATTGCTGTTTTGGAGCCACATTTGAAGGTTGAGCAATTTGTTGGCGGAATACATTGGTTAAATTCTTGGCAAGTGAGTAATCCAAGCCAGTTGGTTAAGCAGTATGCTAAAAGCTTCGAGCAAATGGGTGGCCATTTTAAGCGGCTTGAAGTGCGTGATTTGTTATTTGAAGATAATCATTGGGTCATCAATACTGCTCAGGAAACTTTAAAAAGCCCGTGCTTGGTGATTGCAGCAGGGCCATGGTCTACAAATTTGGTGCAAGGTTTGGGTTATCAGTTTCCACTGTTTCCAATGCGTGGTTATCATCAGCATTATGCTCTGAAAGAGAACGCATTTTTAAATCATAGTATTGTTGATGAAGATAATGGTTTTGTTTTAGGGCCAATGGAGGCTGGAATTAGATTGACCACAGGCGCTGAGTTTACTTTTATGGATGCTGAGATTCGCAATGAGCAATTGGTGGAAACAGAAGCCATTGCTTTTGAATTATTGCCTTTGACGCAGGTTATCGAAAAAGAGCCTTGGTTTGGGCATCGACCTTGTTTGCCTGATATGAAACCTATTATTGGTAGTGCCCATAAGCATTCTGGATTGTGGTTTGCTTTCGGACACGCCCACCAAGGTTTCACGTTAGGCCCAGTAACTGGCAAATTATTGGCTCAAATGATTACAGGGGAAGAGGAGCTTTTGGTGTGCCCACAACCATTTGCTGCGAATCGTTTTGGCTCATAAATTCAAAACGCCTAAAGTTTATTTATTTTACTTTAGGTGTTTTGTTGTGATTAGTCATCTATTCGTTTTTTTCCTAATTGATTTTCAGTTTTTCCTATTTGCCAATAAGCGCAAGCATAACAATCATCACGAGTCCAATTGTTTTCTTTGCGTAGGTAATTTCGAGAAGAACGAACTGCAGAGTGCTCAGCTGTAATATGAGCAAATCGACTGCTTGTTATCAGTGCTAGATGACTTTGTTGACGCAATTCTTGTTCTAAAAAACTTTGTTCATCGGGTTTTGGATTATGTAGCCATGTTATGTGTAATTTGGCCGGAGAGATTAGTTCAATTTCATCTTCTTTACTAGGTACTTCCGCAATAATATAGGCATTGGCTGTCTCAGGAAGAGAGCGTAATACTGAATCGGTTACAGGGAGCCCTGTTGGGTCGGTAATAAAAATATAGTGTTCTAAGCCAGTTGGTACAATTTCCTGTGGTTCAGTGCCCATTGTGATTCCAATTTCATCACCAGGTTGTGCTTTGTTAACCCAATGACAAGCAACAGTATCAATGCCATGCATTGCAAAATCAATGGTTAATGTTTTGTTAACTAAATCAATATTTCTATGTGTGTAGGTGCGAACGCTAGGGCGTTTTGTTTCATCTTTTACTACCCATGCACGTTTTTCTGTATCAAATAGCGGTAATTCAATTTCGTTTTGATTGGGATTGGGCAAGAATAATTTATTATTAGCACCTAAAGTAGTGCGTGCATATTGCTCGACATCATTGCAGTTAAATACAATCCTGACGTAGTTTGGGGTAATATAAGTTTTTTCGCGGACTTGAATGAGGGTTTGGTGAGTTTGTTTTTTTGTTGCCATATCAGCTCAAATTAAAATGATAATAACTATCAATATATAGTGTTGTTTATGATTATTTCAAGTCGATATGTGAAAAAATAGTAAATTAATTTAAATTAATCATTTATTTAAAAAATAATAATGATTGGTTTAGTCGTTATTTTATTGAATGTCAGAACCATCAAAAATAATAAATTAGGGATCGTTATCTATGAGTACAACAGCATCTACCACGCCATCATTGCTGGGCGGGGCCATGATTATTGCAGGAACAGCCGTTGGCGCTGGCATGTTTGCCAATCCAACAGCAACTTCTGGTGTTTGGTTTTTAGGCTCAATCGTTGTGTTGTTGTACACATGGTTTAGTATGTATGCTTCGGGATTAATGCTTTTGGAAGCCAATTTAAATTATCCAGTTGGATCCAGTTTCGACACCATGGTTAAAGATCTTTTGGGAAATACATGGAATATTATTAATGGATTGGCTGTTGCTTTTGTATTGTTTATTTTGACTTATGCCTATATTTTTGTTGGTGGCGGTTTAACTCAAAATAGTTTAAATAATATTTTTACTCATTTTAGTGGGGCAGCTGTTGAAATTCCACGGCTAGCGGGGGCATCTGTCTTTACATTAATTTTGGCATTTTGCGTTTGGATTTCAACCAAAGTTGTTGATAGGTTTTCGACCATATTAATTGGCGGGATGTTAATTACCTTCTTTATGTCAGTGGGTGGTTTACTAGGTTCTGTTAAATTACCAATTTTATTGGATCAAATCAGTGCTGAGCAAACCAGTTATTGGAAATATATTTGGGTTGCTTTGCCTGTTTGCTTAGCCTCATTTGGTTATCATGGTAATGTCCCAAGCTTGGTTATTTACTATCAACGTGATGGCAAAAAAGTGGCTAAAAGTATTTTAATTGGTACGGTCATTGCTTTGGTTATTTATATGATTTGGCAATTGTCGGTGCAAGGTAATTTACCGCGAGCCGCTTTTGCGCCTGTTATTGCTGCCGATGGCGATGTAGCTGTTTTGCTTGATTCTCTGTCTCAATATGTTTCTACTCAGGGTTTAAAAACTTTATTAAACTTATTTGCATACATGGCAATCGCCAGTTCTTTCTTGGGCGTTACCTTGGGTTTGTTTGATTATATTGCGGATTTATTTAAATTTAGCAATTCGCCCTTAGGTCGATTAAAAACAGCGTTGTTAACTTTTTTACCACCTTTTGTTGCTTGTATTTTCTTTCCGACTGGCTTTGTGAAAGTTATTGGTTTTGTCGGTTTGTTTGCAACAATTTGGGCAGCGATTGTGCCTGCATTATTAGCAAGAGCTAGTCGTAAAAAGTTTAAAAACAGTACATTTCAAGCTTTTGGTGGGCAATTTATGATTGTATTTGTATTGATTTTTGCGGTTGTGAATATTTCAGCGCAACTGTTAATGCAAACTGGCTGGTTGCCAGTTTTTAAAGGTTAATATATGTTGATGACCGTTCAAGCTGTTTTATTTGATTTAGATGGAACTTTGGCAGATACCGCATTAGATTTGGCTAGGGCATTAAATATCGAACTGGGTAAGCGACACTTACCTTTGGTTGATGCAGGCTCCCTGAAAGAAGTGGCTGGCCATGGCGCAAGGGCTATGGTTAATTTTGCTTGTCCAAGCTTGGAAGATGGCGAAGATAAGGAATTATTAATCAGTGATTTCTTAGCCGAATATGAGCAAAATACGTGTGTTGAGACGGTACTGTTTTCTGGGGTAAATGATTTTTTAAGAGATTTACAGAAAAAATCTATTCCGTGGGGTATTGTTACCAATAAGAATATGCGGTTTGCGAATAAAGTTATTCCTAAGCTACCATTTGCTACTGCGCCGAATGTAATTGTTTGTGGCGATACATTATCGAAAGCAAAACCCCATCCAGAACCACTGTTATATGCTGTTAAGCAATTAAATGTGAATGCGGCAAGTTGCGTGTACATTGGTGATGGGTTGCGAGATATTCAGGCAGCCAAAGCTGCTGGAATGAAAAGTGTGGCAGTTGATTGGGGATATATTAGCCCCGAGGAAGATATTGTTAATTGGCACGCAGATTTGAATATTCAATGTTTATCTGAGCTTATTGTTAGCCTTAAGCATGAGTAAGTAAGTTAACAATCAATAAAAAAAGTGATAAATTAAATTTTATCACTTTTTTTTTGATGCCATTTTAAATCTAAGCTGGAATCAAGATTGTCATGCCGATTAATGTCCAGTGTTAAATCATTTTTTGGTACGCAGCAGCAAGGTAAAACTTTATCTTGACCAATGAATGCTAAAGGCATTTGTTGGTAACTGACTTGGCCGGATGTTATTTTGGTCCGACATGAACCACAATATCCTTGCCGGCATTGGTATTCAATTTTATGCCCCGTTCTTTCTAATGCTTCTAGTAAGTTCTCACCTTCAGCCAAAAAGAACGAAGCGTCATTGGTATGAATATAAGGCATTAAAGCTCAAAATCGCCTAAATCATCAGCGTTGACCTCAGCATTGATTTGCCCAACGAGGTATGAACTTAATTCTACTTCTTGTGGTGCTACTTGAACATTGTCAGAAGAAAGCCAAGAATTAATCCAAGGAATTGGGTTTTGAGTGCTCTCAGGGAATGCAGGTTGAAGACCAACAGCATACATGCGTAGATTGGTAATGTATTCAACATATTGGCTAAGAATATCTTTATTAAGGCCAATCATCGATCCATCTTTGAATAAATAAGCCGCCCATTCTTTTTCTTGAATAGCTGCATTTTTAAACATATTAAAACATTGTTCTTCACATTCAATAGCAATTTCTGCCATTTCAGGATCATCTTGCCCACTGCGCATAATGTTTAAAATATGTTGTGTGCCTGTTAGGTGTAATGCTTCATCTCGGGCAATCAGCTTGATGATTTTCGCATTGCCTTCCATTAATTCACGTTCCGCAAATGCAAATGAACAAGCAAAGCTCACATAAAATCTAATGGCTTCTAAAATATTAACACTCATTAAGCATAGATATAATTGTTTTTTCAGCGCTCTTAAGTTGATGTGAATGGTACGGCCATTAACTTGATATTTTCCTTCACCATGCAAATTGTAATAATGTGTCATGAGAATTAAATCATCATAATAAAGAGAAATATCGTTAGCACGCTTTAAAATTTCTTCATTATCAACAATAGTATCAAAGATGGTTGCAGGGTCATTTACAATATTGCGAATAATATGGGTATAAGAGCGAGAATGGATGGTCTCCGAGAATGACCAAGTTTCAATCCAAGTTTCTAACTCAGGAATTGACACCAAAGGCAATAGGGCAACATTCGGGCTACGACCTTGAATCGAATCTAAAAGCGTTTGGTATTTTAGATTTGAAATAAAGATATGTTTTTCATGATCAGGCAAATTAGCATAATCAGCTCGGTCTTGCGATACATCTACTTCCTCAGGGCGCCAGAAAAAAGATAATTGTTTTTCAATTAACTTTTCAAAAATATCATATTTTTGTTGGTCATAACGAGCGATATTAACTGATTGTCCAAAGAACATTGGTTCTAATAGCTGATTATTGCTGGTTTGTGAGAATGTACTGTATTTCATAAGATAACCTTTAAAAAGCTTTTATTTTCTATTGTTTGTTGTCAATAAAAAGCTGCCGTTTGGCAGCTTTTTTTGCTGAGTGTATTTTAAATTTTACAAGCGCCACCAGCACAACCATCATCTTGCAAGTCGACTTGTGTATCATCAGCACCATCTCGAGTGTTATGATAATACAGTGTTTTCAAACCATATTTATAAGCCGTTAATAGGTCTTTTAGTAGCTGGGTCATCGGAACTCGACCGCCATCAAAGCGATTAGGATCGTAGTTAGTATTTGCAGAAATAGCTTGATCCACAAACTTCTGCATAATGCCAACGAGCTTAATGTAACCATCATTATTCGGCATTTGCCATAATAATTCATATTGATGTTTTAGGCGGTCATACTCAGGAACAACCTGTTTTAAAATACCATCTTTTGATTGTTTAATAGACACAAGTCCACGTGGAGGCTCAATACCATTAGTCGCATTTGAAATTTGACTTGATGTTTCAGATGGCATTAATGCTGATAAAGTGGAATTGCGTAAGCCAAATGTTTGGATATCTTGACGCAATGATTCCCAATCTAAATGCAGAGGTTCTTGGCAGATTTTATCTAAATCTTTTTTGTAGGTATCAATTGGCAGAATACCTTGTGCATATGTTGTTTCATTGAATGCTAGGCAAGGACCATTTTCTTTTGCCAATTGCACTGAAGCTTTTAATAGGTAATATTGAATAGCTTCAAATGTTTGGTGAGTTAAATTCAGCGCAGAACCATCAGAGTAGCGGGTGCCATTTTTAGCTAAATAGTATGCATAGTTAATAACACCAACACCCAATGTGCGGCGTTGTTCTGTGGCAATTTTAGCAGCTTTAATTGGGTAATCTTGGTAATCAAGTAGAGAATCCAAAGCACGAACAATTAAATCAGCCAATTCTTCTAATTCATCAATGTTTTCAATGGCACCAAGGTTAAATGCTGATAATGTACATAAAGCAATTTCACCATTTTCATCGTTAATGTCATTTAATGGTTTAGTTGGCAATGCAATTTCTAGGCATAAATTTGATTGGCGAATTGGAGCAACACTTGGGTCAAATGGACTATGTGTATTGCAATGGTCAACGTTTTGAATATAAATTCGACCAGTGCTCGCACGTTCTTGCATCAATAATGAGAAGAGGTCAATTGCAGGTATTGTACGCTTGCGGATGCTTTCATCTTGTTCATATTGTGCATACAAGCGTTCAAATTCATCTTGATTGGCAAAAAATGCTTCATATAAACCAGGAACATCTGATGGTGAGAATAGGGTGATGTCTTGGTTTTTAATTAGACGTTGATATAAGGCACGGTTAATTTGCACGCCATAATCTAAATGGCGAACACGGTTTTCTTCTACACCACGGTTGTTTTTTAGTACCAATAGTGATTCAACTTCTAAATGCCATAGTGGATAGTACAATGTTGCGGCACCACCTCGAACACCACCTTGAGAGCAAGATTTAACAGCTGTTTGGAAGTGTTTGTAAAATGGGATGCAACCTGTATGTTGTGCTTCACCACCACGAATTTCACTGCCTAATGCACGAATTCGGCCTGCATTAACACCAATACCAGCTCGTTGAGAAACATAGCGGACAATGGCACTTGAAGTTGCATTGATTGAATCTAAACTGTCATCGCACTCAATTAATACACATGAGCTAAACTGACGAGATGGAGTACGAACGCCAGCCATAATAGGGGTTGGTAAAGAAATTTTAAAGGTAGAGATGCCATCATAAAATTTCTTCACGTAATGCAGGCGAGTTTCTTTTGGATAATTTGCAAATAAACACATTGCCACCAAAGCATAAAGATATTGAGGGCTTTCATAAATGCGTTTGGTCACTCGGTTTTGAACCAAGTATTTGCCTTCTAATTGTTTAACAGCTGCATATGAGAAGTTCATGTCACGATTGTGATCGATATAATCGTGCATTTCGTTAAATTCTGCTTCACTGTAATCAGCTAGAATATGTTGGTCATATTTGCCATCAGCTGTTAATGCTTTGACGTGTTGGTAGAAGTGAGGAGGCTCAAATTCACCATAGGCAATTTTGCGCAAATGAAAGATATTCAGGCGAGCTGCTAAATATTGATAATCTGGTGTTTCTTCTGAAATTAAATCGGCAGCTGCTTTGACAATGGTTTCATGAATGTCTTCAGTGCGAATGCCATTGTAAAATTGAATTTGTGAACGCAGCTCAACTAGTGATACTGAGACATTATTTAAGCCTTCAGCCGCCCAAGCAATTACTCGATGGATTTTGTTTAAATCAATTAACTCAAGAGTTCCATTTCGCTTGGTTACTTTTATGGCTGCATTAACAATAAAATTCCTTACATTTGCTATGAAAGCATATTAAACATGCCTTCTAAAGATGATTATCACAATATAGTATTGTGATACATAAAATACTAGATACAGTGGTTTTTTATGTATCACAACACAAGATGTGCGATTATACACCTTTGTGAATCGAATTTGTATACCTTTACAATATCTTTTTTTACGGATTGAATTTTGAAATCATTTGGCATAAATATTTTTTAAATAAATGGGATTATTTGAAGAATACACCAAGATTGTTGAGAGATTATTGCAAAGATTTTATGAGTAAAAATTTATATTGCAAAATGATAATAGTCGTAAAAATAGCTTACTAAAATGTGATTAGTAAGCTATTTATCATCACTAAAATTATGCTTTAGGTAGCGTTACACCAACTTGTCCCATGTACTTACCACTGCGGTCTTTATATGACACATCGCATTCTTCATCACTTTCGAAGAATAAGACTTGAGCAACGCCTTCGCCAGCATAAATTTTTGCTGGTAGAGGTGTGGTATTTGAGAACTCTAATGTGACATAACCTTCCCATTCTGGTTCAAATGGGGTGACATTGACAATAATGCCACAACGTGCGTAAGTTGATTTACCTAAGCATACTGTTAATACATTGCGTGGAATACGGAAGTATTCCATGGTGCGAGCAAGTGCAAAAGAGTTAGGAGGGATGATGCAGTAATCATCTTCTACTTCTACAAAGTTACGAGTATCAAAGTTTTTTGGGTCAACTATCGTGCTGTTGATATTGGTAAAAATTTTGAATTCACGGGCGCAACGAATATCGTAGCCATAGCTAGATGTTCCATAAGAAATGATTTTTTGCCCATTGGCCTCTTTAATTTGGTTTGGCTCAAAAGGTTCAATCATTCCATGTTCTTCGCTCATTTTGCGAATCCATTTATCTGATTTGATGCTCATGTTAATTTCCTGTTGATTCTAAGCCACCTAGGTGACCGATTAATTCGTTTAGCATAGTGCCTAATGCTTCACACATTAGGATTTGAGAAGCCAGCATAAGGCTGTGGGCATCATCGCCATGGCTCTCAGCTTCTTCTTGTAAAACATCCAAATATTGGATGCGTTTGAGTGTTAAATCTTGCGTTAAAATGAAGCGCAATTGATCATGCCAAGTTAACCCCATTTGGGTAACAACTTTTCCTGTGTCTAAATGCTGGGTTACTTCATCTACTGTTAAATCTTGATTGGCAATTTTAATAACAGGGGCGGCATCTCCGCTGCCTTTTAACTCGCAGTCGCAATCAAGCTCAAAGCCGCCTGCAGCATGTTTTTGTGCTAGCCATTCAGTCATTAGGCTGCTTGGCGATTGTTTGGTTTTTGGTAGGCGAGCTTCTAAGCTGCCTAATGCTTGGCGTAATTTACTCAGTAAATTTTCTGCTTTGTTGCTATTGGATTGATTAATCAACAGAAAATGATTTTTATCGTCGATAATGGCTTCAATTTTACTTGAGCGTGTGAACGCTCTTGGTAGTAAATCATCGGTGATATTGTCTTTTATTTCTTGTTTTTCTTTGCGACCAACGGTTCTGCCTTCCGATTCTTGGATTTGTAGCACTTTATCGTCAAGAATATCTCGAATCACTGCTGCAGGTAAAACTTTATCTTCTTTTTTTAAGTGGATTCGGTATGTATTGTCTGCTGCAAAAGCCAGTAAATCAGGTTGTTGGCTCATTGGTGCAGAAAAGCCTTCGCTAAACCAATCTAAACCTTGGCAGGGAGCAAATTCTGCTTCCATGAGTTGGGTGTTTAGTTCTTCATTGTCAAAATGAGTGTTTGGATTTAGCGGATAAAAGCTAAGTTGTTTAAACCACATGATTTAGCTGTCCTTGTTTTAGAAATTGGGCAGTATTATAGCACTGTCAGTTGTCTTGACAGGCAAATAGTTATTGGTTTTTACAAATAGATTCCACAGCATTTTTTGAATTTTTTATGGCTTCCACAAATGCAGGCTTCGTTTCGAGAAGCTTTATTTAGGACTGTTGGGTCTATAAAAAACCATTGATTGTCTGTGTACACAAAAATGGAATGTTCTTGGTGTTGGTATGTTTGGTTATTTTCCTGCCAGTGTGCAATAAATGTAACTGAAGCATGATTGCTATCTAGCGAGTGATGTTCTGTAATTTGCAGTCCCAACCAAGTGCTGTTTTGACTCCAATTGGCAATGTCTTCTTTATTAAGAAGGCTCTGTTGGCTTGGAAGTGTTGTATCAATGATGTAATCAATTAATCCTAAAGCAAAAGCACTGTAGCGTGATCTCATTAATGTGAGTGCATCAGGCGCATTTTGTTGTTGATGGATGCTTTGGCAGCATTGTTGGTAGCTTAAGTTGCTTTGGCAAGGGCATGGGGTGTTTGATTGAATCATGGTTGGAATTTGCTTGTGAAGTTTTTACTTTGATTGTTTTGATTCTACCATTTTTATTCGTTAATGGATGAAGTGCTATTAATTGGTGATGAGTGGGAATTTTTTGTAGTCAAGATAAATGGCTAACGAGGATGTTAGCCATTTGCTGGGTGTTGCAATATAGACAAGGGAATACATCAATTATGTCACGCTGATGAACATGGAAAAAATCAGCTACATAACGTCGTGGTTTTAGCCCACTCACGACTTGGGATTTGTTGATTCTTTAATTCTTTAGACAGTTATTTTATATCAAATATTATTATTAATAAGTGTATTTTATTGGATAATTTTTGTAAAAATAACCTATTGGAATAATTTTTAAACCGTCGATGAATTTCATGATTTTTCGAAAAATGGTATATTTTGGATATGACTAAATTTTTTAAAATATTGGAATGTAAACATGAATGAGTTGCGCTCTGCTTTTGTTGTTTCTGACCGTACCGGTATCACTTCTGAAAGCATGGGGGAGGCTTTGCTGAATCAGTTTAATCATATTCAGTTTCAGCGCAGTATTCATCCTTTTATTGATACGACTGAAAAAGCGCATGAAATGGTGGAAATCATTAATGAGGCGGCTGAGTTAGGTCAGATTCGTCCTATCGTTTTTTCTAGTATTGTTAATGAGGAAATTCGTAATATTGTGAATACCAGTAAGGGTTTGCATTTGGATTTTTTTGATGCATTTGTTGGTACTTTAGAAAAAGAATTGAATACAACGGCAAGTCATGTCGCTGGTAACATTCATGGTATTCAAGATACAGATCGTTATGATGCTAGGATGGAAGCAGTTAACTTCAGTTTGAATCATGATGATGGGATTACTGATAAAGAATTGCGAAAGGCTGATATCATTTTGGTTGGTGTGTCTCGTTCGGGCAAAACACCAACTTGCTTGTACTTGGCTTTGCAATATGGCATTCGTGCGGCTAACTATCCATTAACGCCTGATGATTTATGTCATACTGATTTACCAAGAATGTTAAAGCCTTTTCGTGATAAGTTATTTGGTTTAACCATTGATGCAGATCGTTTACATCATATCCGAACTGAGCGTAGACCTGACTCAACTTATGCCAGTATGAATAATTGTCGCAGCGAGATTCGTAGCGCAGAGATGATGTTTAGACAATATAATATTCCTTATATGAGCACAACTCATAAATCTGTTGAGGAATTGGCTGCGAGTATTTTACTCAAAACGGGAATTAAACGCCGTTCTTAAGCAATACGAATATGAGGTTAAATAAGCAAATGAAGAATAGAAAAATTGCATTTATTGGTGCTGGTAATATGGCTAGCGCCATTGTTGCAGGCTTGGTAAGTAGCGGTTATCCCGCTGATTTAATTACCGTGACCGCCCCAAGCAGCACCAATCGTGATGTGCTTGCTCAAAAATATGGGGTTAATAGTAGTAGTGATAATGTGGCTGCTGCGCAGAATGCTGATGTTGTGGTGTTGGCCGTTAAGCCTCAGCTCATGAAGCAGGTTTGTGAAGATTTTAACGCTTTGGTGAATTGGCAGGGCAAGTTGGTGTTAACTATTGCTGCTGGTATTGTCGCTAAGCGATATGATGATTATTTGTCCACGGATTTGGATTTGGTGCGCATTATGCCGAATACACCATCTTTGGTTGGGCAGGGTGTGAGTGGTCTTTTTGCAAAAGAAAAAGTTAGTGCTGAAGATAGAATTTTTGCTGAAAAGCTAATGAGCGCTGTTGGTGTGGTGGCTTGGGTTGAAAAAGAAGATGGTATTAACGATATTATTGCGGTAACAGGCAGTTCTCCTGCATATTTCTTTTTGTTTATGGAGGCTATGCAGGCAAAAGCAGAGCAGCTGGGGTTTAATCAAGCAGATGCGCGCCAATTGGTCTTGCAGGCAGCTAAAGGAGCCGCTTCGTTGGCAGAGCAGGAGTTAGGTGTTTCTTTTTCGACATTAAGAGAGAATGTGACTTCTAAAGGTGGCACGACAGCAGCAGCTTTGTCCGTATTTAATGAGCATCACTTAAAAAATACTGTGGCAGATGCTATGAGCGCGGCTATTGATAGAGCAGAAGAAATGCAAAAACTGTTTTAAAAGAGTATTCATATTATATAAGATGGATATTAAAAATCCCTTTTGCTCGTTTATGCGATGTAGCAAAAGGGATTTTTTTATGGAGAATGGGTTTTATTTTTGCCAGTAAGTTTTGACATTCACAAACTCATATAAACCAAATTCAGAAAGCTCTCGACCGAAGCCAGATGCTTTAACGCCACCGAATGGTAAACGTAAATCGCTACTAGTATGGCGATTGATAAATACGCTGCCAACATTAAGTTTTTGTGCTAATTGCCAAGCATGGTCAATGTCTTCGCTATAGATGGCAGCACCTAAGCCATATGGATTATCATTGGCTAGTTCGATAGCTTCATTGGCATCTTTTGCAATCATTAAGCTAACAACAGGGCCAAACACTTCTTCTCGATAAATTCGACAGTTTGGATTGATGTTGGTTAAAACAGTAGCTGGATAGAAGTGGCTAGTTTCATCAGGCAATGTTCCGCCTAGCAAACACTCTGCATTGTTCGCCAAAGCATCTAAAACTTGTTCATGGATGCGCTGACGAACGCTGGCAGTGTGTAATGGCGCTAAGGTTGTTTCAGGCAGCATAGGGTTACCCATTGTTAACAGTTTACATTCTGTCAAAAAGGCTTCCTGAAAGCGTTCTGAAATGCTTTCTTCTACAATAATACGTTTAGCAGCATTGCATGATTGACCAGCATCTCTGAATCTTGAATGGCAAGCATCTTTGGCTGCCTGAACGATATCTGCATCCTTTAAAACAATAAATGCATTGCTACCACCTAGTTCCAATACACATTTTTTTAAATGTTTACCAGCAAGGCTAGCTAGATATTGTCCTGTTTGGGTGGAACCCGTAAATGCCATCGAATCACTCATGGCAATTGCAGCTTCAATGTCTTCATTGGCTAAGTAAGTAGCGATGAATGGTAAATCTTCCGTTAGCTCAAATAAAGCTTCGGTAATGCGAGCAACGCTTGGAGCTGGTTTGATAACGCACGCATTGCCCGCACACAGAGCAGGGATAGCAAAACGAATTAATTGCCAAATGGGATAGTTCCAAGGCATTACTGCGAGCACAATACCCAAAGGCTCAAAACGAACTTGGCTTAAGCTAGCTTGGGTTGTAATGGTTTTTTTATCCAGTAACTCAGGAGCCAAGCGGCTGTAATATTGTATCAAGTCAATTGATTTATCTAATTCGGCATGGCATTCACGCAAACAACGGCCCACTTCTTCACAAATCATTTGAGCCAAGCGGTCTTTGTGTTCAGATAATCTTTCTGCGAATAATTGTAACTGAGCTGTTCTTTCAGTTACTTTTAGTTCTGCCCAGCTTTGCTGTTTTGTCTTTAGTTTTTTAATGGCATTTTGCAGTGTTAACAATGAATCAGTTTGACGCTGATGCAAAATCTGGCCATTGTAAGCATTAATGCTTTGATAAATTATCTTAGTAGTAGAGGCATTTTTATTCATTCAATATCCATTGCCAATTATTTTTTGGTGGGTTTACTATATAACTAAATGGTTAATTAGTATATGTAGTCTATATAAGCGGTTTAATCGTTATTTGTATTCATAAATTGTTTTGTATTAAAAATACAAAATAAAGTAAACCGAATAAATATTATTTAGTCAATTTTTTAAATTGATTTTGGTTTAGAATGGGTACAAAATAGATTTCAAAATGAAAGAAAAATAATCAAAAAATACTATTAAATTCATATTTGAAATACAAACCTGAAAAAATGATCATTTACTTTCGAATTTAATCGAATGTAAAGTAATTAAAATACAAGATATATGAGAAATTATATTTTAATAATAAAAATTTATTGAAATATAATTTTAAAAAATATGGCTTAATATGGCTTAAACGTGCCATCTTGTTGCCAAATCCCCCAAAAGTGCATGACATTAATGAAACAAGGGGATAGAATACTAAAGATTTTTTACTTGTTTTTTATTTAACACTTGGATACAGAAAATGGCCGGTAATAACGTAATTTGGTTTGAAAATCTACGCATGACCGATGTGGAGCAGGTAGGTGGTAAAAATGCTTCGCTAGGTGAGATGATTAGTCAACTAACCTCTAAGGGCGTGCGTGTGCCTGGTGGTTTCGCGACCACAGCTGAAGCGTTCCGCACATTTCTAGCTCACAATGGCTTAGCTGACCGCATTAATGCAGCTTTGGACAGCTTAGATGTGGATGATGTCAACGAACTATTGCGTGTTGGTAAAGAAATTCGCCAATGGATTCTTGAAACCCCATTCCCAGAAGAATTGGAACACGATATCCAAATTGCTTGGGAAAAAATGATTGCAGATGCAGGTACTGCAGAAATCTCAGTAGCTGTACGTTCATCAGCAACGGCAGAAGATTTGCCTGATGCATCTTTTGCAGGTCAACAAGAAACATTCTTGAACATTAATGGTTTGGATAATGTTAAAGAAGCAATGAAACATGTATTTGCTTCTTTATACAATGACCGTGCTATTTCTTATCGAGTACACAAAGGCTTCGCACATGCAGATGTAGCGTTGTCTGCTGGTGTTCAACGTATGGTGCGCTCAGATAGCGGTGCTTCTGGCGTTATGTTTACGATTGATACCGAATCAGGTTTTGAAGACGTTGTATTTGTTACATCATCTTACGGTTTGGGTGAAATGGTTGTACAAGGTGCTGTTAACCCAGACGAATTCTATGTACATAAAAAGAACCTACGCGAAAAACGCCCAGCAATTTTGCGTAAAACAATGGGTTCTAAACTCATTCAAATGATTTTCACTGACGAAGCAGTTGCTGGTAAATCAGTAAAAATTATTGATGTTGAGGAAAAAGCTCAAAAACAATTCTCAATCAGCGATGAAGAAATTCAAGAATTGGCTCATTACGCATTGATTATTGAAGAACATTACGAACGCCCAATGGATATTGAATGGGGTCGTGATGGTGTAGATGGCAAATTGTACATTTTGCAAGCTCGCCCAGAGACAGTTCAATCTCAAGAAACAAATTCAAGCACATTACGCCGTTACAACATTGCTGATAAATCAGAAGTGATTTGTGAAGGCCGTGCTATTGGTCAAAAAGTTGGCCAAGGTAAAGTACGCTTGATTAAAGATGCTTCTGAAATGGATTCAGTACAAGCTGGCGACGTATTGGTAACTGACATGACTGACCCAGATTGGGAACCAGTGATGAAACGTGCTGCAGCAATCGTTACTAACCGTGGTGGACGTACTTGTCATGCTGCTATTATTGCTCGTGAATTAGGAATCCCTGCTGTAGTAGGTTGTGGTAACGCGACTGCTGTTCTAACAGAAGGTCAAGAAGTGACTGTTTCTTGTGCTGAAGGTGATACTGGTCTAATTTATGAAGGCTTGTTAAAAGTAGAAGTGACGGATGTTGCTCTAGATAACATGCCAGATGCACCAGCTAAAATCATGATGAACGTTGGTAATCCAGAATTAGCATTCGGCTTTGCTAAACTACCTCACGAAGGTATTGGCTTGGCTCGTATGGAATTCATTATTAACCGCCAAATTGGTATTCATCCTAAAGCATTGTTGGATTTTGATACTTTAGATGCTGACTTAAAAGAAACTATCGCAGAACGCATTACTGGTTATGCTTCTCCTGTTGATTTCTTCATTGATAAAATCACAGAAGGCGTTGCAACATTAGCTGCTTCAGCATTCCCTAAAAAAGTTATCGTTCGTATGTCGGACTTTAAATCTAATGAGTATGCAAACTTGTTAGCAGGTAACATTTATGAGCCTCATGAAGAAAATCCAATGTTGGGTTTCCGTGGTGCTGCTCGTTATGTTGCTGAAGAGTTCCGTGCTTGTTTTGATTTGGAATGTAAAGCATTGAAACGTGTTCGTGATGACATGGGTTTCACTAACGTTGAAATCATGATTCCATTCGTTCGTACATTAAAAGAAGCTGAAGCAGTTGTTGAAGCATTGAAACAAAATGGCTTAGAGCGTGGCAAAAATGGCTTACGTTTAATCATGATGTGTGAATTGCCAACGAATGCAATTTTGGCTGAACAATTCCTACAATACTTCGATGGTTTCTCAATTGGTTCTAATGACATGACTCAATTAACATTGGGTGTTGACCGTGATAGCGGTGGTCCAATTTCAGCAACATTCGATGAACGTGACCCAGCAGTTAAAGCAATGTTACATTTGGCTATTTCAGCTTGTCGTAAATTGAATAAATATGTTGGTATTTGTGGTCAAGGTCCTTCTGATCACCCTGATTTTGCTAAATGGTTAGTTGAAGAAGGTATTGAAACTATTTCTTTGAATCCAGATACAGTTATTGAAACATGGTTGTACTTGGCTAAAGAGCTAAATAAATAAATTATCATCATTGAAAAAATGATAAAAGCCCTAGATTGAAATCTAGGGCTTTTTTTATATACATGTAAACTGATGTTATTGAATCTCTGAAAATGTTTGAGAACCAATTTTTGCAGTTGATGTCACTTTGGCAATTGCTGCTTGATATTGTGACTTATCAAGATATTGGCAGCTTCTAGGTATGGATTTTTTAAGAATTTTGGCATCTACAGTATCATCAGGATTAGCAATATAACAATCCCATACTCCATTTTGATTTCTTGCAACTGCAACATGCGTGCCTTTAACTAAATTAGAAGACTTATATCCAACAGTGGCAATAAGTAGTATTGCTGGACCTTCCATATTAATTAATCGATATTGGGTAACTAAGTTAGAGCGGGGGCGGCTATTTTTATCCAGTAAACCTAAATCAATATATTGGTCAGGATTGAGTTTGATTGAATCAGTTGATGAACCACTGTATCCGCCAGCATGTAAATCAATGGCATTTCCCTCTAGAAACTCAATTTCAACTCGAGATTTAACAGCTGCCATTTCCGCATGAACACGAGCCACTTCTGCTTTGGCGGCGTATTTTTGGTAATTAGGTAAAGAGATAGCAGCTAAAATACTAATGATAACTAAAGCTATCATTATCTCAACTAATGTAAATCCCTTATTCATTTTTTGCATAATTAATATTGTAAATTAAGTTAACTTATATGATTCTAATATAAATTACAGAATACCGATAATACATTTACAAATGAAAATGACATAATTTGATTTTGCTATGAAGTTAATAGTAATTTTATATTATTGTATTTGTATAATAATTTCAATTTGTTAAATATTAACCAAGGTAATATGCCTCATAATATTTGTTGATGAGACAGAATAATAAGTCATTTGGATTTTTATTGAATATTCAGTGCTGCGGTTATATTTGGAAATAGCGAGTGAAAAATCACTCGCTATTTAAATCTAGATTAGATGGTTGGCGACAAGAGGAGGGATTAAGGCTTTGGATATTGTTCCCATGCTTTAGGCTCAATGAAACCATCGTATAAGCGCTGTGAACGAATGTAATCAGCATATTCTTTTGACTCAAATGCAGCTTTTAAATCCTGAGCCCATTGTTTATCTTTATCTTTATTTAACACCGTAACAATAATACGATGTTCCGGTGGTGTATCTTCTACGACCAAACCATCAGCAATGCGCTGTCCAGCGCTAGCAACGTAATTACCATTTACCACAACAAAATCAACATCATCTAATAGACGTAATCCTTGGGCAGCATCGGTTTCTCGGATATCTAGATTATATTGACCAGGTTCAATATCATTTACACTAAAGTTTAGAATATTGGTATTTGGTTTAATTTTAATCCAACCTAATTTTTCTAAAATTCGTGCGCTCCGCTCAGCATTTACTGGATCATTTGATAGCGCAATAATCATGCCATCTTTGATGTCATTTAATGATTGGTGTTTTTTTGAGCGCAGGCTTTGTGGTGCACTTGGTGAATCAGTTAAAGCAACCATCTCAATATTGTTTTTGTCATTATATGCTTTCATATAAGCGCTGCTTTGGTTGACTGATGCATCAATTGCACCTTCTTCAAAGGCAGGATTAACTTGGCGGTTTTGGGAAAACTGGCGCAGGTTTAGTTTATAACCTTTTTTT